>JANWVQ010000181.1 GCA_025056745.1 Ignavibacterium sp.
TGCCAATGCTCTCTATTTTTTCTTTGAGCCGTTGCTCGGCACTGCTGCCTATGAACCAAGCGTCTTTGGAAAGTTTTTCAAGCACCACTCCATTCTGCTTCACATGCGCCGCAATGTCTATTTCTCCATTTTGCTTTTGCAAGGTCACTGCCCTGAGTTGAAAACCTATAGTACCTCGGGCATCCTGCCCGAGATTTTTTTCCCCTGCAGGGATGCCGGTGGTACTTTTAGTGGGCTTATTCTTTTGTACTATCAAAATATTGGTATCTACCGTGGCATTTTCGAATACTCCGGGTCCTAAGTCGATAAGCAATAATGGATTGTGTTCGGTAAAAAAAGATCTCAATTTCTTTCCATAGCCTGCGCGCATCCATTTGTTGGATGTGATGTAGCAGAGTATCCCTTCCGATTTAAGCAATTGTATACCTTTTTCGTAAAAAAGGGCATAAATGTCGCCGGTACGGGCAAAGGTTTGGTAACCTCTATTTTCGTAAAGTTTAGCCAGTCGACCTTTATCTTTTTGCAGTTGGATATACGGCGGATTTCCAATAACAATATCGAAACCAGCGGTTATGCCAAACATCCATTCGGAGTCAAACCAGTCAGTATAGGTATTTTGATCATAAGGATCAAAATTAGCTATTTGGGAAGCAACTTTAGTATCCCAACCGTCAGTTTCAAGCATTTTAGCTATTTCTAAGCGCAAATTTTTATCTTTCTTTTGAAGTGAAAGTTTTTCTTTTCGTGTGCTTGCGACAAAATACTTATGGCGAATTTCTTTTAATTCTTTTTCTTTTTTTTCAATCTCGAGATTTCTGATTTTTATTTGACGTGGTTTTTCTAAACCTATCAATGTATTAGCAGCTACAAATTTTGTTTCTAAGTTTGGTAAGCTTCTTACACCCAGATTCTCTTTATTATCATCGATTTTTTGATCGATAACCAAAGATATAAAGAAACGAAGTTTAGCAATTTGAACTGCAATCGGTTGTATATCTATTCCATATATACAGTTTTCAATTAAATATAACTTTCGTCCATAATCACTTGTATTATTCTCAAAGACATCGCTTATTTCCGCAAGTCTGATATCTCTTTCAGTTTTATTGCCAAGATTAAAAGCTTCTTCAGTTTCCTCAACAGCTTTTTTACGTTGAAGCTCTATCCAAAATTTATTTTGAGGGTCGAGTTTTTGGAGAATATGAACCATTTTTAATAAGATACCCATCGGAAATGCCCCTGAACCACAAGCTGGGTCTAATATTTTACATTTACTTAAAGCAATAATTATATCATTAACATCTTCTTGATTATCAAATGGTTGATCAGGTTCATAACTAAAAAGTTTATTAAGGTTTTCTTCTAATAATTTTTCTTTGCCTTTCCAGCGACTAGGTTTAACAGGAGTTTCTAATTCTAATTGACCTCCTCGAGTTTCACTATCCAAAAATGTTATTTGATTATTTCTAAGTTCTAATTTTTCAGTTGATTCTGATAAAAGTGATTGTTTCAAATACTCTTTTAGGGATTCATCTACCATATAATCGACAATTTCTCTCGGAGTGTAAAAACTCCCTGTTTGCTTTCGTGCTGTTGCTTGTGTTTCAGGGTTGTAATAGGCCAATAAATTTTCAAATACTTTTCCAAGAAGCTCAGGATCAAGGGCAACTTCTTCTTCTAATGGAGTATTTTCAGTTAGGGTGAACTTATAGCTTTTTAGAATATTTATTAATCCTTTAAAAGTATAGTTCCTATTTCTTGTGCCGTAAACTTTGTTTAGATCTACTTCTTCCTCTTCGCTAAAGAATAGATAATCTGGAATTATTGCTTTTTTCTTTGAATTTCGGCTAAAACCATCAACATAAAGAATTTTACCATCATCGTTAGGTTTATCCAAACAATCAAACAAACCACCGTTTAGAAATGGAATGTCCTTGAATAGATTTAAAGCTTCTTCTTCAGAAATTTTAAATAATTCAGAATAACGAAATAAATTTTTGACACCGTATTCATTTTTATTTGTAATAAAATCTCCATCTTTAACAAATTTTCTTTCATTCATTTTCTGATTTAAGGTTCCAAAGAAAAGGTTTTGTAGAATTGCGTTGTAATAGTTATGTGATTGTTTATCTTTATTAAAGTCTTTTAAGATTTTTTCAATAAACTCTTCTTCAAAGAGAAAATCAGGTATAAGCTTTTTTTCTTTAATAAACCAGATAAAGATAATTCGAGTAATTAAGCGAATTAAATTTGTGGCATTTCTAATTTCTCTATCTCTTTCTAAATCATCAGGGAAAGAGACTTCATTCATTGCAGTAAAATACCAATTCGAAAGCTCTTGAAAGAATTTTTTATTAAGTAAGCTAATATCTAAAACTTGCAACCAACGTTGATGAAACTGGTTAAAGTTTGAAGCATTATGATTCTTTAAATCTAAGAGTATTCTAATATGTCCTGGGTGAGTTTTATTTGTATTAATATCCTTTAGAATTATAACTTTACCTACTTTTTCACCTTGCCTCCAACTTTGGAGATATTTAAACCTCTCACTAATTGAAAGAGATATAAATGTTTCATTTCCAATATGATATTTCAACAGAAGTGCAACTGGCATTTTCAAACTTATACGGTTAAAAGCACGAGTTAATACAGTTATCTGACTACGGGTAGGTTGATATTTAAGTTCTAAAGAAAAAATTAGTAAACCTTCGTAATCGTTATTACATTTCATTAAGGCTTCTTCTAAGTTATATTTCTGAGAAGAATAATCTTCAAAAACACTATCATCAACGAATCCAATAAAATAAGTTTTTCCAACAGCTCTAAACGTTTCGTTGTCTTTGTAGAAATCTTTTAGAATATCCTTTAATAGAATTGAGTTCTTAGTTGAAGAATTAAGTTTAATTTTTAGATTCTTGAAAAATTCCTCAGAAGAAGTGAATAGGTCGTGTTTATTGAAATAATCAAGATTCATTAGATTACTTTATTTTAATAGAAAATTAAAATCCGTTATAAAATATACTTTTACCTAATCAAGTTTTATAAAAAATTTTACAAAATTACATTAAAAGCAATTTTACTATGAAAAATTTTTCATAAAATATTTTACAAATAAGCAGCAAAAAGTTTATCTACTAATTACAAACCAGGTTATTAAATCAAAATTCTCTTCTTTATATAGATCTTCAAATATAATTCCCTTATATACTGTTTGCTCTTTTATACCTTGATTAAGTAATTCTTCTATTGTTTTTATCGAAGAACTTTCCGCTTTCCATCTTAACCAAATTCTTAACATATCCCTTAAAGTATTAATTTCTTGTTGATTCATTTTATCTATTTCATCAGGAACATATCTTTTATTATTAATATGCACTTGAAGTATTTTTAGAATTTCAACATCATTAATGAATTTAGGTGGATTATCTCCATCGGCATATACAAGATGAAGAATTTCATATTTTGAATTTTCTTCATTAAGTTTCTTTTTGGGGTACCCAATAAGTGCAATAATTGCATACTTAGAAGTATTAGGTATAATATCATAATTTTGTTTAAAGCCAGTGAAAACGCCATTAGGAATTTTTTCTAATTCTTTACTTCTGTCTAATAGAAATTGATAAAGTTCTTGTCTGAAATTTTCAAGTGATAATTTATCAAATCCAAATACTTCTTTATTATCTTCAATATCATCCCAACTTATTTGTAATTGTTCAAGCATTTTCTCTTCCTGCCGACTTAGAAGGGGATTTTCTTTAGCAATTTTCTCTAAATTATAGGTTATGTTAGGTTCAATTTCTGCACCTATAACTGTTAAAAGAGCCATTCGTCTTTCTACTCTTCTACGAAGATTTAAAAAATCTTCATAACTATCTGCTGGCCAGAAGTTAATACCTTTGATTTTTTTGTTAGGTGAAGCAAGTCTATCAATTCTTCCTAACCTTTGAATAAGTCTAACAGGATTCCAATGAATGTCATAATTTATTATACAATCACAATCTTGTAAATTCTGACCTTCACTAAGGCAATCAGTAGAAATCAAAATATCAATCGGTTTTTCTAATTTTTCCTTGACATTCTTATCTCTTTGAAAAATATAACTTTTCCATTTTTCATAATCCGTAATTGGAATAATTCCATCTTCTTTGTAATAAACTGACCAATCTTTTTCAAGAAATAACTTAGCGTAAGGGGCGAATCTCTCTAAAATTGGCTCAAAATTTCTTCCACTATAACCATCATCAGTTTTACTTTCATCACCAGAGATAAAAGCAATTCTAGTAAAACCTCGGTTTTTCAATTGATTGTATAAGTAATAAGCAGTGTCTTTATACACAGAGAAAACAATTACTTTTTTATTAATACTTTCATTTTGTTTTTTATTTATTAATTCAATTAGTTTCTCAAGTTTCTCATCAACACTTTTAAATTTATTTTCTGAATTAGGTTCTTTTTCAACTATTTCATTTATTTTATCCAATTCATTAATCAGTTCAGATAGTTTTTTAATATCATTTTCTAAATCTTCTTTGAATTTATCAATCTCAATAATACTTGAAATTGGTATTGGATTTTTCTTACCTATAGTAAAGTTATTTATCTCTTTATTTTCAAATATAATTTCAGAGAATTGCTCTGATGTTTCTTCCAAATCTTCTTCTATATTCTTGTCTAAATCAATATCTATTTCTTGCTCTTTGTTATTTTGAATATAAAAATTAACTTTATCTAAGGCGTTTTGATGATGGTCAAGTATATTCTTAACAGTCAGTTTAAAAGAAAACCAAGAGGACTCTAGTCTTTTAATTAAAAGTATATACATCATTTTTACTAAAAACTTCTGACGTTGCCTTTCATCCTCTAATACTGATTTAAATTGTTCAGTTTTTGTATATTGAGCAGGTTTATAAGCAGTAAGATTAATTTCCAAAGATTCTAAAATTTCTTCAAATGTCTTAAACTTGCCAATATTTTTTGGACTTATGAAAATATTTTCAGGTTTTTCTTTTTCAGGAAATTCAAATTCACCGAGCTCTTTTCTTCCTTTTAGGAATTCTCTTGTTCTTGCAACAACAATTGAATCAGTTAAAGAGAAGAAATCTTGCGGAAGTTTATTAATAAATTCACTTATTTTGGAACTAGATGATTTTTGCCACTCGTTAAAATCTCTTTGTGCTGAGGCAAAAAGAGACTGTAAGCTAGAAATTCTGAACTCGGATTCATTAAATCCATTATCATCCCCCTTTACTATTAGTTTAAATTGATTTCTAATATCTAATAATTTTGTATTTATTGGAGTGGCACTTAACATTAAAACTTTTACTTCTTTATTTTTTTTAAGAATATTATCAACAAGGAATTGATATCTTATTGATTTATCATTTCTAAGATTATGACTCTCATCAATCACAATAAGTACTTTAGGGTTATTTTGAAAATGATTTTCAAGTGTAAATCTATCATCATAACTACTAATTCGCTCACCCTGTAAATCAGTGTGAAATCGAATTGTAAATTTTAATTTATCTTTTTCAAATTTAGAATTGTGTCCTTCTAAATATTTTCTCCAATTATTCTCAAGTTTCTTAGGACAAAAAAGAAATACTCTAAAACCTTGTAACTCAAAATATTTAATAACAGCCAAAGCCTGCCAAGTTTTTCCAAGACCGACTGCATCTGCCAAAATAGCACCATCATATTTTTGTAATTTTTTTATTAAACTTAAAACGCCTTTTTGTTGAAAAGGATAAAGAGAATTGTAAATAATAGTGTCTTTAAGATGTTCAATTTGTTTATTAAGAAAACTATTAGGCTCAAAATCAAGAATATCTTTCTTAAAATATTCATATAAAACTTTATAGTATAAATCTCTTGGTGAATAATCTTGATAAAATTTTTTAATAGTTTCAATTAAGTATTTTTTAAATGATATTGTTTTTCCATTTAATTCAATAGAATCCTTTACATATTTTGATTCCCATAAATCCATAAACCAAGATAAAACTTGATTGTAATCAGAACTTGCAGCGAAATCAGCCTTATTTAGTTCAATATTACTTGAAATTTTTAATCCAAAACCTGATTCAGTAAAGTTTGAGCTACCTAAGATGAAAAAACTCTTTTGTGGGTCGTTATTATCACTTTCAAAAATATATGCTTTTGCGTGACAGAAACTTCTATGAACTGTTTTGATATTGACTTTTTCTGATTCGACAAATTTAATTGCATCCTTCGCTTTGATACTCAAATTAATAGCAGAACACATATCTTCATCTAGCAATAAATCAATAGTTTTGTCTACAATTTCATCAGATTTATTACCTGTGATACTACCCAAAATCAACTTATAATCTGAAATATTCTGGAAATTTCTAAACAAATAAGTTAACATTGAGATTGAAAAATAGGCAGAGACAATATTTAATCTGCCTGATTTAACATATAATTCAAAAAAATCTTTTACTGTTTTGATATTGTCAAAATAAATGGTTTTATTATCAATAAGCATATTAATGTCTGATTTTATTTTGAGTTATCAATTAAATTCAAATTTTTTAACATAATAAAGTTAATCAAAAAATTATTTAAAGAGTTTTTATTTATTTTTTAGATAATCTCTATTTAGAATTAAAATATTTTATCACAAAATCTTATTTGAATTATTAAAAAGTAAAGTTCTTATTAAAAAAATTCCAAAAGATTAATTGATTTCAGTTTAGTTAACTTTATAAATGTGGCTAAAGCCATAGTCTTTAATTCTTTAATCACTTGACTAAAGTCAAGTGCAATTTTAAGAAACTTCTATTGCAGTCAGCTTTAGCTGACTGAGAATGAAATTTAAGAAAT
>JANWVQ010000182.1 GCA_025056745.1 Ignavibacterium sp.
CACTGACAATAGCAAGTGAGCAAACTTTTCTTTTACTTTTTCTGCGGTTTCAGTTACATCTGAATGAGAAAGTTTTTGCTCTGAAATACCTGCAGCAAAATTTGTTATGCAGGAAATTACAGCTGCTTCCATTCCAAGATATGATGCGAATATTGCTTCGTGAACTGTTGACATCCCAACTGCATCTGCACCAAACTTTTTGAAGAAACGAATTTCTGCCGGAGTTTCATAAGATGGTCCTTTTGTGTAACGTTGATGCATATAACCTGCACTCCATCAGATTAGACCGCACAGCGACAACACGTGTCAGCTTGATGCGCTGGTTAGACGGTTAGGATAAATTATCTATTTTGTTAAATAGCACGCTTAAATATAAAGACAACTCTTTGAGGTCGAATATTTGGTTGCAAACCAGTAATATATCTTTCGTTGCCAAAATTAGGATATGCAGTTTCCATTTCAAGATAGCAAGCAACAAGTTCCCATCGTTCATTGCCTAATTTATTTAACGCTGACTCTGAAGGAGTGATTGTAGTATATTTAGCAGCTTCATAAGAATCGCTGCGAGAGTATCCTTCATTTGTAACATATACTACTTTATATTCCCACTTAGGATTATTACGTTAGCAACAAAATATTCCAAAGAGAAATAAGGATGAATAAAAGAGTTCAACTGCTTTGTTCATAAAATACTACATATTAAATTATAAATAATCGCCTAACGGAGTGGTGAATAAGGTGCAGCCCATAACAATTTTGCCGATTTTATTAAACAACATTTTATTACCACAAAACTTAGGTTTATAAATACAGCTAAACAACAAAGCCAATATGGTAAAACAAACTTAATAAGTCCACAAACGCCGAGAGCGAAAACGCTTTCGCCTTGAAAAACTTGTTAGACATACTTTTTATTTAAATATATAAAAAGTATTTCACGGCCTTATTAATTTTTCTAATTTATCTAATGTGTCTTTGCTATTATAATTAATTTCTTTAAGCAATTTTGTATAATATTTTTCAAAAATATGATTTCCACGTTCTGTTAACATTGCCGAGTTAATTGAAAAATCTGAACCAATTCCCAAGTCATAAACTTCGATGCCTTCTTTACTGAGTAAATCATTCTTTCTCAACCATTCCATAACCACCTTAAAATGATTTTTAGCGGCATCAATACTGGGACAATTCTTGCCTTCTGGGTAATGCCACGAAACCTTATCGTAAACTTTTATATTAGACATTATTTATATCTCCTAATTTCAGTTGTAACATTTTTAGGAAACTCAATTAATTTTCCAGTATCCCTATCCAATATATAATTGCCCCCGTTTTCTCTTATCCTTTTTTCTTTTGCGATCTGTAATTCTTTCGGTGCAGTCTCCGAAGTAACTTCAACGCTTTTAACAATTTTTCCGTCTTTATGAACTACTAAATCAATACGTCTTGCTTCTCCGGTTTCGGGATCTTTAACGATGTTGCCATCCTTGTCTCTTAAGTATTGTTCTCTTTCTATTTTATAACCTTCATTTTCGGGAAATTCTTTTTGTAAATCGGTTAGAGCATTTTCTTCTCTGAATGCACCATTTTCTCTATTAAGTTCTATTTGACTAATTTTTACTTCTTTAATTGAGTTTAACTCTACTTCATTTTGAGCTTTCAATGTCTCTAATGAACTATTTTCAATTTCTGGTAAAACTTCTTTTACCGGCGTTTCCTTAAGCGCTGTTTCCCCAGATTCTTTAAATGATTCTGCCAATACTTCTTTTGTGCTAACTGTTGTTTCTGCAGTTTTAGTTGCTATAGCACTAATTGGTTCAACCATTTATGTCTCCAATTTTCTTGACAATGTTTTGAGAAATTTCTTCAACAACTTGTTGATTGTCTATTATAAAAAAAGATGCTGAAATTGAATTCACTTTTTCTGCTGTAAATTCGTTTTTCTTTTTTAATAATATCTTCAAGGATAATTCTTGAACAACTTCCGTTATAAATAGCTTTGGTTCTACACCCCAGATTTTTTTTAATTCTTGCAATAATGACTTGTGGTTAGATTGATCAGAATTTTCAATAGCCGAGAGTAAAATATCCTTAAATCCAGTAGGTGGTTTTTTAGAAAAAGAATATAAGCCTCTGTTCAACAATTCTAGAATATTCAATGTGATAAAATCTGGGTAAAGTGATTCTGAAAACTGTCTTTGAAGATTTTTCTTTAGCAAGATTTTCTTAAATTCTTTTTTGCATTCTACATTAAGTGCACTGAGTTGATCAGAATCTATGGTGCAAAATGAATTGAAATATTTAACAACTAATTCTTTACCGTTTTTACCTAAAAGAAAAGACAAACTATAAGTTTCAAATGAGTGTAATGGCTTAATATTTTCTTTACCCATTTCTCTAAATATTTTCGCATCACTAATTGCATAACTCGAAACGTCATCAATAACGACACATTCAACCGGTCTTTCCATCCCTTCTTTATGACATAGTGCGTGACCGGTTTTTAATCGAGTTAAATAAATAGCATCTTCATCAGATATGCCCAATGATCCAGCTAAGAGCACTTGATCATCTGAAGAAACTAATCGATGAACTATTTTAGTGTTTGAGTTTTTTATCACATCTGGTGAAATTTTTGTCGGAATTTGTTCTACTACTATAACGCCTTGTCCTAATGCTCTCATTTCAGAAATTACATTACAAAAAACTTCGACTGCTTTACCTTTCGGATTACCCAACATTTCACTTGTTCGTTCGGTCGTTACATTTTTAAGTAATCGATGAGCCTCTTCTATAACGAGAAGATGCTGTAATCCTTTATTCGCTCTGCCAGGATTAATAGCTGGATTATCTTTTTGACGATATTCACTCAAAAGAACGAGCATTAAACCTACAAAAAATGCTTTATCATCGTCGTCGGCTAAATTTTCCATTTCAAAAATGGTGCTTTTATTCAATAATTTTTCAATTGGATAAAAGTCGTATGTATTAAACATCAATCCTTTTGCTCCTACACAAAGACTTTCTAATCTTGCAACGATTGCTGTTCGGATGTTGTCGCTAAGTTCACCTTTATATTCAAGTTCACTTTTTACATAATTGTTTACTTCTTCTTTCAAATCTGAAAGAGTTGGAAAGCAATAATAATGCTCTGAATAGTTGTAATTATCAATTTCGTATTCATTTTTTGAATTGACAAAATAAGGGTGTATTCCGGTTGTTAAGTTCCAACCCTTTTTTATATAAATATTGTGCAGACATTTTTCGATTATATGAGGCATCGGACCATAAAGCGAAAAGCTAGCATTAAAAATAGCTTTTAAGTAATCAATATGTACAGAAGGATGTACACCCGCTTGAATGTAAAATGGATTAAAACGAATAGGGCTAACAGTAGCATCTCCGATAGTAAAAACATTCAACTTCCCTTTAAATATTTCATCCCCAAGCAATTGTCTGTAGTCTCTTTTTGCTGATTCTAAAACTAAAAATGGAATAGAATGTTTTTCTGTTAAACTTTTCAGAATGTGCTTAACCGTAGTCGTTTTACCGCTTCCGGTTAAGCCGCAAACAAATAAGTGCTTATTGAGGTCTGCCAGGGAAAGAGTAATGTTGCATTCCAATGTGTTCCCATAATCTGCAATGGCACCTAGAGTTATATCACCTTCATTTTTAATATCTGTCAAGGCAAGCGGCGGCATTTTTTTTATTTCATAACCAGGTAGCGATTCTTTTGGTGGTGCGCCGATTTGTGAAAGTTCTAAACTTGTTAAATATGATGAAAGACTTTTGGGAAAAATGGGATTGTTTGAATCTGTCAAAGGTAAAAATATTTTCTTTGATTCTAGATTGCCTGTGTATAATCTAGGAGGAAATAGTTTATCGCTTGGTTTTGAAAGTTCACCAATAAAACTTCCACCTAAAATATCACAAGATACCTTGTCTTTAGCGGCAAAGGTTACGGTAGTTTCCCAAAAACCGGTGTTAAAACCTTGCATAATCCTTTCAATAAAGTGATCAGAAATTTTTTCAAGTTCAAGTGCCAAACCGTTTTGTCTTTCTATCGTGAGTGACAAAGAGTTTTGCTCTGATGTTGACTCTGTTGTTCCGGTTGTTTTGCTTTCGGATTCTGTCTTTGACCAGTTATGAGAATAACTAAATCCACCTCCAACAATTACTGGTCCAATTGGGATACCACAGCCGATACCACCACCAACACTATGCCCTTTTGTTGATGAATTACCTTTGGTAATCTGCTCATTTTGAGAAACTGATTTCCCGAATCCTTTTTCTTCTCCTACAGAAACCTTTACAAGTTCGTGGCATTGATCTCTAAAATTTAATAGTTGCACTAACATATTCTGCATTTCTTTTTGACTTACCGGTTTTGAAAGAATAACTAGCACATACTCTCTGCCATACATACTTCTTATAATTGAAGACAATTTAAATTGCTGTTTTTCATCTTCGTTTTTCAAAGAAGGAATCCCGGTAACGATGCCGCCCCAAGGGAGATTTTCCACCAACGAAGCAAGACTAATGTTTTCTTCATATTTTATCTTTTCGCCTGGTAATACACCATTGACAATCGATTCAAAATATTTAGGGTCGTTGGTAACGCCGTCTTCTGAAATGAATCCTAAATAAACATTAATTTTATCTTTGTGCCCTTTAATTATAGTCACAATTGATAAACCGGCAGAGTACATTGAAGAAAGGAGAGTTTGATATCTTTCATTAATAAATTTTGAAATGTCTTCAACTGTGTTATTAATTGTTATTTCTGTCAGAGGGAATAAATATACTCTGTTTAAATATCCTTCAACTTCTGATAATGTCTTTTTTTCTAATGGATATTGTGTTTTAAAATCTCCCCACCAAGGCAAGAGAATCTGGTATGCTTCTTCCAGTTTCTTTTGGTTATCTTCAATTTTTTTTCTTTCTTCTTCACTCATTATAGTATACCTTTAATATTAATACTTCTTGAATTACAGAAATCTTTAAATTCCTCACTGAATACTGTTGCCACTGTTTCCAGCCAATCAGTTACTTGCTTCTCAGCATTTTCGATAAATTTTTCGACATCAGATCTTATAATTGATCTTGCCTTCGGTTCAGCTTTTTCGTACCCTTTTTTGAATAAGTAGACGGCTGAAATTATTGTTACTAAACCAGTTACAATTGCCCAAATAACTTTTGTTGGGTCAAAAACAAAAACTGTAACCGCTGTGCCTATAATAAAAGCTGTTCCGCCATTAATTACCCCTTGCCTCCATCTTGGGTCAGCTAACAACAATTCAGGCGTTGTTAATTCTAATTTATTTTCTGTTTGTTTTACCCATTCTCTTATTTTGTTTCTAAAGTCTTGATTGAAGAAGTCATTTTGTATTTCGACATCAAGTTTATCTAATTCATTTATTGCTGTTTCCATCAGATAGTTTAATAAAGTGTCTAAAAGTATTTCAGATTTAACTATAATTTCGTTGGGAATATGGTTTTTTAGAAAATCCTTTTGAGCGTCTATATCAAAATCATCTCGCAGTCTATTGCTAATACTGTTTTTCAATTCATAAAATTCTTGTTCTATATCGTATTTGATTTTATCTAGGATCATTTTAAGTCCTCCAAAATTTCCTCAGCTCTTTTTAACATTGGTATTATTTCCTTTTTTTTTAGTTCTAATTCATTAATTTCTGCAATTAATTCGTCATTTGATTGCTTCTTGATTTTTTCATTTTCTAACGCTCTCTTTCTTTCGTTTATTATTTCTACAACAGCTATTTCAAAATCAGACAGATAATTCTGCAAAACTTCTCTGGACTTATTGTGCAAATTATTTACTATTTTAGAGAATTTATTAATTAGTTTAGACTTTAAATTCTTTAAATATATATTTTCATCATATACATATTTTTCGCCAATCTTTACTTTGTGAGTGCGAGAAGCTATACTCCATTTGGATGGTTTAAGTATATTCCAATTTTCAAAAATGCTTTCAATTCTTATTTCATAAATATCTTCTTTTCTATAAGCATTTTTGTTCGCATTATCCTCAATGGC
>JANWVQ010000183.1 GCA_025056745.1 Ignavibacterium sp.
CTGGTTTATTCCCAATTAATAATTTGGAGTTGGGAATAGTAGAGAATCTCTTAAAAATTTCATCTGAGGAGTTGAGGGGGTATGATAAAAACTCCAATAATATTTCTTTAATAGATATCATAAGCTGAAAATTAATGTTAAGTTTAATTGAAGGCAAATTTTAGGAACGATTAGATTTATTATGGTTTACTAATTCTATTCTTTATTTTTATATCAAATCTATTATTCAAAATGGTTAAACACAATTCTATCAACTGTTCCTTTGTAATATTCATAATCGCCCTCAGGTAAATGCCAGACAATTTTAACTTTGTCGCAGATTTTTAATTTGTCTTGCATTTTATAACTCTCTACTATTGCAGAGAACTTAACTTTCTTATACGTATTTTTTCCAAATGAATAATATCTATCATCAGTTTCAAAATGAGTGAATAATCCTTCATTATTGAAATAAAAAATCCCTGATACTTTGATTCCATTATCTTCTAAGATGCCTCTAACGGAATAATCATTAATCTGTTCCCATCTTACATTGTCAAGCAACAAATAGCCTGGGATGAACATAAATTCACAGAATGTAGTAATCAAAGCAGATTGTGCAACTTCTCTGCTATTGTCAAAAACTACTTTTATGAGATTGAAGAGTTTTCCATTAATTTCTCCATATCCATCACGATACAAATCCCTTGCAGCAACAGGCATAGAAATAAATTTCATATAAGCAACACGTCCGATAGGTTTTACTGAATTGAATTGTAGAGTTTCAATTTTCCCCCAATTTTTCTCAGGAGATAATTTTAACCAACTTTCAGCCCAATAAACATTTGCATTAATTGGAATAGGAGTATTAATATAACCGCAGACAAGAAGGTATTTTTTAAGAAGTTCAGGTAAATTCATTATAGATTCTTCTGAAAAGATTTCAATTTTGTTGAGCTTATTTCTTTTAATTAGTTCAGCTTTGTCTTTGAGGAAGAGTTTTTTCATATAGATTTAATTATTAAATAAAATTAAACAAAAAATATCCATTTGTATTAAACTTAATTAATTTTTTTCAAGTGTTGAGTTAAGATTAGTTTATTAAACTCTCCTTTATATTATTAATAATTTCTAAATCATAGAAAATTAATTAGGCTCGAATTGAAAACTAAATCAATATATTAACATAATAAGTCATAAATATTATTAATAAAAATCTTTATCTATTGAATTTTGGTAAATCTTTTTGTAATAAATTTCTAAGTAAATTTAGGGTATTAAACCATTCTGAGATATTTACTTTTTCTTCTTTTGTATGTTCATTATAGTAACCAATGCTTAAATTAACCCCGCAAACATCTCTGCATAGAGTACAAATGTCTGTGAATGAACTTTTACCAGCATCAAAGTAACCTGTTTGATCACTAATAAATTCTTTAAATTCATCTGTACCAACGTTATAACATTTAAAGTCATTAGCATTACGCCTATCAACTTGAATTATGAATTGATGATTATTTATTAAATCTGCTATATCTGGATTTGATTTCATTAACCATTTACTTCCAATTCTACCTTTTTCTTCGCCATCAGTAATAAGAAGCGAATGACCACTTTCTCTTAATAGCCATAAAATTGCACATCCAGCACGATCATCTGCTCCAATTGCTGTTGAAAAACCATTTTCATCTTGACCGTAAATAAATCCATTATATTCAACTAAAGTATGATTTATTTTATAAGGTCTATAATGCTGGTCAAAGTATGTATCAGCGTGAGCAACCAAAACTACTTTATTTTCTCTACTTCCTTGAATAAATAAAAATCTTTGTTTACAATGTTTACTATATTCTCTAAAGTCAGCATTCTCAATAGTTTTAAACTTTTCAAAAATTGGTTCTGAAGTCCAGACTGGATATTCTAGAAAATGTTTTAGTATTTCAATCTCATTCATATTTTTTTAATGTTTGTTTGCTCTAATATGATTACTTTTTAAACTTGTTTTATAACCATACGATACATATCAAGTGAACCGTTACTTAATTTTACAAATTAGAGATACAAGACAATAAGTTTTCACAGTCTGCATCGATTCGTCGGGTGCTTCCTACCTTTTTGCTTGCAGGCAGGTTTAAAACCCTTTTTAGTGGCTTCCGTTCTCTTCACTTTTGCGTTTAATAAATTATTGGATAAAGGTTCGTCAAATTTAACTCCCAAAACAAAACCTTGTTCTAATGAAATTCTCACAATTTCTTTCCATAAATCTCGTGAACTTAGGGGACATTTCCTTAAAAATGATTTTCCTGTAGGGTTGCTTGAAAGTTGAAATGTTTGGTTATTCAATTCTATAAATAATCTTTCAAATCCAACTTTATTGTAACTTAACTTACACGGAACAAAACTAAAATAATCATTGTCGTCCCACCACGTTTTACTATGATAAACTCTTTTGTTATTTCTATATCTAGGTTTTTTCAAATATTCATTTAATTGCTCTAAAGTTTCTTCTTTATAAACTTGAGAATAATTTATTCCTTTTGTTAATTGAATGTTTGCTGAAGA
>JANWVQ010000022.1 GCA_025056745.1 Ignavibacterium sp.
CAATCCTGCAGTCTGTTTGTTGTGAGTTTTGTGAATGACTTCATCAAGATATTTTCTGATGTTAAAAATAAGATTTGTGTAAAAGTTAGTTTCTCTATTTAATATCTTAAATGAACTGTCTTGATATGAAGTGATTATTCCAGTAATGCCTTTTGATAACAAATATTTTTTATAATCGAACTCACCGGGATTTCTTACAGAGCGTGCTTGTATGAATGTTCCACTGAAAGAAATTTTATTTCCGGGGTTTATGTTATCATAAAAAATTTTTCTGTCTTTACTTCCGCTTCTTAATCTGCAAAGTAGTTTTTCTGATGTATGAATTGTTGAATCATTAATTCTTATGCTGTCAGTTTTCAGGATAAATGATATTTCATAATCCTTTTTCAAATCAATTGATTCAACTTCACCATAGGCTATTGTATTCTTTTCTTTATGAAATTTATCTAGCCTGGTTGAATAAGTTTCTTTGTTTACTGATGAGATTATAATGCCAACACAAGTAAATAATAAAATCAGTAAGAATTGAATGATTAAATCAAATCTCTTTTTATCAATTCGGTAGAGGGAATAAATTACAACAAGTAAAGACAGTATTATGCTTATAGTTATAGTTAAATCGAGTGTAATGTAACTATGAAAAATTATTCCAAGTGAAATTCCGATTGCTAATTTTATTACAGGATAATCTTTCATAAACAATGATTAAGTATTGCAGATTTAATTTGAGTTAAATCATTTACTTCACTTGCAATTTTATCTGAATTTCTGCCGGCAGTTATAAATAAAGCTGGATTATTTGTATGTCCTTTAACAGAAAGATCTTCATAGTTACCGTGATCAGAGCATACGACGAGAGTTGTTTTTTTATAATTCATTTTGGTTAAAATTTCAGATAAAAATCTATCAAGATTAGTGTGAGTAATTTCAAGCTCATCAGCGTTTCTACCGTGTCCTAAATGGTCAGTAAGAAAAAACTCATATAAAGTGAAATGATAATTAGAAGCTAATCTCAGTAGTCTTTTCGCAGCTCCTTCCGGACTTATTATTTTCAATTTATAACCAAGTCTTTTATTCCATCTTTCGTTTGTTATTTCAGCAGTGAGTGCTCGCGCTTTCCAAACATCTGTTGAAGTGTTCAGTCTAACTCCACTAAGTAAGCAACTCTTTGATGTAACGCTTAATCTTGATTTGCCCTGTTTTATATAATCAAAGAATATTTTGGGATAAGCATTAGCAAAGAAAACTTTTTTCTTTCGTTTTATAAATTCTCTGAAAATGTTTTTCTCTTTTATAGTTTCAATAAGCTGTGAATGAGGAAAAGGTCCAAAATGAAATCCTAATTGTTCAGCAGCATTAACACCACAAAAAATTGAAACCTGTCCGGTGCCACTTTGCGGAAGTCCAGCAATTCCAAGATTTGCATCAATTGGTTTTATGAATTTTTTTTCTGAATAAAGATAAGAGTTTTCCAACGATGGAATTTTTCCAAAGTGTTTTACAAAAGTGTTGAATCCAAATTTGAAAAAAGGATTTGATTGAAAATCTTCTTTGCCAATTCCAACTCCATCAATGAAAATCATTAGAACATTATTCATACTCAACTGCTTTTTGAGT
>JANWVQ010000033.1 GCA_025056745.1 Ignavibacterium sp.
CCAATTTCTGCAAAAGGTTCAAATGCTTTAGTCGAAGGAACTGTTTACAAGATCGAGCTTACCAAAGAAGAAGCAATTAAATATTTTGAACATCTCGCTGAAGAAAGCGGAAAAGAATTTGATCCAGAATCAGTCACAGGACCAATGACTATTTATCAAATTAGAGGGATTGGTGCTGAAATAGAAATTTCAAAAAAGCTAGAGACTAACGAATAAACTTTAAAGCAGCTGTCTAAAAGATTAAAAAATTATAAAATTTTCTTTTAGACAGCTTTTTATTTCGGTTCCCAATCATTTCCTTCACAAGGTAGAAAATCCAACGAAGGGTGCTTATCGTATTTCATACAAAGAACTGCTGATTTATCAAAATGCTTGCAGCTCGAACAGAGAGTACTTTCAATAATCGTTTTATTCTTTTCAAAGAAAATTCTATATGACCTAATTGCTGGATAGATTACAAAGAAAAAAATGCTTAAAAATCCGACTAAAACAAAATATTTCTCACCCCATAGGTCATAACTAAACCATAGAAGAAATATTATAAAAACAAATCTTAAAATCGAGAACCAGACTATTTCGCCCAATTATATTCCTTTTTAGTATTACTCAAATATTAAACAAAATTAAAAAACTTTCGATAATAAATTGACAAATAGTGAAGTATCATTTTTGAAATTTAATTTAAGGAGTTAAAACTATGAGATTAATAGCAATTTTTTTCTTGATATTAATTTACTCTGTAATTATTAATGCCCAATCAAGTAATGATTCAGAAGACGGTTATTTAGCTTTTGCTGAAGTTATGCCAGAGCCAGTTAATGGAATGGCTGAATTAATCAAACAAGTTAAATACCCAGAAATTGCTAAGAAAGCAGGTTTGGAAGGAAAAGTTTTTGCAATGGCTTATATTGATGAAAAAGGAAGTGTAACCGATGTTAAAATTATTAAAGGAATAGGTGGTGGCTGCGATGAGGAAGTCGTTTCTGTATTAAAGAAAGCTAAATTCAAACCAGGGCAAAACAAAGGCACGAATGTCAAAGTTAAAATGTCAATCCCCTTCGTTTTCAAGTTAAAATAATCCAAACAACTAATGGGAGTAGCGATGTTTAATATATTTAATTTTCGATTTAAAGATTTAACCTTTAGAAAAAAGATTCAACTCTCTGTTTTTTTAATTGCAACTGTGGCAACTTTAGCCATTATCTACAGTCTATATAATTTCATAAGAGTTTCAGAATTAAATTCTCAGTTAAATGAAAAATACTTTAAGCCATCTGAAAAGCTTAATCATCTATATGAAGCTTTTCTTGGTCAACAAATAGCATTAATGAAGTTTGCTATTCCAGAATTTCAAGATGAATTTAATCAAAATGCGAATGTTGTTCTTGAAAATAAAAATCATTTTGATGCTGAATTAAAAGAGCTATTAAAGTTTTTTGAAAAAGGAGAAATTGAAGAACAATTAAACACATTACAAAATACTGTAAAACAATATAACTCATTGGTAGTTGATGGTACCTTGAGTGCAGCAGCTATCAAAGACTTTGAAACTGCCTCTTTAATAACTTCCACATCGGGAAGCGAAGTCGGTGGTAGCCTTAAAAATCAGATAGAATCACTAAAATCCTATCTGGAAAAAAGAAAATCAACAATATACAGTGATAGCAAGAACATCTTAGATCATACGATAATTTTTGTTATAGTTTTTATGATAATTGGTTCGTTGACCTTCCTCTTTACATACTTCAAAGTAATACCGGCTTTAGTGAAACCTGTTTCACTTGTTCTTAATCAGATAGAAAGATTTGCAATTGGTGATTTTGAAGAGGATTTAAATCTTAATTCAAATGATGAAATTGGACAGATCTCAAGTTCACTTAGCAAATTAAGAGAATCTATAAATGAAAAAATTCAAGTTGCTGAAAGAATAAGTCAAGGTGATTTGAGTATTACAGTAAAAAATCTATCCGAAAAGGATAAACTATCTCAAAGTTTTGAAAAAATTATTTTCAACCTTAATAACCTTATTGAAGAAAGTAATAGACTTAACAAATATCTCGAAGAAGGAAGACTTGATAAAAGAGCAAGAACAGATTTAGTATCAGGTGCATATAGAGATGTTCTAATAGGTTTCAATAAAAACATAGATGAAATGTATTTGCCAATTCTCGAATCAATGAAAGTTTTGGAGAAATTAGCTCAAGGTGACTTAAGCGAAAAAGTTAATAAGAGTTATAACGGCGATCATCAAAAACTTGTTGATACCATAAATAAAGTTGTCGATTCATTACGACAAATTACAATTCAAACAAATCAGTCAGTCCAATCTACTTCTACAGTAGCTAGTCAAATTTTACAAAGCACAGAGCAAATGGCAAATGGTGTTCAGCATCAATCATTGCAAATAAATGAAGTTTCAGCAGCTATTGAAGAGATGACACGAACTATTTTAGAAACAACCAGAAACACAGTAAAAGCTGCTGAAGCATCAAATCAAGCAGGTAAAGTTGCAAAGGAAGGTGGTAAAATAGTTTCTGATACTATAGATGGAATAAATAAAATAGCGGAGATAGTAACTTCAGGTGCTGAAACAGTTGAGAAGCTTGGTAAAAACAGCAATCAAATTGGAGAAATAATTCAGGTTATAAATGATATAGCTGATCAAACAAACCTTCTCGCATTAAATGCCGCAATTGAAGCTGCTCGTGCTGGTGAACAGGGTAGAGGTTTTGCAGTAGTCGCCGATGAAGTAAGAAAACTTGCTGAGCGAACAACTAAAGCAACTAAAGAAATTGCTAATATGATCAAGTTAATTCAATCAGAAACACAAAAAGCAGTCGAAGAGATGAATACTGGTAAACAAGAGGCAATCAAGGGAATGCAAAAAGCAGAGGTTGCAGGGAAATCATTGCAAAATATCATTAGTGAAACGGATATAGTTTCTCAGCTAATTTCTCAAGTTGCTGCATCAAGTGAACAGCAATCAGCAACGGCAGAGCAAATTAGTAGAAATATTGAAACTATCTTGAATGTCACAAATCAGAATTCTGATGAAATAAAACAAATTGTCAAGGCTGCTGAAAGATTAAATAAATATACTTCAGATCTTAAAGAAGTAGTATCTGCTTATAAGCTTAATCTAAAAGATTCTGAAGTGATAATTTCAAGAGTAATTAGTGGAAACGGAAATCATAACTGATTGGATAATATTAGTCATTTGTATAATAAGCAACAATAAAGTGATATTATTTCAACAAAAAATTAGATATTTAAGAAATTTTGATGGCATTATGCTTGAATTCTAAAAAATAAAAAATTCTATTATGGAATTAGTTAATAAAAAACTTAAAGAATTAGTTGACTCAGAAAATTTAGATCAACTATCTGCTTATCTGGAAAGCATTGATCCAGCGAATGTTGAAACTTCAATAATTTCAGATTTGTGCAAGTTAATGGAAAAAGAAAGTAAAGGTATCAGAAATCTAGTCACTCAATTTTTTTTGGCAAACAGATTTCCTTGTCTTCCAGAATGCATAGTTGATTATATCTCATCTAAGGACATCACACTTAGAAATTTAACAGGGGAGATTCTTATTCAATATGATAAATTATCCATTGATCCTTTAATTAAATTTATTGACAAAAGTAACAATGATTTTGATATAAAATTTGCGGCAGATATTCTTGCTTTAATCGTTGATCCTAAAGTTGAAAAAGCTCTTTTCGACTTACTTGATAAAACAAGTAACGATAATGTGATAATTTCTTGTATTGAAGGCTTTAGGAATAATAAAACAGAAGCTGCTGTTGAAATATTAAAACAATTATACAAAAAGAAAGATATCTTTAAACCTTATGTTATAGATGCACTTGGTAAAATTGGAAATAAAGAAGCTTTTGATTTTATAATAGATTGCTATAATGATGACGATATACTTGTAAAATATAATGTATTAGAAAGTCTTGGAAATATTGGTAATGAAGATTCATTTTTCTTTTTAATCGGTGAACTCCAAAAAGCTGATGAATCATTCGTCCAGCCAATTTTAGAGTCAATTTATAAACTTCAATTGAAATATGGTTTTGATTTGCCTTATGATGAGAAAATAAAGAGAGCACTATTAATATTATTGAATCAAAATGATGTTGAACATATCAAAATAGCAATAAAATTTCTCTCACCTTATTCCGATCCTGAGCTTATCTATGAAATGCTAAGACATTATGGTATTGATGAAGAAGTAGATTCGATAATTCTTGAGAAAGTCAGAAATAATACAAAAGAAGTTCTCGAAATCTTTCCGCAGATAATAGCATCAAATCCTTTGAATTTATCACATTTACTTTATATGCTCAATCAGTTATTTGAATATAACCCAGAGCTCATAAACTCAATTGATAAATTTACACTTCATAAATTAATAGATAATGTCTCGCGAAACTTAAATCATATTGAAGAGATGGTAAGGTTATATTCAGTTGAATTATTATTTAAGCTTGATGTTGATACAGCCTTGATGATGTTGGATGAAGAATTTTTGAATGCAAATTTCTGGATAAAACTAAGGTTAATTGAAATACTTGAAACAATAAATCAACCGTCCGTTTTTGAATTCTTAGCAAAAATGGCAGAAGATGAAAATGAAATGATAAGACAAAAGGCTATTGAAGTATTAAACATAAAAAATTTTAGTTTCAATTAAGTTGTGGTTAATATGGATTTTAATTTTTCAGTAAACCAATATCGCCAGCTGCATCCGAACATTTCATCAGGAAAACTCCCAGAAATGACTCAACAACAATTTGAACAGTGGAGAAAATTTATATATGATAAGACTGGAATTTATTTTCAGGACAATAAAAAATATTTGCTCGAGAGTCGTTTACTGAAAAGAATATCTTACCTGAAACTTAATAACTTTGATGAATATTATAAACTTCTAAACTCAGGATTCAATAAAGGAGAATTAAGATACTTTTATGATACAATCACAATAAACGAAACTTTTTTCTTTCGTAATACAGGGCAACTTGATGCTCTAGTTCAAAAGGTAATTCCAGAAATTATTCAAAATAGTAATGGTTCAAAAAAGAAAATAAGAATTTGGAGTGCAGCTTGTTCTTCTGGTGAGGAGGCATATTCTGTTGCGATTATGTTAAATGAGTTTATTAAACCAAAGTTTCCAGATCTATCTTACGAAATTGTTGGAACAGATATTAATCAAACTGTTTTAGATACAGCTGTAAGAGGTATTTATGGAGACTATGCAGTAAGGAATATGCCAATGCCCTATCTTAAGAAATACTTTAAGCAAATTGATGGAATGTATGAGATAAATATCGACATAAAATCAATGGCAACTTTTAAGTATGCAAATCTTTTTGATCAAAATGATATGATGTATTTAACAAATTTTGATGTGATTTTTTGTGCTAACGTCTTAATTTATTTCGACAATAATTCGAAAATAAAAGTAGTAAATCAACTTTATAAGGCTCTCAATAAAGGAGGTTACTTATTTATTGGGTTCTCTGAAACTTTACATGGAATAAGTAAGGCATTTACAGTTGTAAGTTTTCCCAAAACTGTTGGATACAAAAAGGAGTAAAATCGTGAAACCGAAAATTTTAGTAGTGGATGATTCTGTAACAATTAGAAAATTCATCACGATTACACTAAAGGTTAAAGGTTTTGATATAATTTGTGCTTCAGATGGCATGGAAGCGCTCGAATTATTACCTAACGATAAAGTTGATTTAATTATCACTGACTTGAATATGCCTAATATTGATGGTTTTAATTTAATTGAAAGAATACGTTCTAATGAAAACTATCAAAATACTCCGATTATAGTTATGTCTAATTTATCTGATTCTGAAGATATTGAAAGGGCAATGCAATTGGGAGCAAATTCATATATAATTAAACCTTTTGATCAGAAAAATATAATTAATGAAATTGATAAATACCTATCTTGAAAGGAGATGTTCAAATGAACCTCAAATTTTTAATAGTTGATGATTCAGTTACAATGCGAAGAATTGTTATCAATTCTTTGGCATCATTGAACTATAAAAATTATGTCGAAGCTGCTGACGGTAACGAAGCATTAGCGAAATTAGAAGAAAATCCTGATATAAATTTCGTTATAACTGATTGGAATATGCCAGGAATGACAGGGATTGATTTAGTTAAAGCAATAAGAGCAAATGAAAGGTTTAGTCATCTCGCTATTCTTATGGTTACTACAAGGGGTCTAAAGGAAGATATCATAGAAGCTCTCAAAAGTGGAGTAAATAATTATATCCTCAAACCTTTTACTCCTGCTGTATTAAAAGAAAAAATCGAGCAAATATTAAGTTCAAAAAGTTAGGAGTTAGATATGAAAAACGATACTTCATTGATGAATAAATTATTTGAAAAGTTAGATGACCTTAAAGCAATATTCCTTTATTCAGAAAAATTGATCCCAGTTATTCAAAAGCTTATTGATTTTATGAGGAGCACAATCCCGCTTTTAGAGAGCATAAATAATTCAATAGCAGAAACAGCTAATAAATTTCCGGCAGCTAAGAATCAAATAGATAGCGTTACAAATGCAACAGAAATGGCAACAACAGAAATTCTTGATACCGTTGACAAAATACTGCTCGAAATAAATACAGCAAAGAATTTTTTAACGGATATTGAAAACATTGAAAATGGAAATTTGAAGTCTGAAATAAAAGAGAAGTTATCTCAAATAAATAATTCTTTGGATAACATTAATCAGTATGCTAATAATGTAACAATTTCTCTTCAGGTTCAAGATATTACTGCTCAACAACTTGCTGCAGTAAATTATTTAATTCAATCAGTTCAGGAGAAATTAGGAGCACTATTTGCAGATTTAGAAGATACTAACATATCACAAATGACAAATTACAAAGATGTTAATGTATTTAATGAGAATGCTCGATATCAAGATACAACTCAAAAACAAAAAGAGATTGATCAATTAGTTGATGCAAAAAATCTTTCAACTTCACAAGATGAAATAGATAAACTTTTTTTAAAGAAATGAATACACAAGAATTAACTGCGATGCTCAACGATCCTGAAATGAAAGAGATCGTTGATAGCTTTATAGTTGAAACAAAAGAATTAATTGACTCATTAGATGTAGATCTAATCGAGCTTGAGCAAAATCCCGATATGGAAGAGTTGATTAATAAAGTTTTCCGCTCTTTCCATACAATCAAGGGTACTTCAAGCTTTCTTAATTTGACAAAATTGACGACATTGACACATCGTTGCGAGGATATATTAAATAAAATAAGAAAGCGAGAAGCACTGCTCACTCCCAATATTATGGATTTGCTTTTGCAAGGGTTTGATAAGATAAAAGAATTAGTTGCTAAAATAGAGAATGAGAAAAATGAAGATGTTGATACTGATGAAATCGTTCAGAAGTTAACTGATTTATATAATTCTCTTGGTAGGTCCAATGGTACTGGTTTAGAAGTAAGTTCACAAACAAAAAAAGAAATCGAGGAAGTTATAATTCAAGATGAAAAAAATGAGGATTTACTTGACGAATTAAATGATGATAAATCAGATAATATTCAAACAGAATCATTGGAAACAATAAAGAAAGAAGAAAACTTCAAAGCCCTCTCTTCGAACGAAGCAGAAATTCGTAAAGAACAGGCGATTAAACAAACAGAGATTAAAAAATCAGATAATACAATCCGTGTTGATGTTGATAGACTGGATGACCTTTTAAATAACGTTTCCGAATTAGTTCTTGGTAGAAACAGATTAGCTCAAATTAATATGGAGGTTTCAGCTGAGTATGAGGGAACTAAATTAGCTCGCGAACTCGCTGAAACAACAAAACTAATTGATATGATGACAAACGAATTG
>JANWVQ010000070.1 GCA_025056745.1 Ignavibacterium sp.
TTTCAGATTATGACTGTTGTTTTGGCATTAGGTTTTATGGTTAATAAATATTTTGAATGGGGTGCTAAATTTAGTCACGGTCTTTATCCAGGCTCAGAAACAATGTTGTCAATGCCTGCTGGCGAGGTAATATTCTTTGGATTGTATTATGTTATGACTGGTTTACACGGTTTACACGTTCTTATTGGAATGGGTTTAATATTATTAATGACTTATTACACTGCAAAGGATGTTATAACTCACGATAATTATATGAAATTGGAATCTGCAGGACTATACTGGCACTTGGTCGATATTATATGGATATTCTTATTCCCATTATTTTATTTGATCACTTAATCATACTGAGGTATTTATGACAGAAAATCATTCAACTAATGAACATAGCTCACACGGATATGGAGTTTATTTCTTAGTATGGTTTGCATTATTGGCACTAACAGGGATTACGGTTGCAGTCGCTGGAATAAATTTTGGCGGTTTGACTGTCGCTACAGCTTTGATTATTGCTTCGATTAAAACATATCTTGTGCTTACTATATTTATGCATTTACGAAGTGAAACGATGGTATTTAAGATTTTCATTGCAGTTGCAATGTTTTTTCTTATAATTTCATTTGTTTTATTATTTACTGATTATTCTTTCATCGTAAGGAATTAAACTATGTTTGATGGAGCTTCAAATTTTTCTTACGCTACTGATTTTACTTTTTTATTTACAATTATAGTTTCTGGTTTTTTCTTACTTCTTATTACATTTTTAATGATTTACTTTGTAATTAAGTATAATAGAAAAAGAAATCCAGTAGCTGAGAATATATCACATAATACGACTCTCGAAATTGTTTGGACTGTCGTTCCTTTGATTCTTGTTTTAACAATGTTCTGGCTAGGATGGAGAGACTATCTCAAACAAGAGGCAGTTCCTAAAAATGCTTATGCTATTGATGTTACAGCTCAAATGTGGATATGGTCTTTCAAATATCCAAATGGAAAGCAGACAGATACTTTATATGTTCCAGTTGAAACAGATATTGTGCTAAACTTAAAGTCAACTGATGTTAATCACGCTTTTTATGTACCTAAATTCAGAATAAAAAAAGATGTTTATCCAAATCAGTCAAGGAAATTATGGTTTAATGCTAAAGAACTAGGTTCTTTTGAAATAGCTTGTGCTGAGTATTGTGGACTTAATCATTCATATATGTATAATAAAATTGTGGTTATGCCTAAAAATGATTTTTATGCGTGGGTTAATTCAGAATATAAATATCCATCTGAAATAAGTTTAGCTCAAAAGACATCAGAGGCAATAAAAAATTGAAAGAGAAAATCAAAATATTTTTAGAGTTAGTAAAGTTTAGAATTACATTCTTTGTAATGATTACAACTGGTTTTGGTTATATATCAGCCTCAGATCAATACGATTCTAATTTATTGTTTGTTCTTTTAGGAACATTAATTCTTGCATTTGGAAGTGCTGCTTTGAATCAATATCAAGAACGAAATACTGATTCTTTGATGGATAGAACAAAATCAAGACCAATCCCAGCAGGAAAAATTTCAGAAAATAATGCATTAATCTTATCATTTTTACTGATTGTTTCGGGTAGTATCATTTTAATACTGGGAGTTAATTTATTAGCATTTGCTTTTGGAATATTAAACTTATTCTGGTATAATTTTATTTATACGCCACTGAAAAGAAAAACTGCTTTAGCAATAATTCCGGGTTCATTAGTTGGAGCTATACCTCCAATTATAGGTTGGGTTGCTGCTAACGGTGATTTATTTGATTTCAGAATCATAGTAATATCATTTTTCTTTTTCATTTGGCAGATTCCTCACTTTTGGATTTTATTGTTAAAACTTGATAAAGATTATCAATTAGCAAAGTTTCCAACGATAACTTCAAATTTTTCCAAACAGCAATTAGCAAGAATTATTTTCTCCTGGACTGTTGCAACTGGTCTATGTAGTATTTTAATACCATTATCATTGAAATTAACTAATACATTGACAATGTCTTTGATAATATCGTTAGTGCTTTTTATAATTTTTAGTTCTATAAAACTTTTGAAGTTTTCTGAAAATAATTTTTCGACAATTAGTTCATTTAGAACTATTAATCTTTTTGTTCTCTCTGTCATTATTGTAATATCAATCAACAAAATGGTTTTTTAACAAAGGGAATAATTAATTATGGAATTTCTTGATAAATTAGTTCTACCACAATCAGCAGAACATTTGAATTTGTTGCATTACATATCAATTTTGTTATTAACTATTCTTATTCCTTACTTATGTATAATATTGGGCGGAGTTCTTTTATCTTTAAAATATTTTAGAAAATCTTATACTAAAAACGAAGTAATGTTTTTGAGATATGCCAAAGATGTGCTTCAAATAGTTAGTGTAAATAATTTCACTGCACTTGCTTTAGGAATACTTCCACTTTTTACTTTGATTCTTGTTTATGCACAAATATTTCATAAAACAAATACACTTTATACCTCTGACCTCTTTCTTTCATTTTTGTTTGTTACAATAGGTATTTTATTCATTTATACATTTAGATTAACTTTTTCTTTAGATTTAATTTTAAAGAATATTGATAATAATCAAATTCCAGAATTTTCAGTTGAAGACTTAAAAAAACTTAAAAGCAGTTCTGCAAAAATTCTTCCCAGATATGGATATTTTGGTATTGTGTTTTTAATAGTTGGTATATGGATTTTATGTGGTGTCTTAGCTGCAGCTTCTAATTTTACACATTGGCAACCCTCATCTTTCATTTCAATGATTTTCTCAATTAAAACTTTGTTATATCTTCTGATTTTCCTATCATTCTCTTTCGTGTTGACTAGTGCATATATTTTATTCTATATATTTTTCTGGAACAAAGAAAAATATAACATCGATAATTCTTACAGAGAATTTATTATTAATGATAATAGTAAGAGATTTTACAATTATTCAATTTTAATTCCACTTCTTTTATTGTTTGATATTTATCTTATTCCAAAGTTAAATTTGAGCGGCAATGTATTCACATTCTCTTTAATAATTTTAATTTTAGTTTTAATCGCTATCTCTTTGAATTACTATATCCTCCACAAAAATAAAATCAATTACAGTCCTTTAGTATTTTTCTTTACATTTTTATCATTATTCTCTTTTGTAACTCAAAAAGAAATTTTAATTCAGAATGCTACAGAATCAAATGCTTTAGTTTTAAGTGCTGAGTATGATAAGATTCTAGCTGAATTAAAAGGAGCCGGTAAAGAAACAGTAATTAATGCTGCAGAAATATATCAAGTAAAATGTGCAGCTTGTCATCAATTTGATAAAAAATTGGTCGGTCCAGCACACTTAGAAGTCTTACCAAAATATGAGGGCAAATTAAATCAACTAGTAGCTTTTATAAGAAATCCAGTTAAAGTTAATCCAGCATATCCACCAATGCCTAATCCTGGCTTAAAACCAAATGAAGCAGAAGCTGTTGCAAAATACTTATTAGATGAATATCAAAAACAAAAAAAATAAGTTAAAGATTTGATGTTGCAACTGGATTTAATTTAACTTATCTTTAACATAGACTTAAAACCAAATTGAGGTATTAAATGAAAAAAACAATACTAATACTTGTTCTTTTTATTTTCAACATTTCATCATTTTTTGCCCAAATTAGCTATCAGGGACCGGCTGTAGGTAATTCTCCAAGTGGCGTTGTAGTCAATACAAACAATTTCCCTGAAGCTCCAATTAATATTGATCCTCAAATTGTAAGAGACCGAATTACTGAATCACCTTATAATGAACCATTTATCGCACAATTTAATGAACCAATCACACCAACAATTTACGTTGAAGATCCATTAATAAATGGTTCAAAGAATAATTCAATTGGTGCAAATACAATGTTATTGAAAAAATTTCCGGGAATTCCACAAACTAACTCAATCCCACCAGACCCAACTATTGCTGTTGGGCCTAACCACGTTGTTGCTTGTGTTAATTCAAGATTTTCAATTTGGGATAAAAACGGAAATTTATTAAAATCAATTGATGCGGATCAGTGGTGCACACCAGTATTAGCGAATCCAGGTGCTTTTGATCCTCAAATAATTTATGACCATTTTGAAGGCAGATGGTTTATGCTTTGGGATAATGTAAACAACACTGCACAAACCGCATTTTTCCTTGTGTTTATTTCAGATGATAATGACCCTCTCGGAGTTTGGTATGGATATAGACTCGATGCGAGAACAAATGGAAATACAGTGACATCAACTTGGGGAGATTATCCTCAAATCGGCTTTGATGATAAAGCAATCTACATAAATTCTCGTCAATTTAATTTTACCGGTGGAAAAGTTTATGATAAAATTAGAATTATAATAAAATCAGAACTTTATGCTGCAAACGGTGCTCCTTTCACCTGGAAAGATTTATGGGGGATAACTATTCCCGGAACTTCTTCTATGGCTGATGTTGTCCATCCATCTATTCAATATGGTATATCAAATGAACATTATTTTGTATGGGCTGCTAGGTCTGGCGGTAATTTTTATGGATTTTATGTTTTAAGTAACGTATTAACAAATCCAACTTTAACTGGTAGACAAATTCCTACTCAGTTTTATGGAATGGCCCCTAATGCAAATCAGTTAGGGGGTGGGTCATTACTTATTGAAACCAACGGAAGCCATATTAAAACTGCACCCGTGCTAAGAAATGGATTTTTACATTTCACTCACTCTATAAGAAATACTAACTTCCCATCTTATGCTAGTGTTAGATATGTAAAAATGAACGTAGGAACTGGTACAATAACAGAATCTTATGAATTAGGTGCTGACAGATACTGGTATTTTTATCCTACTGTTGCAGTTGATCCTGAAGGAAATGTAGCAATTACTTGTTCCCGCTCTGGATTAGATGAATATATTGGTTCATTTTATATAACAAGAAAAGCAAATGATCCTCCTGGATTAAGTGGGGCAAAATTAATATCACCTGGTTTAGGAAATTATGTTAAGGATTTTGGTTCTGGAAGGAATAGATGGGGAGATTATTTAGGAATATATAGCGATCCGGTGGATGAGTATAATTTCTGGATGTTTCCTGAACACGCAGCTGCTACCAATACGTGGGGAACTACTGTCGCACTTGTAAGAGTAAGACCTTTCTTTGGTGTATATCCATTTACTGATTCTACAAATATTAATTTTGGCAATGTTGAAGTAGGTTTCAGAAGTGATACAATCGGGGTTATTATTAGTAACTATGGTGACTCTCCATTGATTATCAATAGTATCCCAGATTCAGTAAATGACTTTAGAAGAGTATCTGTTCATTCATTTCCATTGACATTAAACTCGTTCGATTCAATTACAGTAAAGTTTATATTTCGTCCTCGTAGTGCTGGACTAGTGACTGTAAATTATCCAGTTAACAATAATTCAACAACTTTTACCGGTTTTACTTTTATAGCAAGAGGATTTGTAATTAATCCTGCTCAACAAGGAGTTTTATATTCTATATCTGGTACTAATAACAATGGAAATTTATCTACTGTAAATGTTAATACTGGTGCCGGAACTAATATTGGTGTGTCAAACTTTACAGATATTATTGACTTAGCAATTCATCCTACTACAAATGTAATCTATGGTTTAAGAGCATTTTCAAATTACTCAGAATTATTGAGAATAAATGCTAATGGTGGTGATGCATATAGATTTATTAATTTACCCGTACCTGATTTATATTCAATTGAGTTTGATAGAAATGGATTATTTTATGGCGTAAAAAGAACAGGTGAAATCTACAGATTTAATTTACCAACAGGGGATAGTATTTTTATTTCAAGAATGCCTACTGGATTTGTATCAATTGCATTTGACCCTACGAATAATGAATTATTTGGTACAGTTAGAAATATTCTTGGCTCAGTTCGTGATAGAATTATAAAAATCAATTTACAAACCGGAGATACAATTCACGTTGGAAGAACAGGATTTGGTGTTAATACTGTCGGAATTGCTTTTAATAACTCAGGTATTCTCTATGGTATCAAAGGATTATCAACACAAATTTCTGATTTATTTACAATTGATAAAACTACTGGAATTGGTACTCTAATAGGACCTATTGGACTCGAAGGACTTCAAGGAATTGCTTTTTCAAGAATATTAACTGATGTTAATGATAATTCATTTATACCAAATGAATTTACTTTATTCCAGAACTATCCAAATCCATTCAATCCATCGACAATAATCAGATATCAGATACCGAAGAGTGGGTTAGTGAAGTTAAAGATATATGATGTATTAGGGAAAGAAGTAGCGACATTAGTAGATGAATACAAAGAAGCAGGGCGATACGAAGTAGAATTAAACGTAGGACAGAGTAATAGTCTGTCAAGTGGAGTTTACATATACAGATTAACCTCAGGGAATTACACAGCCAGCCGAAAGATGATGATAATAAAGTAAGAGTTGAATGCTAAGTCTTAAATGTTAAATGAATAGAAATTTATATTGGAGACACGCCACGTTTACCCGACTTGGCGGGGCGTGTCTCTAGAATAATCCAATCATTCAATCACCCAATCAAACATTCATCCAATCAAGCCTAAATTCTCTGTGTCTTAGTGGCGAATAATATTTTTTCAGCAATAATCAGATTATTTGAGCCACTAATTTCACTAATTAACACTAAGTTAAATTTTAATAAACCTGTTCTTTTACATTTTATTTGGAAAGACAAGCATCAGCAAGTCTTTGCATAATATTATTACAACAGATTTATTCGTATAATTTTTCCCATCCTTCTTTGGATAAGTTTTTTGAAATCACAATTAGAGCTAAAATTATCAAAACGAAATAAAAAATTGATTCACTATAAAATCCAAGAATAATCTTACCAATAGCAAAAAGGGATGAGTAAACTAAAATTACTCCAGCTATCCAATTGACAAACATTGAGATGAAATTTTGTTGCTTTGGAGCGTCTGGAATCTTTTTAGAAATTGGTAGCCAAAGTTTTCCTCCTGGATAGACTTTCTCATAAAAAATGATCAAAGTTTTTTCATCAGTCGGTTTAGTTAGAAAAGTAACTAATAACCAAACAATTGTAGTTGAAGGAACTATTATAAAAAGTGTAGTCGGAAATTGGAACTGAAATAATTTTAGTATTGGAAGAATTACAAAAGGAGTTATCATCGCACTGATTTCACTCCAAGCATTTATTCTCCACCAGAACCATCTCAAAATCAAAACAAGTCCAAGTCCTGCACCACATTCAAGTATGAATTCCCAAGCACCTGAAATTCGGTTAATGAAAAGTGTGATAATCACAGAAACTATCATCAGCAACAAAGTAAAAAATCTTGAAATTAGAACATAATGTTTTTCCGAATTGTCTTTGACTAAAAATCTTCTGTAGAAATCATTTATAATGTAAGATGTTCCCCAATTAAGTTGAGTTGCAATTGTGCTCATATATGCGGCGAAAAATGCAGCTATAAGTAGTCCTTTTAATCCAACTGGAAGAAAGTCTTTCATCGCATAAATATAACCAAGTCCTTTTTGATTTTCAGACAAATCAGGATACAATACGAGAGTAGCTAATCCAACAATAATCCAAGGCCAGGGTCTTAAGGCATAATGAGCAACCTGAAAAAATAAAGTAGCGAACAAAGAATGCTTTTCATCTTTTGCAGATAGCATTCTTTGAACAACATAACCGCCACCGCCAGGTTCAGCACCCGGATACCAGCTTGCCCACCAGATTATTCCGATATAGGCAAGAAATGATGATAATGATAAAACCATTGTCCCTGCTGCATTTCCTGTATCTGAAATTGAAGGAAAAAAATTGAAAACTGATTGTGGTAGTTTTGATTGAAGTTCTGACATTCCACCAACCTGCGGAGAATTGACAACAAGAATTGCTAATATTATACAGCCAGTCATCGCCATAAAGAATTGAAATGCATCAGTTACTACTACTCCCCAAAGCCCAGATATTGCTGAATATACTGCAACAATAAACATTACAGCAAACACATAAAAGAAAACAGTTGTTTCATTTATTCCAAAAAATCCTATAAGAATTGAAATCATAGCTTTGTTTACCCAGCCAATAATTATTATGTTCATAATGAAACCGAGATAAACAGCTCTGAAACCTCTAAGAAATTTTGCTGGTTTTCCAGAGTATCTGAATTCAGCAAACTCAACTTCTGTTATAAGTCCTGCACGACGCCACAATCTTGAAAAAAAGAAGACGGTCAGCATTCCACCAAAAGCAAAATTCCACCAGAGCCAGTTGCCTGCAATTCCGTTTCGTGCCACAAGTTCAGTTACGGCTAATGGAGTATCCGCAGCAAAAGTAGTTGCCACCATTGATAGCCCCGCAAGATACCAAGGCAAGTTTCTTCCTGAAAGAAAAAACTCATTTGTGTCTTTTCCTGCTCTCTTGTAAAAATAAAAAGCAATTGAGAAGGAGATTATGAAGTAAAGTATAATAATTAGGTAGTCTAGTAATTCCATAGTTCTATTTTATGATTGTTAAAAAATATTTCACGCAAAGATGCAGAGTCGCATAAGAGTTTTTAATTAAGCATAAAGTCTATTTTCTGTTTACTATTGTCAAAATATTACCATTGATAATAACAGTTGCGACACCAATAAACACAAACCAAGTCCAGGCAACAAGTTTAAAGATTATAAATACTGAAACGACTATAATTCCTAAAACGAAAGATATCAAAGCAATTTTTTCATTTACTTTTTTATTAAAGATTCCAAGTAAAAATGTTCCAAGCATTCCTCCGAAAGTAAATGATGAAATGCTCAATGCAAGTTCGACGACTGCTTTATCAGTATTCATAAAAAAGAATGCTGAACCAGCAAGAATTATCGTCCAGATTATTGTAAATATTCTTGAGTAACGAAGTTTAACCTTTTCATCGAGTATATCTTTTTTATTGTTGAGGAAAAGATCAATCATTGTTGAAGATGAAAGTGAACTTATTGATCCAGCAAGAGTTGAAAGAGCTGCTGCAAATACTCCTGCAATAATAAATCCTGAAAGACCTTTTGGTAGTTGATTTATAATGAAAGTTGGAAGAACTTCATCAGATTTCATTTCAGTTACTCCATAAAAACTGAAAAGTAAAAATCCAATAAAGAGGAAAATTGCAAATTGAAATACAATTATAACTCCAGAAGTTATTATTGCTACCTGACTTTTCTTTAAGTTCTGCAATGCAAGTAATCTTTGCACAATCAATTGGTCAGTTCCGTGTGAAGCCATAGACAAGAATGCTCCACCAATTAGTCCGCTTAATAAAGTATATGGTTGTTTGAAAAAATCTCCTAAACTATTTTCATAACCAAGATTGACTGTAGCGAATTTCTGATTTAGTAACTCTGTGTTTGAAAAAATATTCAAATCAATATGATTAATTATAAAAATAAGAATTACAATTGCACCGCCGAGATAGATAATCATTTGAAATGCATCCACATAAATAATTGATTTGAGTCCACCAGTGTAAGTGTAAATTAAAGCGATCACGCTTATTATAAGAATTGCATAAACAGGACTTATATCCAAAAGCAGATACAATGGAATTGCGGCAGCGAAAAGTCTCACACCATCTGAAGCAACTCTCGTAACGAGAAAAACTATTGAAGCGAAGGTTCTGATTTTTTTACCGAATCTATTTTCAAGAAAAGTATAAGCAGTTGAAATTTCACCTTGATAGTATCTTGGAAGAAGAATAACTGCTACTGCAATTCTACCAATTAGAAAACCAAAAGTGAGTTGTAAAAATTGAAAATTTGTTTTGTAAGCTAAACCCGGTATTGAAATAAATGTGAGAGCACTTGTTTCTGCTGCTATTATTGAAAAACTAACTGCAAGCCAATGAACTTTATCTGCACCAAGAAAATAATCTTTGATTGATTTCTGTTTGCTTGCTGTAAAAATACCTAATACTGCAATTGAAGTTAGATATACAGTAACTATTATTAAATCTATCGTATGTCCAGAATTCATTAGAAATAATTATCCAAAATTTTCACTCAAACATAAAGCTTTATTTTAGAAAATTAATCTATGAGTAAAGAATTGTTTTGTAATCGATTAAATGTGGATTAGAATTTGGAACAATTAATTTTTGAATTCACTCATTTTTTCGATAAGTTTGCCAAAAATTTTAAAACAATTTTTATGATAGAACAATATATACCTGTATTCTTAGTTATAGCATTTGCATTAATTTTTGCAATTGCAACGGTGTTCTCTTCAGAGATTTTTGGACCTAAAAGACCGAATCCAGACAAGCTTTCAACTTACGAAAGTGGAATGAAACCCATCGGCTCTACAAATGAAAGGGTATCAGTTAAATATTATCTCGTTGCAATGTTTTTTATAATTTTTGATCTTGAAGTGATTTTCATTTATCCCTGGGCTGTTCAGTTCAAAAAATTATTTGGAGAAATTGGAATTTCAGTCTTCGTTTCGATGTTTATATTTTTAGTCGTTCTTGAACTTGGTTATTTATATGCATATAAGAAAGGAGGATTCAAATGGGATTAGAAGCAAAATTGAACACCGATGGTTTCTTAGTAACAAAGTTAGATGCAATAATTGCCTGGGCTAGAAAAAATTCTGTATGGCCAATGCCGATGGGAATTTCTTGTTGCGCAATAGAAATGATGGCTGTCGGAGATCCCAAATATGATATTGCCCGCTTTGGATCCGAAGTTATGAGATTTACACCAAGGCAATGTGATTTAATGATAGTTGCTGGAACAGTCACTTATAAAATGTCTCACGTTGTCAGAAAAATATATGATCAGATGCCAGATCCCAAGTGGGTTATTGCTATGGGTGCTTGTACATCAACAGGTGGTATGTATCGTTCATATTCTGTTGTTCAAGGGATTGACCAGTTTTTACCTGTTGATGTTTATGTCGCTGGTTGTCCCCCAAGACCTGATAATCTTTTGAATGCTTTAATTACTATTCAAGAGAAAATTGGTAATACTAAAGCAAAAGATTTTCAAGATATAAAATTACCTGACTTAAAAGTAATCCAACCAAATTAATTATGAGTGTAAAAGAATTAGTAATAGAAAAAGTTAAAAATCAATTTCCAAATTATCAGATAGAATTTTCTGAATATTTGGATGAGTTATGTCTTAAAATTAATAAAGAAAATATAGTTGAAATTTGCTCATTCTTGAAAAATGATGAGGATTTGCAATTTTTATTATGTGAAGACATAACTGCCGTAGATTGGGCAACCCGCAAAAACAGATTTACTGTTGTTTATCATATCTTTTCACTTAAAAATAAATTCAGACTAAAAATTAAAGCAGATGTAGAAGAATCAGATTGTTCAATAGACTCCGTAACATCTGTTTGGAGAGCAGCAAACTGGCAAGAACGTGAATGTTACGATATGTACGGTATTATTTTCAAGAATCATCCTGACTTGAGAAGAATGTATATGCCAGAAGAATTTGAATATTATCCACTAAGAAAAGATTTCCCATTGATGGGGATACCGGGTTCATTACCATTACCAAAAAAGTGAAATTATGGAAAGATTAAAAAAAGAAGACGTTCATCCTAAAATTGTAGAAGCTCTTTTAAGAGATACAGATATAACTATTGATGATGCTTTAGAAAATGAAATGATCCTCAATATGGGTCCTCAACATCCTGCTACTCACGGTGTTCTTAGAGTGTTGTTGAGACTCGATGGTGAAACTGTTATGAATGCTGTTCCAGAGCTTGGCTATCTTCATCGTGGTTACGAAAAGATGGCTGAGAATATGAGCTACTATGAATATATCCCTCACACAGATAGATTAGATTACATCTCTCCAATGGCTAATAATGTGGCTTGGGTTTTAGCAGTTGAAAAATTAGCTGGTATTGAAGTCCCTCTTCGTGCTCAATACATTAGAATGATGGTTGCCGAATTAGCAAGAATCGCTTCTCACTTAGTTGCAATTGGTGCATTTGCAATGGATGTTGGTGCTTTAACAGTTTTTCTTTGGACTTTGAGAGAAAGAGAAAAAATTCTTGATATTTGGGATATTCTTTGCGGAGCAAGATTTACCAATAGTTACACCAGAATTGGTGGAGTCGCAAACGATGCTCAACCTGAAGCTTTAGCAAAAGTTAAATGGTTTATAGATCAATTCGATGAAAATTTAACAGAATGTGAAAAACTACTAAATTCAAATAGAATTTTTATAGAAAGACTCGAGAATATTGGAATTCTCCCAGCTGATTTAGCAATTGATTTAGGTGTTACAGGTCCAAGTCTAAGAGCTTCAGGAGTTGAATTTGATCTCCGCAGGGCAACACCATATCTACAATATGACAAGATTGATTTTAATATTCCAACTTATACAGAAGGAGATTGCTTAGCCAGATACTTTGTTCGTGTTGATGAAATGCGTGAAAGTGCAAAAATCGTCCGTCAAGTTTTAGATAAAATGCCGCAAGGTGAAATCTTGGCTAATATGCCTAAAAAAGTTCTTCCTAAGAAAACTGAAATTTACACCAGAATGGAAGAATTAATTCACGATTTTATGATTGTTAATTTTGGAATTAATCCACCAGTTGGAGAAATTTATCACGCAATTGAAGGTTCTAAAGGAGAATTAGGATTTTATTTAGTAAGCAAAGGTGAAGGACATCCTTGGAAGTGTAAGATAAGATCTCCATCTTTTAATAATCTTCAAGCATTACCTTATTTGGTTAAGGGACATATGGTTTCTGATGTAGTTGCTATTATTGGAAGTATTGATCCGATAATGGGAGAAGCGGATAAGTGAGTTCACATTCAAGTTTAAGTTCAGGTTCAAGCTCAAGTTCAAGAGGTGATGGGATTTTATATGCAAATTCTAATTTTAGTCACGAAAAGTTAATTGTTTATAATAGAGCTCTGGACTTTATTGAATTCGCTGAGCCTTTATTAAAAAAAATTAAAAATGATTCATTCTTACATAATCAACTAGAAAGAAGTTCGTCATCAATAGCATTAAATATTGCAGAAGGAACTGGTAAATTTACACACAAAGATAAAAACAGATTCTATGATATTGCACGGGGCTCTGCTGTTGAATCAGCTTTTTGTTTGGATATACTATTGAGAAAAAATCTAATATCAAAAGATGAAAATGAAATTGGTAAAAAAATTTTATATGAGATTGTTTCAATGTTATTTGGCCTTATAAAAAGTAATTCAGATAGGGTATATGAAGACTCAGAAAATTACGAAGCAACTTAATTAAAATAAAATTAAAACTTGAACTTGAACCTGAATTTGAACTTTAACATAAAAACTGAATTAATATGGAATTCAACTTTACACCTGAAAATCTTGAAAGAATTAACGCAGAAATAAAAAAATATCCGAAGAAGCAATCTGCGGTAATGGCTGCTCTTTATATTGCACAAGAGCAAAATGGCTATATTACAAATGAAATAATGGTCAAAATCGCTGAACTATTGGATATGCATCCACACGATGTTTTAAGTGTAGTAACTTTTTATACAATGTATTTCCAAAAACCTATGGGTAAATATCACATACAAGTTTGCACAAATGTATCTTGTATGCTTCGAGGAGCTTATGATATTTGGAATCAATTAAAAGAAAAATTGAAAATAGATAATCTGGAAGTTACCCCTGACGGCAAATTCTCTCTTGAAGAAGTTGAATGTATGGGTAGTTGTGGTACTGCTCCAATGTTCGCAATAAACGAAGATTATTATGAAAATCTTACCAAAGAAAAAGTTGAAGAAATAATTAACTCATTGAACTAAAGAAAAATCAATATGATAAAAATAGTTTTACCAGACATACCAAATCTTCATCAACTGGAAGTATATAAGCAAAACGGTGGATATACTGCAATTAAAAAGGCACTTTCTCAATCTCCAGATGATATTATTGACCAAGTGAAAAGATCTGGCCTTAGAGGTCGTGGAGGGGCTGCATTTTCAACAGGCTTAAAATGGAGTTTTATGCCAAAGACCACAGATAAACCAAAATATCTGTGTGTTAATGGTGATGAAAGTGAACCCGGCTCCTTTAAAGACAGACAAATATTTGAATATAATCCTCATCAACTAATTGAGGGAATACTAATAAGTTGTTACGCTATTGGTGCTAAGACCTGCTACATTTATATCAGAGGAGAATATCATAAATGGATTAAATTAATGCAAAATGCAATTGATGATGCCTATGCTGCTGGTCTAGTCGGTGAAGCGATGAAATCCACTTTTAATACGGACTTTTATTGTGATATTTATATTCACAAAGGAGCTGGTGCATATATATGTGGTGAAGAATCTGCTTTGATGAATTCAATCGAAGGTAAAAGAGGATATCCAAGAGTCAAACCGCCTTTCCCTGCTCAAAATGGTCTCTGGGGTTGTCCAACAACAATAAATAATGTTGAAACAATAGCTAATATTCCACCGATAATAAATAACGGTTGGGAATGGTTTGCCTCTATTGGTGAGCCGAAACATCCTGGAACAATTCTTTTTGGTGTTAGTGGTCACGTTAATAAACCCGGTGTATATGAATTGCCGACAGGAACTCTTTTAACTGATATAATTTACAATTACGCCGGAGGAATTCCAGGCAATAAGAAAATTTTATGTATTATACCGGGTGGTTCTTCAATGCCTCCTCTTCGTGGTGATCAAATTGAAGGTGTTAAGATGGATGCAGAATCTTTGAAAGCTGCTGGCTCTGCAATTGGAACAGGTGGAATTATGGTTATGGATGAAGACACAGATTTAGTTAAAGTTTTAGCAAGAATAGCTCATTTCTACCATCACGAAAGTTGTGGACAATGTACTCCGTGTAGAGAAGGAACTGGATGGTTAGAAAAAATACTTAAGAGAATTATAGCTGGTAAGGGTTCTGTTAGTGATTTAGATTTATTAATTACTGTTGCAAATCAAATTGAAGGCAATACTATATGTGCATTAGGTGAAGCTGCAGCTTGGCCTGTTAAATATATGGTTGAAAGGTTTAGAGATTATTTTGAACAAAGAGTTAGCAAAGAAATAAATCTTGAAGTTGCTAATAAGGTTCATTCAATGAGGCATAGTTCAATAACTGTGGAAGGAATTGTTCATTAAAGAATTTTACAGACGTAGCAACCAGGAATGTTGCTACGTCATAAAATTGTTAGTCTTCTTTACGCTCGCCTAATTCCTTATCCAACAAATATAATCCCTGTTTACTATCACCAATCATCTCAAATTTTGCAATTATCTCTTCTGCAGTGGTGACTTCTTCAATTTGTTCATCTACAAACCAATTCAAAAAATTAATAGAAGCATAATCATTGTCTTCAATGGCTTGCTTCATAATATTGTTAATCATATTAGTCACTTTTTTCTCGTGATTAAGAGTATCTTGCCATACCTCCATAACAGATGACCATTCTGTTTTGGGATCTGGTATTGCCTTGAGAACAACTTTCTTTCCAACGGTTACCAAGTAATCATAAAACTTCATCGCGTGTTCTCTTTCTTCTTCAGATTGCTTTCGCATCCATTTAGCAAGACCGCGAAGATTTTTATTCTCGAAATATGCAGCCATTGAAAGATAAAGATAAGATGCATTTAATTCGGCGTTAACCTGATTAAGCATCAATTCATAAATATTTTCTGAAATCATAATTACCTCTTAATTTTTGATGTGCAAATATAATTATTAAGTTAGAATTTAATTTTTTATAAATAATTAGAACAATTAATTTTTTATTAAACTTTATAAAAAAAATAATTGTCCAAAGCAAACAATAATTTTAGAAAGGGATTAAATTGAGAAAAATAATTTTTTATATCTTGTTTACTTTTACTATTACTGAGGCACAATGGCAAAATATTTGGACTTCACCAAATATTCCGGGCAGTGCATCTACGGGTTATTTAAGTTTTCAAAAAATTGGTAATAATTGGGATAAAAGAATTTATTACCTTGATTCAATCAAATTCTATATTTCATCATCCTCAACAAATTTGAATCCACAATACACTTATTTTTTTACTCCAGAGGAGAAACTTGCAGGATATCAATTGTATTCGCTACAGACGGATCTAACAGGAGATGGAATTACAGAGTTTTATGTGATTGGTTATGTTGGAACTTCAACTGATTATCGTCAATATGTTAAAATTTTTAATATTGTAAATAACTCTATTGTATTTCAAGGAAATCAAAATAATTACAGTTATTCTTACCCAACTTTGATGGACATTAATTCAGATGGATTGCTTGAATGTATCTTTACCAAGTGGAATTATCCTTACAATAACACTTATTTTTATGAAATTTACACAACGGGGGTTACCTCCACTGAAGGAAACAACGAGAATATTGGTTTCAACTTAAATCAAAATTTCCCTAATCCTTTCAACAGTGAAACAAACATTTCATTTACGATTGAGAAAGCAGGTCACGTTAGACTAAAAATTTATAACGTGAATGGAGAGGAATTAACAACTTTAATTGACAACTACTTACCATCCGGTAATCATACAATAAAATGGAATGGCTCGACTAAAGATAAGTTCATAACTTCTGGTGTTTATTTTTATGAATTATCAATTGATGGAAAAAATTCAGTTAAAAAAATGATTCAATTAAAGTAATTAATAATTGGAGAAGAAAATGAAAGCGTATAGTATTCCGGAAAATATTGCAATAAGTGATTCCGGATTTATTTTCCTGCCCACTACTGGGGAGACTTTTACATTAAATGAAACAGGTAAAACCATCTTCAAATATTTTCAACAAAAAAGAAATCTTGATGAAATAATTAATAGTCTATTAGATGAATATGAAATTGATAGATTAACTCTTGAAAGAGATTTAGAAGATTTTATTCTTAGATTAAAAAGTTTAAATCTTTTAGTTGAATTATGAAAATTGCTGTAACAGGTCTTAATGCCACTGACAACCCGGGTCCCGGTGTCCCAGTAATCAGAAGTTTATACTATTCGAAAGACTTTGCTGGTGAAATAATAGGTTTGATTTACGATGCTTTGGAACCTGGTATTTATATGGATAATATCACCAAACGAAATTATCTTATACCATATCCATCTAGTGGACTTCAAAACCTTTATGAACGACTCGTATATATTCAACAACAAGAAAAAATTGATGTAATCATTCCCACTTTGGATTCAGAATTGTTTGGCTTTGTAAAATTAGAAGATAAACTAAAAAAACTCGGTATCAAAATGTTTTTGCCAACGTTCGAACAACTAAATATAAGAGCCAAGGATAAACTATTTGATTTTTGTAAAGGAAATGAAATTAATGTTCCTAAAAATATTCTCGTATCTTCTTTAATCGATTTGATGAAAATTCCAGAGGAATTTGAATATCCGGTTGTTGTTAAAGGAATATTTTACGATGCATACATTGTTAACAATTTCGAAGAAGCAAAGACAGCATTTCTTAAAATATCTTCAAAATGGGGATTGCCTATTATCATTCAAGAATTTCTAAAAGGTGATGAGTTTAATGTAGTTGCGCTTGGTGACGGTAGTGGTCAGACTGTTGGTGCTGTAGCAATGAGAAAACTTTACATTACTGAAAAAGGAAAGGGATGGGCTGGTGTAACTATTTTTGATAATAACTTGATTGAAATTTCAAAAAAAGTTATTGAAAAAATAAAATGGCGTAGTGGAATGGAACTGGAGTTTATCAAAAGTTCAGAAACAGGGCAATATTATCTACTTGAAATAAATCCACGTTTTCCAGCTTGGGTTTATCTCGCTCCGAATGCTGGGCAAAATCTTCCTTACGCACTATTGCAATTAGCTTTAGGAAATAATGTTGAGAAATTCGATAACTATAAAGTAGGAACAATCTTTGTTAGATCATCTTGGGATTTAATTACAGATATTTCAACTCTTGAAAAAATTTCTACTCAAGGAGAAATTTGATATGTCAAAAAAAATTTATGAAAGACCAATTATTACTAAAAATCAGGCAGGATTCTTAAATAAATTTGGTTCAAGTTCAATAGTAAAACCAAAGGTTGAAATCGATGGAATTTTAGTAAAAGATTTAGTTAATCAATGGGGTTCACCTCTTTTTGTTATATCTGAAAAGAAAATTCGTTCGAATCAGAGAAACGCGTTAAGAATTTTCAAATCAAGATATCCAAAAGTGCAATTTGCCTGGTCTTATAAAACAAACTATTTGAAAGCTGTATGTGCAGTTTTTCATTCTGAAGGATCTTGGGCTGAAGTAGTATCAGAGTTTGAGTATCAAAAAGCAAGAAGGCTTGGAATACCAGGTGAACACATAATTTTCAATGGGCCTGATAAATCCGATAAAGCATTATTAACTGCTATTAAAGAGAATGCTAAAATACATATTGATCACTTTGATGAATTATATAAAATAATTGAAATTACAGAAGATAATAACCTTAAAGCAAATGTCGCAATCAGGGTAAATATGGATGTTGGTGTTTATCCAAAATGGGATAGATTTGGATTTAACTATGAAAATGGAGAAGCCTGGCAAGCTTTGAAAAGAATTGCTGTGTCGAAAAATCTAAATTTAATTGGACTGCATACTCATATTGGAACTTATATGATGAGTGCAGATGCTTATCGGATTGCTGCTAATAAGTTAGTTGATTTAGCAAAAGGATTAAAAAATAATTATAACATAGTTTTAGAATATATTGATTTAGGTGGAGGATTTGCATCTCACAATACTTTACTTGGTCAGTATCTTCCAGCTGAAGAAGTTGTCCCTTCAACAGAGCAATATGCAGATGCAATAGCCTCAAGTTTGTTTGAACTATCCGCAAATTATGATGAATTACCAACTTTAATTCTTGAAACGGGAAGAGCTTTAATTGATGATGCAGCATATTTAATTACAAAAGTGATTGCGAATAAACGTCTTTCAACTGGGAAAAAAGCTATTATAATTGATGCTGGAGTTAATATACTTTTTACAAGTTTTTGGTATAAACACAAAATCACTCCAGCAAATGAAACAGGAATTCATACAGAAGATTCAGCAATTTATGGCCCTCTTTGTATGAATATTGATTGTATCAGAGAAAGCATAGTTTTCCCAAATGTCAAAAAGGATGATTTGCTTGTAATTGAATATGTTGGTGCCTATGATATGACTCAATGGATGCAATTCATAAATATGAGACCAAACGTTTTGATGATAATGCAAGATGGAACCGTTGAGCTCATAAGAAAAGCTGAGGATATTGATTACATTGAACAACAAGAAATTTTACCAAAAAGTCTTAAACTCTCTTAGATGATATTTTTCATTGATTCTGTTTTATACAGCTATGCTCAAATTTTCTTCAGCAATAGAAGATGGTTTGGATTTATCATTCTTCTGGTTTCCTTTTTAACTCCATTGATTGGAGCTTTTGGCTTATTTGGAGTTATTACCACCAACCTTATTGCCTATTATCTTAAATTCGATTCAAATAAAATTCGCTCAGGATTTTATGGTTTCAATGGATTGCTTTTTTCTGCAGCTGTAGGTTTTTTTTATGATCTTTCAATTGAATTAGTTTTATTACTTCCTGTTTTTATTTTAATTACTTTTTTCATAACTACGGTTTTAGAGCACTATTTAGCAGTTGCATTTAATCTACCGGGACTTAGTTTACCATTTATAGTTTCTTTTTACGTTTTTAGTATTTTTTTGTTCAATTATGAAGGAATTGAATTAAGCAAACATTTATACAAACTGGATTTTGCATTATCGCTGCCTAAGTCAGTTGTAATTTTTTTTAAGTCTATAGGATTGATTATCCTGCAACCTTCTGTTTTAGCTGGCTTGATAATAATTATTGCAATACTTTTTTTCTCAAGAGTTCTTTTTATTATTTCAATAATAAGTTTTTTAGTGAATTATTATTTCCTCGAAATCATTTTACCACTAAAATCAGATTCATTGGTTATCATATCATCATTAAACTCAATTTTAGTTGGATTTGCTGTTGGGGCAAGTCTTGTAATTCCATCAAGAAAAAGTGTGATTTTGGTAATCATCTCTGTTATTATGACTATTATTTCAATTGGATTTTTTCAACAGGTTTTTGCTTCAACAAGACTTCCGATTTTTGTTTTGCCATTTAATTTCATTGTTCTTTTAGTTATTTACAGTCTGAAGTTCAGAAAAGATCATACTGATTTAACTCTTTTATATTTCAAACCAGGTTCACCTGAAGAAAATTATTATTATCATCATAATCAAAAAGCAAGATTTGAAAAGTTTAAATACTTTTTCGTTGAACTTCCATTTTTCGGTGAAATGAAAGTATCTCAAGGTTTCAATGGTGCATACACTCATAAAGATGATTGGAAATATGCCTGGGATTTTGTCTCTGTTGATGATAATAATAACGAATTCAAAAATGATGGTTCAAAGCCAGAGGATTATTATTGTTATGATTTGCCAGTTATTGCTCCATTAGATGGGGAAGTTGTAAAAATAGTAGATAAAATTTTAGATAATCCAATCGGTGATGTAAATGTTGAAAAAAATTGGGGCAACACAATTGTAATTAAACATTCTGAAGATTTTTATTCGGCTATTTCACATCTCAAAGAAGGTTCCTTCAAAGTTGGAGTTGGAGAAAAAGTAAAAAAGGGTTCGATATTAGCAAGGTGCGGAAATAGCGGCCGCTCGCCTTATCCTCATATTCATTTTCAGTTTCAGTTGACTGATAAAATTGGTGAAAAAACTTTTAAATATCCTTTTGGTATTTATATATCTAAAACTGAAAACAAAAAAGAACTCAAGATTTTTGATTTCCCAAGTGAAAATGAATTAGTAAAGAACATTGAAGTTCACAAAACAATTAAAAATGCTTTTGAATTCAAGTTAGGAAATAAATACTATTTTTCTTATTCAAAGAATAATAAGATGATTGAAGAAGAATGGGAAGTGAAAATTGATATTTATAACCTGACTTACATTGAAAATAATTCCGGAGATGTAGCTTATTTCTTTTTAAGAGATAAACTATTTTATTTCACATCCTACATCGGAAATAAAAATTCTGCTCTATATTACTTTTATTTATCAGCTCCACTTGTTCCATTTACTTACGAAAAAGATTTAAGTTGGGTAGCACCATATTCAATCAGAGATTTGAATAATACAAATTATATTTACTTAAATGAGTTACTTTTGATATATAAGAATTTACTTAATGCTTATGGTAAGATAAATATCATTGAAAATCCCGAAATAAAGAATAATTTTTCAATTGAAAATGAGATTAATACAAAAGGAATTGGGTTATTTAAGTTTGTAAACGTTCAAGATAAATCAATAATCTTTATTAATGATTCTGGAATAATTTCGGAGTTAAATTTTTATAGAAATAATAAGCTTATATTTAATGCAAAAAATCAAAATCAGGAGAACAAATGAAAAATTTTGTTTTAATTAGTTTATCGTTGGTCGTAATACTATTTGTAGTATTTTCAGTTTTAGCCTTTGAACAAAAAATTGATCCTAAGATAACAGCGTTCAATAAATCTTTAAGTCACGAGACAAACAAAGATTATGAGAAAGCTATAAAAGAATTGCTAAATGTTTATAATGAGAATAAGGATAATTATCTGATAAATTTAAGATTAGGATGGTTATATTATAACTGGGGCTTATATAATGAATCAAAGATATATTATGAAAATGCGACAAAAATTTCACCAAATAGTATTGAAGCAAAAATTGGACTAACGTTTCCGTTATCTAAACTTGAAAAATGGGATGAAGTAAAAAAAATCTATGAGCAAATTCTTACTTTAGATCCACAGAACTATACAGCAAATCTGAGATTAGGGCAGTATCATCTTTTGCGTGGAAACTATTCAGATGCAAATAAATACTTATCGGTTAGCTATAAAAATTATCCTTCAGATTACGAATCAAATTTATCTTATGGTTGGACGCAATATTATATTGGAAATAAAAAGAAAGCAAAAGAATTATTCATTAATACGCTTATGCTTTCTCCAAATGACTCCTTAGCTACAATTGGTTATAACCTTTCACAATGATAGTATTTTTTCTTTTTGTTTTTTTTATTACAAATTTGACTGCACAAGAGTCTATGACAATAATTTCAATTTCACCTTTTTATACTCACGGTAAATATTCAAATGAAATTGACTCGGATTCAAAAGCATTGTATGGAACTCTAAATCTTGATGGAGATTTAATTTCGACATTTGGAATAGATTTAATTTCATTAAAGCATAATAATTGGGATTATAAGCAAAATACTTATTACTTATCATTTACCAAAAAAATTTCAGATTATTATGTAAAGATATCAGGTGCTTTATGTAAAGGAGATTATTTAGACAATAAATTCAGTTTTCTAAATTATCAGGATAAGAATTTCTCTTTTACCACTGAATTTATTTACAAATATAATTGGCAGTATTATGGTGTAGGATTCAATTATTTTAATTCATCAAAAGGTTGGCAAATCGTTGAATCAGGAAATCTAACTTTAAGATATGAAGCCTTTTTAGATTACTATAATTATTTATCAGTTAGACCAAATATTTATCTTGAGAATAAAGGCAAAAAATTAATCTCGATTTCATCAAAATTTATACATTGGTTTAATTCTGATTTTCTAGCAAACATATCCTTAACAATTGGAAAAAGAAAATATTATTTTGATAATGATTTGTTAACTATTTATAATCAATATGAAACACAAAAATTCGTATTTGGGGTAGCATTAAATTATAGTTTATTTAATTATTTAACTATATCAAGCGGATATCAACATAAAAAATTTGAAGAATATAATGTAAATTATTTTTTCCTTGGTTTTCGTTCTGAATTCTTCTTGTGAAATAGCAATTTTCATACAAATAATTAAATTGATAATTCCTAAACATTTATCTAATTTTACTTGACAAAAAATTATTAATTAATAAAGGAGAATAATATGCCCGTAAAAGTCGCAATAAATGGTTTCGGAAGAATCGGAAGATTAATTTTAAGAGTTTTAGCAGACAGAGATTTACTCGGAAAACAAGTAGATTTAGTTGCTGTTGTAGATGTAAGCAATGATGCAAAATATTTTGCTTATCAACTCAAGTACGATTCTGTTCACGGTAAATTTAATGGAGAAATTTATTCCAAAAAAAGTAAAGATAACTTAGAAAATGATGATACTTTAGTCATCAATGGAGAAGAAACACTTTGCTTGCTTGCTACAAAAGATCCATCTCAACTACCTTGGAAAGATTTAGGTGTAGATTATGTTTTTGAAGCAACAGGATTATTTACAGACTCTGAAAAAGCTAAAGGGCATCTTACAGCAGGTGCAAAAAAAGTTATTATTACTGCTCCCGGTAAAGGTGACGTTAAAACAGTTGTTATGGGCGTTAATGATGATGTTTTAAAACCTGAAGATACTATTATCTCAAATGCATCTTGTACTACAAATTGTTTGGCTCCAATTGTTCACGTTTTACTTAAAGAAGGAATTGGAGTAGAAACAGGTTTAATGACAACAATTCACGCTTATACAGCAACACAAAAAACTGTAGATGGTCCATCCAAAAAAGATTGGAGAGGTGGAAGAGCTGCAGCGATTAATATTATTCCATCAACTACCGGTGCTGCAAAAGCTGTTGGAGAAGTTTTACCAGCTGTAAAAGGTAAGCTCACAGGTATGTCTTTCAGAGTTCCTACGGCAAATGTCTCTGTTGTTGATCTTACTTTTAGAAGTGAAAAAGAAACTTCAATAAAAGAAATTGATGCCTTAATGAAGAAAGCTTCTGAAACTTATTTGAAAGGAATTTTAGGATATTGCGATGAAGAATTAGTTTCAACTGATTTTAATCACGATGAAAGATCATCAATCTATGATTCATTAGCTACTCTTCAAAATAACTTTAAAGATGAAAAAAGATTCTTTAAGATAGTTTCTTGGTACGATAATGAGTGGGGCTATTCTCATCGATGCGTTGATTTATTATTAAAATTAATAAATATGTAATTGTTCGTATTCAGCTCAGAGAATATTTTAATACTCTGAGCTTTAGTTATAAATAAATCGAGGTTTTTTATGAATAAACTAAGTATTGATAAAATTGAACTAAAGGGTAAAAGAGTCTTCGTCCGGGTTGACTTTAATGTCCCTTTGGATGACAACCTGAATATTACTGATGATACAAGGATAGTTGAATCATTACCAACCATAAAAAAAATAATCGAAGATGGGGGTAAGGCTATTTTAGCAAGTCATCTTGGAAGACCTAAAGGTGGTCCAAATCCAAAATATAGTCTTAAACCTGTTGCTATTAGATTATCAGAATTATTGGGTAAGGAAGTAAAATTGGCTCCAGATTGTGTTGGTGATGAGGTTAAATCAATTGTAAATCAGATGGAAGAAGGTGATGTTGTTTTATTAGAGAATGTTCGTTTTCATCCAGAAGAAGAAAAAAATGATCCTGAATTTGCAAAAAAATTATCTGAACTTGCAGACATTTACGTTAACGATGCTTTTGGTAGCGCTCATCGTGCTCACGCTTCAACTGAAGGAATTACAAAATATGTCTCTATTTCTGTTGCAGGATATTTAATGCAAAAAGAACTTGACTATTTGGGTAAAGCAATTTCTAATCCAATCAGACCTTTTACTGCGATTCTTGGTGGTGCAAAAATATCAGGTAAAATAGATGTTATAAATAATCTGATTGACAAAGTAGATACTTTAATTATTGGCGGTGGAATGGCTTTCACATTCTTCAAAGCTCAGGGAAAAGAAATTGGTAAATCATTACTTGAAGAAGATAAAATTGATTTAGCTAAGGATATTTTAAGCAAAGTCAATAACTCTAAAGTTAAATTTCTTCTTCCTATTGACGTAATAGTTGCTCCTGAGTTTAATAACGATTCACCTTTTGAAATTGTTTCAGTTGATAATATTCCATCTGATAAAATAGGTTTAGATATCGGTCCGAAAACAGTAGAATTATTCAAAGAAGAAATTCTTAAATCAAAGACTATTGTTTGGAACGGACCAATGGGTGTATTTGAAATGGATAACTTTGCAAAGGGTACATTTGAGATAGCAAAAAGTTTAGCTGAGGCTACGGAAAATGGAGCAATTACAGTAATTGGAGGTGGAGACTCAGCTGCAGCTATTTCAAAAGCTGGTTTGAAAGATAAAGTTTCGCACGTATCAACAGGTGGCGGAGCTTCCTTAGAATTTCTTGAAGGGAAAATTCTGCCCGGCGTTGCTGCATTAAATGATGAATAATTAAAGGATTTAATTTGACTAATTACTATCAACCAAGAGGAATTTTTGGATTTAATTTATTTCCGCCAGTAATCAAAAATCTATTGATTATTAATGCAGCGGTGTTTTTTGTCCAAATAATAATGGAAAATATAATTTTCAATGGAATCCCTGCATCATACATATTGAATAAATGGTTTGCCTTAAATCCAATCTTGGTTCACGATCCATTTGGGAGTAGTTTTAATTTTCAAATATGGCAGTTAGTAACATATCAATTTATGCACGGAGATTTTAGTCATATTTTATTTAATATGTTTGCTCTTTGGATGTTCGGGGCTGAGATTGAAAATATCTTTGGTTCAAAAAAATTCTTGATTTTTTATTTACTGGCTGGTGTTTCAGCAGGATTACTTCATTTATTCCTTTCACCTTTATTAGGAAGTAGTCCTGCATTTACAATTGGTGCTTCCGGATCTGTCTTTGGGGTTATGACTGCATTTGCTCTATTATTCCCTGATAGATATATATTCCTTTATTTTTTAATACCAATTAAAGCTAAATATTTAATTGGGTTTTTAATTGTTTTTGAATTCTTAGCAATAAATTCAGCACACAGTAATGTTGCACATATAGCACACTTGGGTGGAGCATTATTTGGTTTAATTTATCTGTTACTTGATAAAAATTTCGATATTGAGTTAAAAAATCTTTTTAGAAAAAAATACTATTATAAGAGACAAGAATACGAAGACTACTATACACCTTCATCTAGAATAAGCAGAAATGATGATTTGGATGAGGCTATTTATAAAGACCTAAATGAAGAAAATTCAATATCTCAGGAAGAAATTGATAAAATTCTTGATAAGATTAGTAAGTATGGATACCAAAATTTGACTGAAAGAGAAAAAAGAATTCTATACGAAGCAAGTAAAAGAATGAAATAACTTGAATAAATTTTTCTTAACGATCTTATTCTTTTTGTTTATCCTATCTTGTAAAGAAAATCCTCCTCTTAAGGAAGATAAATTCTTAAGAGTTTATGTTGATCTAATTTCCTTTCCCGACACTTTGTTTGATAAACAAGATCTTTTTGAAAAATACAAAGAGAATGTTTTTAAGTCACACGGTGTAAGTAAAAACGATTATAAAAAAATGGTTGATTACTATAATTCGAATCCTGAATTGTGGGAGGAGTTTTTTCAAAAAGTAATTAAATATATTGATTCTCAGCCTGATTCATTTTTCATTCGATAGAATTTTTGTGCGATAATTTTGCAACAGCAATTCTTATCTCAGATAAATTCATTTCAAAATTAAATTCATCTCTTAATTTATTTTTGATTGTTATTAAATCTTTATAACCTTGTCGATAGAGCTTTTCAACTAAATCTATTTTTTCAGATGAAATAATTTTGTCAATGTTAATATCCTTATTTAGCGAGATTAATGTTTCTATTTGCATTGAGACTACTGAAACGTCAAGCTTTCTTAATTTAGAAATTTCATCAAGATTGTAGCCTTTTTTAATTAGTTTATAAGTCTCACTGATATTATCAGGTAATTGTTCAATTGAAATCGAAATTTTAGAATTATAATTGTTTATCTCATTTAATATTTCTTCACCAATTTTGTTAAACATTCTCAAATTAAATCCTTCAATACTCATTAACTTTAATTTATTGTCTGGCTTTTCTTTAGATATTTTTACCAAAACGTGGTCAGGACAAATCATATTTGGAGTCTGTCTTAGTCTTTGTGCAACTTTCAATCTGATCTTATTAAGTTTATTAAAAAGTTCTAAGTAATCAAAGATTTCATCAGACTCAGTAGATTTTTCAAGTTGTTTTTGTTCAGGTAATTGAAATTTATGAATAAAATTTTTTGTGCAATTATCGCATTTACCACAATTATAACCTTCACAATTCTGACCAAAATAATTCAATATATATCTGAATCTACAGTATTCGATATCAACTAGATTTTTCATTTTCTCTAGCTTGTCGTAAGCGATCAAGTAGTATTTGTTTATTTCATCGAAATTTAGCTGCAACTTATCTTTAGGCACTCTTGGTTTTAACATATTAACAGTTTCTTTTCCTTCAAATTGATAATATTCAATTATTCCTAAATCTTTCAAAAGACTTAATTTATCCTTAATATTATCTTGGCTTAAACCAGTGTTGATTTCAATATCTTTATAGTCTAGATTTATTTTTGATGTAAAAATTCTATTACCAAATTTTCTAACAAGAAATAATATCAAGATTTTTAACTCATTGTTTAAAGTCCTTTTTACAAATTTTTTAAGATTTTCAGGATTGAATAAAAACACCATAGAATCTGATGTTAATAAAACTGAATTGATTTTCAGATATTCAGCTCTTTCTAAATATTTCAATGATGAGTGAATCAATGCAGATGATAATTTTATTTTACCATAAGACTTAAGAAAGTCATAGTTAATCTGAATATCATTAGTAATAATGTTTCCTACTGCAACTTGAGCATAATCGCAAATACCATTATAGACTGTTTGTATTACTTCTTTAGTTGGATATGAGTTGTTAATAAAAAACCTGTGAACATCTAAATCATTATCTTTGAAAAACAAAAAAACATTTGCAGGTTTTCCATCTCTACCAGCTCTACCAAATTCTTGATAGTAACTTTCTATTGATGCAGGAATATCGTAGTGTATAACAGTTCTGATATCTTTTTTATCAATTCCCATTCCGAATGCATTTGTAGCAACAATTATTGGAATATTACCTTCGAGGAATTCTTCTTGAATTTTTTTCCTAATTATTGAATTAATACCAGCGTGATAAAATTCTGATTTAAATTTATTTAGATTTAGAAATTGATTAATAAGCTCCGCTTTTCTTCGAATTGATGTATAAATAAGTGTTGGTGAAGGATTTACTTTTAAGATTTCCAATAATTTATTTTTTTTATTATCTGTTTTGAAGATATGAATTGAAATATTTTCCCTTTCAAATCCTTTTACTAAAACTTTGGGTTCTTTCAAATTGAGTTGAGAAATTATATCACTTATAACCTCTGGTGTTGCAGTTGCAGTAAATGCGGACACTTTTTTTATACCAATGAATTCAATGAAATTTTTGAGTTTTATGTAGCTTGGTCTAAAATTATGTCCCCATTCACTAATACAATGAGCTTCATCAACGAAAAGATATTCTGGATTAAGAGATTTCAATTTTTCTGCGAAATCTTTTGAGTCAAGTCTCTCTGGTGCTAAATAAAGTAGCTTTATTTTTTTAGAATAAACTTTATTTAATGTATTCTCTATTTCAAACCATTCTAAAGTGCTATTTATGAATGCGGCGATTTCTTCTTTTTTATTGAGATTATCAACTTGATCTTTCATTAATGCAATAAGCGGTGAAACAATAATTGAAAAGTTATCTGCCATCAAAGCTGGAATTTGATAACATATTGACTTACCCGCCCCGGTTGGCATCACTGCAACAACATTTTCTGACATCAGAATTTTTTCTATTATTTCTTTTTGAGCAGGTCGAAATTCAGAATATCCAAAATATTTGTTTAAGTATGATTGAGCTCTTTCAATTTTATCGGACATAATATAAATCTGATTTTAAAAATATTTTACTAGGTTTTTTATAAATACTTCTTTACATAATTATAAAAATAAATAATGGGAATGAAAAGCAAAGCGATTATTTCAATCATTTGTTAATAGAGACTTACTTGAATATATTTCAATTATGAATTCAATATATATCAAAATATTATTTTTAATTTTTATTGCTTTGAACATTTGGAGATGCTCTTCTTCAGTTGAAAAAATTTCAAAGCAAAACTTTAAACCCTTTGATTTTTACTCTGACGAAGAAAAAAGAGAAAAGGCTTTAGAGAACGTTATCGATGGATCTATTTTTATGTCCAAGGGTGATTATAGCTCAGCAGTAAAAAAATTTGAAGCTGCTTTACTTTATGATACATCTTCGGGAATTTATTTCAACTTAGCCAAGGCTTATCTATTTAATAACAAATTAAATTTGGCGCTTCAATATGCAAATAAAGCCATTCAAGAAGACTCATTAATAATCGAATATTACATTTTACTATCAGATATATACAATTTTGGAAAGCAAAAACAATCAGCAATTGAAGTTCTTGAAAGAGCATTAGAAAAATTTCCGAATGAAAATACTTTACTTTATAAATTAGCAATTTATTATCAAGAAAATAGACCATTGAAGGCTGTAGAGTTATATGAAAAGCTATTGAAAATTATAGGATCTGAATGGAGTTTATTAGCAAGAATATCAGATATACATAGGCGACTTGGAAATTTGAACGAAGAAATTTTTGCTCTCGAAAGGTTATTAAAAATAGATCCAAGTAACAAAACTCTCATTAAAAGCTTGATTGATTTGTATTTACTTCAAAAAAGAAATAGCGAAGCGTTGTCTCTGATTGAAGAATTACTAGAATTAAATCCCGATGATATCTCTGCTCGTCAACGTAAAATTGATTTGTATCTATCTGAAAAAAATTGGATTAAAGTTAATGAAGAAGTAAAATTCATTATCGATTCAAAAGAATTAAATTTTCAAAATAAAGTTGATGTCGGTTATTTCTTTTTTGAGAAGTCATTCAGAGATTCATCTGCTTTGCCTATAGCTAAAATGATTTTTGAAAAATTAGATAAAGATTCAAGTGATTGGCAAGTTAAATTGATTCTTGGAGCAATTGCAATAAATCAGCACGATGATGACAAAGCCATAGAGTATTTCAAATATGTAACAGAAAATGCTAATTGGGATGTTGATTCTTGGATAAGATTGGGAGCTCTTCATTTTGATAATAAAAGATATTCAGAAGCAAGTAAAATAATGCTTGAAGCTTTTCAATTATTTCCTAATGAATATTTTATTAATTTCATATTAGGTTTATCACTAGCTCAACTCGATAAAAATGATTCTGCAGCAATATTTCTAAAAAAAGCTGTTCTTCTTAATCCTCAGGATGCAAATACCATAAGCGCTTATGCTTATACACTTAATCAGATAAAACAACAAGATTCTGCAATATATTACTTAAATAAAGCATTATTATTGAATCCAGATGATGTAAATGTGATTGGTACTTTAGCGCTGATTTATAATGATAAAAAAATGTATGATAAAAGTGATAGTCTATATGAAAGAGCTTTGATGATCAGTCCTGATGATGCTATAATCAATAATAACTACGCATATTCTCTATCAACGCGTGGACTTCAACTTGAACGTGCTCTTAAAATGGTTGATATTGCTTTAGAGAAAGATTCATTAAGTTCGGCATTTTTAGATACAAAAGGATGGATATTATTCAAACTTGGTAAATTTGAGCAAGCAAAATTTTATGTCGAGAAAGCAATAAAGTTTGGGACAAAGAGTGCTGTTATTATTGATCATTTAGGTGATATTGAGTTTAAGTTAGGTAATAAAGAAAGAGCAATTGAACTTTGGAAAGAAGCATTTGAAATTGATCCATCAAAAATTGAAATCAAAGAAAAAATAATTAAAGGTGAAATTTGAAATTCGCAAGAAAAATATTTACAATCTTCCTATTGATATTAATAGTCATAAGTTGTGCACCATCTCAACCGAGTGAGGAATATGAGTCTCTTTCATTTGATAGATTGATAAATCGATTAGAAGCAAATAGAAGGCGAATAGTAAACTTTGAAGGAAGTGGAATAATAAAAGTATCAACTCCAACATTAGATAATACATCTAACTTTAATGTCATTTTAATAAAACCAGACTCTATTTTTTTAAGTATATTAGGTCCCTTCGGAATAGAGCTTGGGCAAGCTTTAGTGACGAAAAAGGAATTTACATTTTATGATGCATTATCAAATACAGCTTATAAAGGCTCTGTAGATAGTGATGCTCTTCAAAATATTTTCAGAATTGATTTACCATTTGAATTAATTTTTGATGCTTTGACTGGTTCATTAAATTTAACTGACCAACTTTATAAAAATCCTGATGATTATAAAATAACCAAGACCAATTACACTCTAACTTACAATGACCCAATTAGAAAAAACAACATTAACATAAAAGTTGATAGAAGAAGATTAAGTGTAATTGATTATGAGTTAAAGTCAATGGATTCAGATTTAATTATTAAAGGTACTTTTTCTAATTTTGAAATAATTGATAATGTACCAATACCTTTTATTATTACTATAGAAAATAAGTCCGCAAGACAGAAGCTTGAATTAAATTATAAAAAGATTGTATTAAACAATCGTTCATTAAGCATTAATTTTTCAATTCCCGATGATGCTGAAATAGTAAAATGGTAAAGTACTTTAAAATATTTTTCTTTTTAATTTTTATTTCCAGCTTATCCATATCTCAAAATAAAGAACTGGATGTAAAGAGAAAGGAACTCGAGAATTTACGTAATCAGATAAAATTATTAGAGCAAGAATTATTAGATAACCAGAAGCAAGAGAAAAAATCCTATAATCTTTATCAAAATCTGACTAAGCAAAAGTTCTATCTTGAAAAAATTATTAGTCAATTAAGAAATGAAGAAAATCAGAAATCTAATCAAATTGAAGAAATTAAGAATAATATTAAGGAATTAGAAAATAAAATTGAAAGGATAAAATCTGATTATTCAAAATACATTGTTTATAATTACAAATATGGTAGATTGAATGAATTAGAAGCATTGTTTAATGCAAAGAGTTTAAGTCAAGCATTTTATAGAATAAAATATTTGAGGGACTTTTCCTCGCGTATGAGAAGTGAGATAAAATTGTTAAATGAAAATATTTCAGAACTTAATAAAATGCAGAATAATCTTTTGAAAGAGGTTGAAGAAAAAAGATTACTTGCTGCAGAAAAAAATAAAGAAATATCTCTACTTAATTCAAAGATAATTTCTGAAGAAAAGCTACTAAGTGATTTGAGAAAAGATAGAAATGTCATTTCAAAGCAAATATCTGATAAAAGAAAATCTGAAATTGCAATTAAAAATTTAATAGATAAATTAATAGCAGAATCAGAAAGACCAAAAATTGTATCAAGAGATAATGAAACTTCTGTTTATAAAAAAGAGAGAATTGAAGAAGAGGTATTTAACAATGAATTTCTATCTAAATCGGTCTCATTTAGTCAACTAAAGGGAACACTTCCTTTTCCTGTTAGTAGAGGAAAAATAATTTCTGAGTTTGGCAACAAACAAAATGTAAAGTTAAATACAATATCTATCAATTATGGAATTGATATTCTATGTTCAGAGCCAACTGTTAGAGCTGTTTCAAATGGAATTGTAAGTGCAATTGAGTGGTTACCTGGCTTTGGTACTGTTGTAATAATCTCACATAATAATAATTTCAGAACTGTCTATGGTCATTTAGAAAATATCCAAGTTTCAGAAAATCAAAGAGTAAATTCTGGAAGCATAATAGGCTATGTTAGCAATAGTTTAGAAGGAAGAGTTTTGCATTTTCAAATTTGGAATGGTCGACAAAGTGTTGATCCAATTAAATGGTTGAAGAGATGATTAACATACCTTAAAATATTTTGATGGATATTAGCTTTAAAGAATTATTAAATAAATCATTTCAATATTATATCTTACAATTTGTAAATATTCTCTTCCCAATTCTTATTGTGCCTTTTATCATAAAAAAAATTGGTATCGAGAAATATGGTATATTAGCATTTATCAGCTCAGTAATTGGATTCTTTCAAATACTAATTGACTACGGATTTAATATTTATGGTGTTAAAGAGATTTCAGCTAATATTAGAAATAAAAAAAATATCAGCATAATTTTCAATTCAATATTTATAATAAGAACGGTATTATTTGTTTTAAGTATTCTTTTTTTATTTTTATTGAGCCTTATAAACAATCAAGTAAAAATTCATCTTGTGATATATTTTTTTAGCATATTAAGTATTTTTTCAAGCATTTTATATCCAATGTTTCTTTTTCAAGGTTTAGAGAAAATTAATTTCTACTTATTTCCGAATGTTAGTGTAAAGATTTTCTACTTGATGTCTTTAATTTTAATCATTCAAAATAAAAATGATTATTGGAAGGTTCCAATACTTTATTCTGTAATATCAATAGTAATTAGTATAATAAGCATTATTAGGGTAAGAAAATTATTTTCAATAAGTTTTTTCATACCTGAAATTGATGTTTTGATAAAGTTTATAAAAGAAGGATGGTATTATTTTTCTTCAAATCTTGCTATAAGTATTTATACAAACTCAACTACCTTCATATTAGGAATTTTTTCAAATAATATTATTGTAGGTGTATTTAATGCTTTCGAAAAGTTAATTTCTTTATTACAACATATTGTAAGTCCATTTTATCAGACATTATTTCCTCATTTAACTTTAATAGTAAAAGAATCTCCTAACCGTGCAAAACTATTTATAAAAAAATTATCTAGATATTTAATACCATTATTTATTTTAATTACAATTATAGTTTGGGCTATATCTAAAAATTTATTGCTATTTATTTATGGAAAAGAATTAGCAGATATTAATCTTTATTTTAATATATTCTCATTAAAGTTTTTGTTTGTAAGCGTTGCTTATTTGTATGCAAATTTGTTTTTAATAATATTTGGATATAGAGAATTGTGGCAGAGGATTATATTAAAAGCATTTTTAATATTTATTTTATTGTCAATAGTATTTTTAGGATTCTTGAGATTAGAACTTTTAGGTATGATAATATCAATAGTTTTAACAGAGTTATTTGTTCTCATTGATTCACTTATAAAATACTTTAAACTAAAAGATCAATAAATTATGAGGGCAGGTAAATACTTAAAAAAAATATATCATAAAAATAAGTTTTACAAATTGATACTAAATACTTTTGGTATTCTAGATTTACATACTCAAATTAGAGTTAAGCCATTATTGAAATTTTTGAAAAAAAATATTGATTTATTCAAGGATAAATTGATATTAGATCTTGGTTGTGGTTCAGGAAACAATTGTTTTGAAATTAATTATTATACAAAAACTAAACAATCAATTGGAGTTGACATAAACCAAGAATTAATTGAATATGCCTCTCAACAAGCAGAAGAATTAGAGTTAAGTCAAATCATCAATTTCTATCACGAAGATATACTGTCATTTAAGAAAAACGAAAAATACGATGTAATTATTTTATTTGATATTTTAGAACATATTAATGATCCGAGCCAAATTTTTAGATTTATTCAGAAAAATATTAGTGAGCAAGGAATTGTATTAGTCTCTGTCCCTACATATTTGTATAAAAAGATGTTTGGCATCAAATTTCATAATTATGTTGGACACGTAAAGGATGGCTATAGTTTTGAAGAGATTTCTGATTTATTTAAACATTATGGTTTTTATGTTTATTACTACAAATATAATACAGGTTTATTCGCAAATCTTGGATGTGCTTTATACTATAGATTTGATTTGAGAAATAAATATTTAATTCTCCTAAAACAGTTAATTTTTTATCCATTTAGTTATCTAGATTTTTTTAACAATAAATATCTCTCTTGTTCAATTTTTATAGTGTTTAAGCCAATTAAAACCTGAAAAATTTTATCAACAGTCTTTTATTTCTAAATGAAATGTGATTTTTTAATAGTAGGTGCAGGATTTGCAGGTTCAGTTTTAGCTGAAAGAATAGCTTCTCAATTAAACAAAAAAGTCGTCATAATAGAAAAAAGAAATCATATTGGCGGAAATGCTTATGATGAATATGATGAACACGGAATATTAATTCATAAATATGGCCCGCATATTTTTCATACAAACAGCAAAGAAGTGTTTGATTATCTTTCTAAATTCACAGAATGGATTCCTTATGAACATAAGGTATTAGCCAAGATAGATAATGAATTTTATCCAATACCAATAAATCGAATAACACTTAATAAACTTTATAATATGAATTTAGAAACAGATGAACAGGTAAAAGAATATTTTGAAAAAGTAAGAGAGAACAGATATCCAATATTAAATTCAGAGGATATCATAGTTAATCAAGTCGGATATGATTTATTCCAAAAATTTTTTAGATATTACACCAAGAAACAATGGAATCTAGAACCTAGGGAATTAGCTCCAACTGTTTGCGGTAGAATACCCATTAGGACTAATGATGATTGTAGATATTTTGCTGATAAATATCAATTTATGCCCAAATATGGATATACAAAGATGTTTGAAAAGATTTTAGATCACAAGAATATAGAAATAGTACTTAATACTGATTATAAAACAATTATAAGCGATATAGAATATGATAAAATGATTTATACAGGTCCAATAGATTATTTTTTTGATTACAAATATGGGAAACTCTCGTATCGTTCAATTAGGTTTGAATTTAAAAATTTTAATGTCAGATCTTTTCAACCTTCATCAGTTGTAAATTATGTTGAACCTGACGTTCCATATACAAGAGTAACGGAATATAAAAAAATAACATCTCAAGAATCTGAATCTACTACTGTTTCTTTTGAATATTCAATAGTAGATGGAGAGCCATATTATCCTATTTTAACAGATTCAAATTTGGAGTTATTAAAAAAATACAACAATGAAGCTATGAAATTAAATAATTTAATATTATGTGGCAGACTAGCTGAATTTAAATATTATGATATGCATCAAGTAGTTGCAAGAGCTTTGAAATTATTTG
>JANWVQ010000109.1 GCA_025056745.1 Ignavibacterium sp.
TTGAGATTTTTTCTTGTAAACTTTATCATCGTTCCTTTTCGCGCACCAAAGTCTGCAAAGCTTTATGAAATGCTTTGGACTGAAGAAGGTTCTCCTATTATGATTTATAGTCAGTCATTAAAAAATAAATTACAAATTGCTTTGGGCGACAAGTTTGAAGTTTATCTTGCAATGAGATATCAAAATCCTTCTCTTGATAATGTTTTAGAAGAAATAAGGAAAAAGAATTTCTCAAGATTATTAATCGTTCCTTTGTTTCCGCAATACGCTTCAGCAACAACTGGTTCGGTTTATCAAAAAGTTATGAAGATTATTAAAAACTGGTGGGTAATTCCGGAGATAATTTTTGTCAATGAATTTTTTGAGAATGAAAAATATATAGAAACGATTTTTGAAATTTCAAAAAACTACAAACTTGAAAATTATGATCATATTCTTTTTAGCTATCACGGTTTACCAAATAGACAAGTTGATAAGTCCCATATTGATGGACGTTCTTGTATAAATTGTGAATGCGAAAAAACATTTAAAGATGAATTCAGATTGTGTTATAAAGCAAGCTGTTACCAGACAACTAGATTGATTGCAAATAAAATTGGAATTCCTCAAAATAAATACACTGTTTGTTTTCAATCTCGTTTAGATAAAGATTGGCTTGAACCATTTTCAGATGAAGTTCTAATCAATCTTGCAAAAAATGGAGCAAAAAAGATTTTAGTTTTCTCACCAGCTTTCGTTGCTGATTGCCTTGAGACAATTATTGAAATCGGTCACGAATATCAAAAAATTTTTACCGAGAACGGTGGTGAAAAAGTTGATTTAGTTGAAAGTCTGAATGATCATCCAATGTGGGTTGAGACTTTGAAAGAAATAATTCTAAGATACTCTTAAGAATGAAAAAAATTATTTTGATCTCAGCATTTATCCCAATCCCAACAATAGCTGCTTTTGTGTGGATGTTTGGAAAAAGTAAGAATCAGGATTTATTAACTTTATCCCGAATGGTGATTAATTTTCAACTTAACTTTTTATTTCTAATTCTTCTCAGTGTTCTCTTAATTCCTTATTTAATTGGTGTTTTGCTCTTCATTGCGGTGATCTTTTTTGAGATAAAATATGTAGCCAGAAGTTTGAAAGAAAACTCAATCAACAGAATAAAACTTCCATATTATTTTAAGTTCATTTAATTGCTAACTAAAAACGTTGAGATGATTCTTCTAACAGTAAGAGAATGATTCTGCCACAAAGACACTAAGGCACGAAGTTTCTTTGAGTCTTTGTGTCTTGGTGGCAAATGATTTTAATCAGTGTGAATCTGTTCAATCTTTGTCATCAATATTCTAATCTTTAAATCAAATATTCTCAACATCAACCTTAATTATCTCATCGACATTTTGTCCAAGGAACAATTCAGCAATTGACTTGAAGTTTGTGGATATATCACTAACATACAAGGAGACATTTCCTTTAGCAGATGAATTAGTGGAAAGTCCAATTCTCTCAATTTCTTGTCGAACAATTTCAGATGCAGCAACTCCTGAATCAATTAGATTAACATTCTTTCCAATAACTTGCTGAATCACTTTAGATAAAATCGGATAATGTGTACAACCAAGAATAAGAGTGTCAATATCTTTTTCCCGTAGTTCTCTTAAATATTCTTCAGCAATTTCATAAGTTGCTTTGTGTTCGATCCAGCCTTCTTCAGCAAGCGGAACGAAAAGTGGACAGGCTTTTTCAAATACTTCTAATTTTTCATTTAATTTTAGAAGTTGATTGCTATAAGCTTTATTGTTTATTGTTGCACGAGTTCCGATGACTCCAATTTTTTTGTTTTGAGTTGTTGCTAATGCGCTTTTTGCACCAGGTTCAATCATTCCGATAATTGGAACGTCAAATTCTTTTTTCAAAACTTCAATTGCAATTGACGAAGCTGTATTGCAGGCAACCACAACAGCTTTAACATTTTTTTGCAATAAAAATTTTGTATTCTGAATTGAATATTCAATTACAGTTTCATTTGACTTTGAACCATAAGGAACACGAGCTGTATCGCCGAAATAAACAATACTCTCATTTGGTAAAGCGGATATAAGTCTTTTTACAACTGTCAAACCACCAACACCGGAGTCAAAAACTCCGATGGGTTTTTCTTTTTCCATAAAGAACAAATTAAAACCTCATAATTTTAATCAGTTGGTTTCTCTCCCATTTTAGCTGTTGTGAAGAACTTTTCGTAAAATCGTTTAGTATAATTATCAACAAGTTCATCTCTTCTTTTTTCATCTGGAGAAGCAACAATAATCCCTGCGTGGTATTCTTTTTTGAGCTTCCAATAAACTTCAGGATCATTGAATTCGGACATATCTGGCCATTGTTGTTTTGCTAATGAAGTTATTATCCCAGCAAAATTATTTTTGGTTTGAGGCAAACGATATTCTTTCTCTCCATTAAGTATTTCAATTTTTGCCCATTCTCTCCAAAGATTTATTCCGGTTGCTGCTTCTACTAATACTGATAAATTTGCACCTCCGACTCTTGCAGATGTTTCTAAGAAATAAAACTTCCCATCTTCAGAGGACTTTATATATTCAGAATGAGAAACTCCTTGTTTCAAGCCCAAATATTTTAATAGATGAGCGTTTAATTCTGATAATTTTGAAAATTCAGGATCGTTATTACTCAAAGTCTTACTTGTAAATACTCTACCTTGATGCGCAACTTCAAATGGGGGAGTTCCATATTTGCTAACACAACTAAACCTAACTTCATAGTTATAGATTATAGAATCAACGTGATAGATGTCTCCGGGAATAAATCTTTCCATTAAATAAAAAGATTGTTCATCACCAAGAAAATTAATTCTTTCCCAAAGTTCCTGTTCATTATGAACTTTTTTCATTCCGTAAGAACCTGCAAGCAAACGAGCTTTGACCATATATGGAAATGGTACTGTTTTAATAAACTCGTGAATTTTGTCGTAATTAAGAATATGTTGAAATTCTGGTACGGGAATTCCTACTTCTTTTGC
>JANWVQ010000069.1 GCA_025056745.1 Ignavibacterium sp.
AATTCCTTTTTCGTTATTCGCTGCGTTACTGTTACTTTTTTTAGCGAACAACTTTTTTTTATCCGAGAAAAATTATCTTTCAAGAATTGATGGTATTATCCTTTTTTTAATGTTCATTCTTTTTGTTTATTATGTTTATACTCAATTAAAAAGTGAACCAATATCGCAATCAATTTCAATTGATTTATATTCTAATAAAAAAATAGCTTTGTTGATTATAGTTGGATTGAGTGGATTAACTTTAGGTGGGAGACTTGTAGTTTCAAGTTCAGTTGAGATCGCAAGAATTTTAAATGTTAGTGAGAAACTAATTGGACTTACTATTGTCGCTGCTGGCACATCTTTACCTGAGTTTGCTACATCAGTTGTTGCAGCAATTAAAAAAAACAATGACATCGCAATCGGAAATATCATAGGCTCAAATATTTTTAATATATTTTTTATTCTGTCAGTTAGTGCTTTGATTAATCCCATAAAATATAATTCTAAATTCAACATTGACTTGTATTTTTTAATATTAGGGACGGCTTTGTTATTTGTTACAATGTTTACAGGAAGAAAGAAAAGACTTGACCGCCTTGAGGCAATAGTTTTAATACTAATGTATTTTTTATATGGATATTTCTTTATGAATTGAAATATGAAGATTTTAATTAATGAACTTATCAAACATTCTGCTAATTAAGTTTGTTTAGGAATTTTCTGATGATTTTTACAGTTGAGTATGAAAAAAAATAAATCATATAAGCCAGACTGGACTCCTGAAAATGCTGGAGAAGAATTCGCTGTCAGTATCGTTAAGGGAGTTGAGAATAAAATCAACAAAACTCAAGAAGCAGATAAAACTTTAAAGAGAAAAACTCTATCTGTTGATGAATACGTTAATGGAGTTTTGAATTTTGACAGAAATATTCTCGCCCGAACAATAACATTGATTGAAAGTAATAACCTCAATCATCAGGAAATAGCCCAACAAGTTTTAAGGAAATTATTACCTCACTCGGGAAAATCTTTAAGAATTGGAATCACAGGAGTTCCCGGAGCAGGGAAAAGCACTTTGATTGAAGCTTTAGGAATGTTTCTAATAAATCAGGGACATAAAGTTGCAGTGCTTACAATTGATCCGAGTAGTACCGTTACAAAAGGAAGTATACTTGGCGATAAAACAAGAATGGAAAAACTTTCCAAAGAGAAAAACTGTTTCATAAGACCTTCACCAACAGGAGGGACATTAGGTGGCGTGGCTAGAAAGAGTAGAGAAACAATAACTGTTTGTGAGGCAGCAGGTTTTGATATTGTTTTAATTGAAACAGTGGGCGTTGGGCAAAGTGAAGTTACAGTTAGATCAATGGTAGATTTTTTCTTGCTTGTATTAATAGCTGGTGGAGGTGATGAATTACAAGGCATCAAAAGAGGAATAATGGAATTAGTTGATGCCATTTTAATCAACAAAGCTGATGGAGACAACGAAAAAAAAGCAAACATTTCAAAAGCTGATTATGAAAATGCCTTGCATTATCTTCAACCTGCAACTAAAGGATGGAAACCTAAAGTCTTCACTGGATCTGCTTTGACTGGTAAAGGAATCTCTGAATTGTGGAATACAATCAAAGAATTTGAAAAAATAACCAAGCAATCAGGAGTTTTTGAACAAAGAAGAAAAGAGCAACTATTTCAATGGGTTCAAAGAATGGTTGAAGATTGGATTATTAATGAGTTCTACTCAAATGAAAATGTAAAAAAAGTCTCTAAATCTATTGAACAAGAAATTATTGAAGGAAAGATTACTCCAACGCTTGCTGCGGAGAAATTAATAGAAGTTTATAAAAGGACACTCTTTAAAGAAAAATGAAAAATAATATAATCTTATGGATATCTGCGTTTGCAATTGTTTTTGTTGTATCTTACTTAAAAAGTATTTTTTCAGAAAACTATCCAATTACTGGAACAATTGGAATTGAAGGTAAAAAACTTTCCTATAAGTTAGATAAGGAAGGATTTGGCGACAAACATAAGTTATTATTGCGATCTGATAATGAAAATGTATCTGCTTTTGTTGTTGTTAAAAATGATAGCTCTTTCAAAATAGATTTTCACAAAGAAAACATTTTTTTAGCTGCTGAATTGAATAGAAAAGTTACTGATAAAGAATTCAGTTATCACTTAATTGTAAGAAATCAGCAAAATGAATTCAGAATTCCACAAAACGGTGAAGTGAATTTTATCTTCTATGGAAAAATTTCTAAAATGCTCGCTTGGATGTTTAATATATTTCTATTTGTTGGAATGATTTTAATCGTGCGTAGTGGATTAGAATATTTCAATAAAAATAAGCTGACTAAGAAATTATTAGTTTTAGCCGGAGTGGTTTGGCTTACTTTTGTTATGCTTATAAATCCACTTTATCTGTCTTATAAATATGAATACATAAATCACATCATTACACCAATTCAAAATTTATTCCCAATAAATGATCTGTTGATTCTGGTATTATTGATTATTACTGTTGTTATGTCATTCAATAAAAGATTTCAGGACAAACCAGTATCTTTGGTTTTCTCTGTTGTTGCTTTGATTCTTTATTATTTCAATTAAGATTTTCAATCAAGAGTTGATGTAATCGTGGAGTGGCAGCAAGAATGTTAGTTCCACTTTCAGCTTCATTTCCAAGGCAATCAGTAATTATTCCGCCAGCGCCACGAACTATTGGAATTAAAGCCATCTTATCCCACAAAGACATAATCGGATCAATCATAATATCAGCGAATCCGGTTGAAAGAAGATAATAACCATAACAATCACCCCAGTTTCGATAAATTTTTACTTTATTTATCAATGAATTGAATTTTTCTTTGTTGAGATATTTTTCTGCATTGAGATGGTCTGTAACTAAAAGAACAGATTCACTTAGCATTGATGAGTCTCGAAC
>JANWVQ010000074.1 GCA_025056745.1 Ignavibacterium sp.
GTTCACGTCTCATCACAAAGTGGTGGAGAAGGCCATTCAATTTCATCAATGATGAAAGGTTACAATAATCTTTTAACAATGAAAATTGATGGAACAGATTTTATTGAATCTTTTAATAAATTGTCATTAGCTGTTGAATACATTAAAAGTGGAAAAGGTCCTGCATTAATTGAAGCTGAAGTTGTAAGATTACAATCTCACTCATCATCTGATGATCAGAAGAAGTATAGGAATGAAAAAGAAATTGAAGAAGATATTAAGCGAGATCCAATATCAAAGTTCAGTAATTTTTTATTAGAAAATCAAATCGTTACTCAAAGAGAAATAGATGAGTTTTGGAAAGAAGCTAATGATGAAATCACTGAAGCAGGTGAATCAGCCTTAAAATCATCAGACCCTAAACCAGAAGATGCAACTAAATATGTTTTTGACGAAAGTGGGTTTAAGGAAAGTCTTGAATATGAGAAATCTGAACCATCTGGAAAACCAATAGTAATGGTTGATGCGATTAACCACGCTTTACACGAAGAAATGCTATTCAATGATAAAATGTATATATTCGGAGAGGATATAGCTGATGGTAAAGGTGGAGTATTTACTGCTACAAAAGGTCTGTCTACAAAATATGGTAATGAACGAGTATTTAATTCTCCTTTAGCTGAAGCCAGTATTATGGGTGTTGCAATTGGAATGTCTCTAGTAGGCTTAAAACCAGTAGTTGAAATTCAATTCGGTGATTATATCTGGCCTGCATTTAATCAAATGAAAGATGAATTAGCTACTTTTAGATATAGATCAAATAACAGTTATTACACACCAGTAGTTGTTAGAGTTGCTGTTGGTGGATACATTCACGGAGGATTATATCATTCCCAAAATATCGAATCAATATTTGCTCACGTCCCTGGAATTTACATCGCATATCCTTCAAATGCTGCTGATGCAAAGGGATTATTAAAAACAGCTTGCAGAATTAAAGACCCGGTTTTATTCTGTGAACATAAAGGATTATATCGTCAAAGTTTTGCAATGACGCCAGAACCCGATGAAAATTATTTAGTGCCTTTTGGAAAAGCAAAAGTAGCAAGAGAAGGTAATGATTTAACAGTGATATCGTGGGGAGTTTGTTTTTGGGACTCTATGTTCGCAGCTAAAAAACTTGAAGAAGAATATGGCTACTCAGTTGAAGTTATTGATTTAAGAACATTAATTCCACTCGATGAAGAAACAATTTACAATTCTGTTAAAAAAACTAATAAAGCAATTGTTATTCACGAAGATACATTAACTGGTGGTTTTGGTGCAGAGATAGTTGCAAGAATTATGGAAAATTGTTTTCAATATTTAGATGCACCAGTCAGAAGAATTGCAGGGTTAGATTCACACATTCCGTATTCACCTATTCTTGAATATACTATCTTGCCAAGCAGAGAGAAAATTTATAATGGTATTTTGGAATTATTGAAATATTAATTTTCAATTAATTTGAATCAGGAGATTTTGTATGGAAATTATAATGCCAAAAATGGGCGAAAGCGTAACCGAAGGAACAATAATTAAATGGCACAAAAAAATCGGTGAAAAAGTTAAACGAGATGAAATCTTATTCGAAATTTCAACTGATAAAGTTGATACTGAAAGTCCCTCACCATCAGATGGAGTTTTGACTGATATTCTAGTTCAAGAAGGAAAAACGGTAGAAGTTGGAACTGTTGTCGCAATTCTAAAAACAGAAGAATCAGTAATTTCTAATGAGCCAGAAAAGGATGATGTTTCACTCAATGAATTAAATAATACTAATTTTGATATCAACCATTCTGATTCAGATGTTATTGATATTACTATGCCCAAAATGGGCGAATCTGTTATGGAAGGAACGATTATAAAATGGCATAAAAAAGTTGGAGACTTCGTAAAAAAAGATGAAGTTATTTTTGAAATAAGTACAGATAAAGTTGATACGGAAATTCCATCACCTCAGGATGGCTTTTTAATTGAAATTTTAGTAGAAGAACAGAAAACTGTAGAAGTTGGAACTGTAGTCGCAAGACTATCTTCAAAAAATGTCCAAAAACCTATGCGGAGTATAAAGCCAAAAGAAATAATTGAACAAACTCCGCAACAGAAAATAGAAGAACCTATATCGATGCACGATAATTTTAGTCGAATCTCTGAGGATACGTCTGTAAATAAAAAGAGTTCAAGATTCTACTCACCTTTGGTTTTGAGTATTGCTGAAAAAGAAAATATATCATTTGCTGAATTAGAATCAATTGAAGGCACAGGATTAGAAGGAAGAGTTACAAAAAAAGATGTTCTCAATTTTCTTGAAAATAGAAAATCAAAGCAGCAAAAAGAAAAACCTCAACAAATCATCCAAAAACCAGAAAAAGCAGTTACTTTTTCTTCCGCGCAATCTCATCAAACTTTTGAATCCATAGAATATCAAAAAATACCTATGGACAATATTAGAATGAAGATAATGGAACATATGATCCATAGTAGAGATACTTCTGTTCATGTTACTGGAATGATTGAGGCTGATGTGACAAGAATTCATAATTTCATAAAAGAAAAGAAAGATTATTATCTTGAAAAAGAGAATGTCAAATTGACTTATATGGCTTTTATTGCAGATGCAGTTATTAAAGCTTTGAAAAAATATCCTCTTGTAAATTCATCAATAGATGGAAATACTATTATTCAAAAGAAAAATATCAATCTCGGTATTGCTGTTGCAATTGAACCGACAGGTTTGATTGTTCCAAATATCAAAAATGCTGGAGATAAAAATTTAATCGGCTTGGCGCGAGCCATTCAAGATTTGGCAAATAGATCAAGAGCAAAAAGATTGACTCCAGATGATATCTCTTTTGGAACATTCACAATTACGAACTATGGAGTATTTGGAACAGTTTGGGGCACACCAATAATAAATCAGCCAGAAGTTGCAATTCTTGGTGTTGGTGCTGTTAGAAAAATTCCTGTAGTTATTGAAGTTGATGGAACAGATACAATTGCAATTAGAAATATAATGGCATTAACATTATCTCACGATCATCGTTTAATAGATGGAATGTTGGGTGGACTATTCCTTAAAGAAATAAAAGAAAATTTAGAAAACTTTGATTTTAGTAAAATTTATTGAAAGTAGTTAAATGAGAACAATCAATCAACATCAAAGAGCATTTAAAGAAAAAGTTGAAGCAGAGAAAGAAAACATTGGAAAACGTCCTGAGTGGTTAAAAGTTAAATTACCAACTGGTAATAATTATTTAGATGTAAAAAATCTAATTAAAAGACAGAAACTAAATACTGTTTGTGAAGAAGCTAAATGTCCTAATATAGCTGAATGTTGGAATCATAGATCAGCAACATTTATGATTCTTGGTGATACTTGCACCCGTAGTTGTGGATTCTGTAACATTAAAGTTGGTATCCCAAATGAACTCGACCTTGATGAGCCGAGAAGAGTTTTAGAATCAGTGATTGAATTAAATCTTCGACACGTAGTCATTACATCTGTAAATAGAGATGAATTGAAGGATGGTGGTGCATCCATATTCAAAGAGTGTGTTCGACTCATTAGAGAATACAAAAGTGATTGCACAGTAGAAATCTTAATTCCAGACTTCAAGGGTGAAGAGCACGCTTTTGAAATTATTATGCAAAGCCCTCCAGATATCTTAAATCATAATCTCGAAACTGTCCCAAGACTTTATCACGTTGTAAGGCCTCAAGCAAAGTATAAAAGAAGTCTTGAATTAATTAAATGGTTTAAAGACAAAGGATTAAAAACAAAAAGTGGAATAATGGTTGGAATTGGTGAGACCAAAGACGAAGTGATTGAAGTAATGAAAGATTTAGTGGAATACGGTTGTGATATTTTAACAATTGGACAATATCTTCAACCAACTAAAAATCATCTCCCAGTGGATAGATACGTTTCACCAGATGAGTTTAAATTTTATAAAGAAGAGGGATTAAAAATCGGTTTCAAGATAGTTGAATCTGCTCCTTTAGTTAGAAGTTCATATAGAGCTGATCAACACGCAAGAGCGATTTTTTCAAAATAATTAATTTTTAGATAACATTATTACTTTATATTTGAGAATAAAATATTTGAATAAATGAAAAAGTATATACTTATTTTCTCATTAGTAGCTTCATTCAATTTTGCTCAATATCAAAATCCTTTTTTCAAAGGTTTGGATGATGACAATACCAAGTTCACCAACGTTGGAAATATTGGTTTGACTATTACAAATTTCGGAACTTACGGTCACGGTTTTGTTTTGTGGCCAAGACAACCATCTTGTGAATTTCCAATAGGTTCAGGTATTGAACATCTTTTTGACGGTGGGCTATGGGTCGGTGCTTATACCGCAAATGATTCATTAGGTAGTGGAAAACAAGGGCCATTCGTTACAACCGCTGCAGTTGATGCAGCTTCAGTATCAGCTAGAGGTGGTGGATTTGAATTTACAAACAAACCTGGTGCTAGAGTTATTGAATCATCATCTCTACCAGATTCAAGAGTTTATAACCCTAATGCTATCTCTCATCAAGATTTTTATATGGAATATTCTGACACGAGTAGATTTTTGGCTGGTGGCGAACCGATTCCTGATCATATACCATTGGGAATTTACGTCATTCACAGGTCTTATGCTTGGAACCTTTCTTTTGCTAATAACTTTATCATTATGGATTATTGGATTAAAAATGTATCAGGTAAATATCTTGACAGTATTTATGTTGGATTATGGACAGATGCTGTTGTTAGAAATACTAATGTAACTTCACCTCGCTCTGGTAGCACTTTTTATGATAAAGGTGGTAATGGCTATTCAAGAGATTTCAAAGTTGCTTATGAATTTGATGCTATTGGTGATATTGGTTTTACTGATAGTTATATAGGAATACAGTTTCTTGGAGCCTCCGCAAAATTTGATTCAGTGAATTTTAATTGCTGGCAATTCAGAAATACAACAGATCCAAATTTATTTGCTCCTCAAAATGATTTTTCTAGATATTATAAATTACAAGGCTTTTTTGGTGGCACAAATAGATTTCCATATCAGATTCCTCCCTCAGTTCTTAGAGCACCTTCTAATAGATCAATTTTAATTTCAGCTGGACCATTTAAGAAATTAGCCCCAAATGATTCTGTCAACGTAGTTTTTGCTATTATTACTGCTAAAAAATTTGGAACAGATCCAGCTGCATTAGATACAGAAGAACAAAAGAAAAATTTATTTACAAGTGCTGAATGGGCATTGAGAGCTTATCACGGAGAGGATCGAAATAGAAATGGAATTCTCGATCCCGGAGAAGATTTGAATGGTGATGGAAAATTAACTCGTTATATTTTACCAACACCACCACAACCACCTAAAGTTAAAGTAATTCCAGAAAGCCAAAAAGCTACTATTTATTGGGATAGACGCTCAGAATTTTCAATTGATCCAATTACAGGTCAAAAAGATTTTGAAGGTTATAGATTATATAGAACTATGGCTGGTTTTGATTTAACTACCGCACAGGATTTGAATGTATCATTAGTAAAGATGGCTGAATTTGATAGCCTTGGAAATGATATAGGATTAAATGCAGGATTTTCTTATGTAAGATTATCTTCCCCAGTTAAGTTTCCTGGTGATACAACAGAATATTGGTATAAATTTGAAGTTCCTAATCTATTAAATGGATGGACTTACGTTTTCTCAGTTTCTGCTTTTGATAAAGGCGATAAAACTTTTAACTTGGAAAGTCTAGAATCAAGTAAACTTGCAAGTTCAATTAAAATAATTCCTGGAACCTTACCAACATCAGATCCAGAGGTTGAAATTGGAGTTTATCCTAATCCATATTATGCTAATGCATATTGGGATGGAAACTCGGAAAGATTAAGAAAAATATATTTTTACAATCTCCCTGAAAGTTGTGAAATAACAATTTACACTTTAGCAGGAGATGTGGTAAAAAGGCTTTATCACGATCAAAGAAGTAATGGTTCTGATTTACGTTGGTTTGAGACTTTTTCTAAAGATGGTAAGCAAATTATGTCAGGAGGAGAACACGCTTGGGATTTAATTACTGATAATGATCAAGCTATTGCAACCGGTCTTTATCTTTTTACTGTAAAAGACAATTCTAATGGAAAAATTAAAACAGGAAAATTTTTAGTAGTTAAATAAAAGGTGATAAAATGATCAAAAGAATTACATTTATGATGTTTCTCTTAAGTGTTGTTTCCATTTTCGCTCAGAATTATCCTCACTATACAATTCGTCAACTTCAATTTGTGCCAGATAGCTTATTAGCTCAAGGAAATGAACAAAGTCCGAGAGTTGGGGATACAGTGCAAGTTACTGGTGTAGTTATGGTCCCAGCTGTTGTCAATCCTACATTTGATAGAAGGCCTATAATGTGGGCTGGAGCTCGATGGCAAACTTATCTGCGAGATACTAATTATACAAGTAATGCCTGGGCTGGAATAAACATAATTCAAAATGATACCTCTGCTGCGGCTCAAGGAACTTTAATGGATTTAATAGATACAGCTCAAGTTGTAACGATTACAGGAGTTGTAGCTGAATTTGGAACAGCGGGACAAACTGGAACTCAAACTCAAATAAACGTATTGACAAATCCACTACGACCTGTTCAATTTTTAGGAAGTAAACCAAATAGAGGACAACCCGTTGAAGTAACAATTGCTCAGTTGAATAATGGTCAAGCCGCAAACTTACTTTCAGGTGAGAAATATGAAGGAATGTATGTAATTATTAGAAACGTAACAACTTCCGATAGAAACACTTCTACTTCTTCAAGTACGCCATTTGCCATAAATGATGCAAACGGAAATAAAATTTTTGTTCACGACCAGTCAGGATATTTTACTAGAAGAACTCATAAACTTAGAGAATGGGAACCACCTTTGGATGGAACCACAATCCAATATATTCGAGGAGTGATTGGACAATTTAGCTCATCAGCTTCTTTGCCAACAAGATATGTCATTAGACCTATTTATCCTGATGATTTATTAATTGGTCAATCACCAGCTGCAATATCCAATGTTAGGAGAAATTTAGATGTTGTTGGTAGAAATCAAGCTGTTACGATAACTGCAACAATAGTTGATAATGATCCCGGAGGTCAAGTAGTTGAAGCTAAAATCAGATACAGAGTTAATGGAGGAAATTTAATAGATCTTCCTATGACTGCAGGATTGAATAACCTTTGGTCTGCTACAATTCCCGGAGTAAATCAAGATTCAGCATTAGTTGATTTTTATATCTGGGCAAGAGATAATGATGGTATGATTTCATTAAATCCTGTCGATACTTTAAGAAACAAATATTTTTATCTCGTCTTAAATAGACCTTTGAGAATTCAAGATGTTCAATACAGTCCTTTTGGAAGTGGATTTAGTGGATATAACAATTATAGAGTCACTATTTCTGGGGTAGTTACTGCTGATACTTCCGATTTACAAGGCGATGGAAATCAAATTAGCAGAAGAGTACACATTCAAAATGGAACCGGTCCTTGGAGTGGAATTACTGTTGCAGGCTTAGCAGCTGATGCACTAAGACGTGGTCAGAATGTTACAATTAGTGGTCTTATTAGAGAAAGTAATAATAACACCGTTATTGATAGTATCACCTCTATTGTTGTTAATTCCTCAAATAATCCGTTACCTGATTTCGCAACTGTTTCCACAGCTGATATAGGAACATTGCCAAATGGCACAATCTCAGCTGAACAGTGGGAATCTGTATTAATAAAATATTTGAATGTTAGAGTTACAAATGAAAATGCAGATGGTCAGCCAGGTCCTCACGGAGGCGGAAATAGTAATTTTGGCGAAATCTTAGTCGCAGATAATTCAAATGCTAACACAAGGGTAGAATTACAAGAAGGTAATCATCCTTACCATAACCTTTGGGCTGCAAATCTTGACTCCATACCCGGAAATATAAGAATTAGATTACATAATACTTTTACAGAACTAAGAGGAATTCTGTTCTTCTCATTTAGTAATTATAAACTCGTTCCAAGAAAAGTTGATGATTTTGTCGGATTCTCCAACAATGTTGAGAGATTGGATTTAGTTGCTGATAATTTTTCTTTAAGTCAAAATTATCCGAATCCATTTAATCCTATAACTACAATTGAATATACTATTCCTAATGATGGATTCGTAGAGTTGAAAGTTTTTGATATCTTAGGAAGAGAAGTTAAATCATTAGTCAATATGAATCAGTCAGCTGGAAATTATAAGGTTATTTTTGATGCCTCATCGTTACCATCGGGTGTTTATATATATCAAATAAACGTGAATAACTTCCAAGCAACTAAGAAAATGATATTAATGAAGTAAACAATTATTTTATTTATAAAAAAGAAATGAAAAAAATATTTTACTACATAACAGGAACTCTAATTGTATTACTGATGAGTTCCTGTTATGATGATTTGACAAATAATCCTGTTACCAATAAACCTCCAAAAACTTATATCTCTGTTTTTGCAGATAGTGTAATTAGTAATCAACAGAGCAGCGTGAGATTGCATTGGTGGGCTGATGATCCTGATGGATTAGTAATAGGATATTTTATCTCTGTTGATGGTATTAGATGGAAATTTACTTCCTCAAATGATTCTCTGATCTCTTTTACAATTCTTGGTACGGACACTATCTATTTTTTCAGAGTTGCTGCAGTTGATAATTCTGGAAATGGTAAATATGATTTACAATTAACATCAGGTGGAATCAATTTTGGAAGTGAACCTTTCACTGATCTAAATGGAAATGGGATATGGGATCAAGGTGAACCTTATGTGGACTGTGGTTCAATAGATCCTAATCCAGCTATTCTTAAACTTCCACTTAAGAATTCACCACCAGTTATTAGATTTTTAGTTGATCGAAATAATAACACGATAATAATTCCTGAAACAACTTACACTGTCGCATCATTTGGGTGGACTATTTCAGATTTAGATGGCGATAATACAATCAAAAAAGTTTTTATAGCGTTAAACGATACATCTCAAAAAATTGAGTTACCTCCAAATACAAGATTCGTAACAATTAAAGCAAGTCCTCCATTTAATTCCAACACAGTTGAATGTGATGTTTATTTAGGTACAACTATTAACGTCCCGTATTCAGTAAAGCTAAGAGGATTAAGATTAAATCAGTTAAATAGATTTTATGTTTATTGTGAAGATATTGCAGGTGCCCGAAGTTCACTAATTGCTATGCCTGCTGAAAACAGTAACATTAAATGGTATGTTAAAAAACCAAATGGAGATATTCTCATTATTGATGATTACGGAGTTAATGATAATACTGCTCTTTTCTATTATAGAATGATGGATAGTTTGAATTTATCAAACAGATATGATGTCTGGGATATTAAATTGGGTAAAACCTCAACTACTCCTCCTTTACTTTTACCAAGAATTTTGTCACCGATGTTTCTTGAAACACTAACATTATTCAAAGTTGTTATTTGGTACACAGATAATGATCCAACCTTAGAACCTGCTCAAATAGCAATTAGAAATTATACAACTGCAGGTGGTAAAGTATTATTTTCAATGATGTTCCCTCAACTTTTTGATTCCAGAGGTTTGAGTGATTTTTTACCAATAGACAGCTTAAGTCCGGCTCCTATAAGTGTTATTCCTCGTAATACAAAAGTTAATCCTATTCAAGAAGGTTTAGCTCTTAATTATCCACCATTAGCTATTGATGATGGAACAGTTCCTGTTGCAAGAATTAGAACTTATTATCCAAATCCAGTCTCAGCAAAAAATTTATATAGTTTGGATCTACCTAATCAGCCAATTATCTCGTTTAAAACTGCTGATTCAAGAATAGTTTTTATGGGCTTACCTTTGAGTCGGGTTAATGGCAATCCTTTTAATGCTAAAGCATTTTTAAGTAAAGTATTATTCCAAGAATTTGGAGTAACACAATGATAAAATTTACCATTACAATACTTTGTTTTATTTCTAACATATTATTTGCACAATCAACTGGAAGTTTATCAGGAACTATTAAAGACAAAGCTACTGGTGAAGCATTGCCCGGTGTTAATGTTGTTTTGAAAGGAACATATTATGGTGCTGCTACAGATATGAATGGAAGATACAATATACCATCTATTAATCCTGGAAATTATACAGTTGAAATTTCATTGATTGGTTATAAAACTGTTCAATTCACTGGTGTACAAATTGTCGCAAACCAAAATAAAAAAATTGATGTTTTACTTGAAGAAACTGTATTAACTCTTGGTCAGGATGTCGTTGTTGTTGGTGAAAAGCCTTTAATGGATGTAGAAGAAACCCAAAGTAAAAAGACCCTCTCAAAAGAAGATATAGAAATTGCTATCATAGAAAACATAACGGATTTAGTAAGTCAGCAAGCTGGTGTTATAAAATCTGACAATGCAATCCATATTCGAGGTGGAAGGTCTTATGAAAATGCCTTTCTGTTGGATGGAGTATCCGTACAAGATCCACTGGCTGGTACTGGATTTGGATTGCAACTCTCTGCAAATGCTCTTGAAGAAGTTGAAGTTATTACTGGTGGATATAATGCTGAATATGGGCAAGCAACCTCTGGAGTTGTGAACGTTCGAACTCGTGAAGGAGGCTCAAAATATCACGGTTATTTTTCTCACAAGCGTGACAACTTCGGTTCTTCATCTTCTTTCCACGTCTTTAATATTGATATAACAGAAGCAAATCTCAGTGGTCCTGAACCATTTACTACATATTTCCTTCCAATGCTTGGAATAAATATTCCTGGTGAATTAACATTCTTTGGTAGTTTCTATGCAGGCTTCAGTGATGGAATAACGCAAGGTTATTTCAAACCAAAAGCAAAACAATTGTATTCATCAACATTCTACGGAAGCCGGTTTGCTCCAAAATCTGAAAATAGCTGGTTCTGGATGGGAAAATTAACTTATAAATATTCACCTACTCTTAAGTTTAATTATTCCTATAATCAATCTGTTAATATCAATCAAAACTCGCAATCCTTGCAATCAAACTTAGAATATGTTGAACCAAGTCCGGGTTATCAATACGAATTTCAATATATATTGGATAATGCAAATACTTTTACGCACAATAATAAATATCATACTTTTACAATTACTCACACACTTAGCTCTAAAACTTTTTATGAATTAAAATTCAGCAATTATTTTACAAACTTAAGAGCAGATGCTAATGGGAAATCTTGGAGGGAATATGTTGAGCCGAAAGATATAACCAACTTTCCAATTGAATATTTCAATATTAACAGGGATACAATCGGTGTAATTCCCGGAGATGGTTTCTGGGATATTGGAAATCCTTTTACTTGGCGTGATCATTATGTTGAAGAATTTTCAATCAGAGGCGATTTAACAAGTTTCTTCGATGAAAAAAATAAATTTAAAACAGGTTTTGATTTAAGATTTCAGGAAATGCAAGTAATAGACATTTATAAACCTTGGATTGGTGAACTTGGATTAAATAATGATTTATACAGAGTCTTTCCTGCGCTGGGTTCATTTTATGCTCAAGATAATATTAATTTCAGTGGAATGATATTAAACTTTGGTTTAAGATTGGATTATTGGTTCCCAGGTAAGTATGTAGATGATGCTGTTGATAATCCTGATGTTGTTACAATTCCAGATGAGACAAGAAAAAGATATAAAGAAGATTCATTTAAGTTTTTTGGAAATCGAAGATTTAAAGCAAGACTAAGTCCAAGATTAGGAATATCTCATCCTGTTTCTGATTATCAGACTTTATTTTTCTCTTATGGACATTTCAGCAAATGGCCTAAACCACAATTCGTTTATGCAAAACTTAGTCCTGCGAATGCAAAATCTTCATTTCAAAGATTTGGAAATCCAAATCTAAATCCTGAAACAACAGTAGCTTATGAACTTGGATTGAGAACTCAATTTACTAATGACGATGTTCTAACCGTTACAGCTTATTATAAAGATATTTTCGATTATGTAAGCACGAGAACTGCTCGAATAACTACAGCAAGGTTTGCAACACAACGGTTTATTACATACATAAATACTGATTATGCAAGATCAAGAGGAATTGAATTTGAGTATAAGAAAAGAATTGGTAAATGGTTTAATGGAAATGCTTCTTTCACCTATTCAATAGTTACAGGCAAGAGCTCAAGCGCTGACGAAGGTGTATTAGTTTTAACTGGAGATTTAGATGAATCAATAAAAGAAGAATATGTAACTTGGGATAGACCAATAAATGCCTCGCTTTCTCTGAACTTTTATATAGAAAAAGATAAACCTTTATTTGGTTTTGCATCTGGAATTTTAGATGATATTAATTTGTATTTGAGATTCTTTTATCAATCTGGTAAAAGATATACTCCAGCTGTTTTTACAAATTCATATCAAACAGATGGTAGACCTATTTATGAATTCGTAAGAAAAGAGAGAAATTCAAAATTAGGAGATGATTGGTTTTGGGTTGATATGAATTTAGAAAAATACTTTGTTATTAATAAACTAAAATTCTCAGTTTTCCTTGAAATAAATAATCTTTTCGATATTAAAAATTCTGCAATCATCAACCCTGTAACTGGAAAAGCTTATGAATATGGTGACCCAGTACCAAATAGCTGGAATGATCCAAAATATCCTGATTTGCAAGCACCTATTAACCCATATCCATTTAATCCAGCAAGGTATTTAACAAAAAGAAATATAAAATTTGGAATAAGCTTCAGGTTCTAATGAAGATGAAAGTTGTAAATTCACAAAAGTTTTCTTATTTGCTTTTAAGTATAATTTTACTTTTTAGCTTTATCGATATTAAAGCTCAATTGTTTCCGGTTCTTGGTGGTCAAAGAGCAGGAATATCAACTGCACAATTCTTAAAAATTGGTGTTGGTGGCAGAGCCACCGCTTTAGGTGATGCATTCGTAGCCATTGCTAATGATGCTTCAGCTTTATATTGGAATCCAGCAGGTTTAACACAATTCGATGAAAATCAAGTTTTATTTTCTCATAATAAATGGTTAGTAGATATCAATCACGATTTTCTCGGTGCTGTTTATCATCTAGATGAAACAAATTCATTTGGTATATCATTAACTGCTTTAACTATGCAAAAAATGCCTGTTACAACAGAATTTGCTCCTTTTGGAACAGGAGAATACTTTGGATTTAGTGATATAGCAATTGGATTATCCTATTCAAGAAAAATGACAGAGCAGTTTAGTTTTGGTGCTACTGTAAGGTATATTGAAGAAACTTTAGATAAATTAAAAATGAGAGGTGTTTTGATAGATCTAGGAACATATTATTGGACAGGACTTGGAACATCAAGATTTGCAGTTGCAGTTACAAATTTTGGAAGTAATCTTGCACCAGATGGAAAGGTCGTTTTAGTAGGGAAAAGAGAAGTTTCTCAATGGCAAGATTTTGCACCGCCTACTATGTTTAGAATTGGTTTTGCATTTGAACCATATCAGGATGATAATCATAAACTAACATCTTCACTTCAGTTAAATCATCCCAATGATAACAGTGAAAATGTTTCAGCTGGTTTTGAATATTCTTGGGCTAAAATAGTTTTCTTAAGAGCAGGATATAAGTTTAATGTTGAAGAACAGAATTATACTTTTGGAGCAGGTGTAAATGTGCCATTAGAAATTGCAAATTTCACCTTGGATTATTCTTTTTCAAACTTTTCCAGATTAGGTTCAGCACATAGATTTTCAATATTATTAGGCTTATGAAAAATATAAAATCAACAAATCGATTTTTTCTCTTAATCACACTCTTATTTTTACTCTTACAAATTGTAAGCTGTTCAGAGAAATTTGAATTACCTACAAATACGGGTGGACTGGGTAATATCACCGGAGATACTGTATATGTTCAAATTAATCCACCTTGGGAAGGTTTCAACAATCCTCAAGACATTTATATTGGTAATGAACCTTTTGTTTATGTTGCAGATACGGATAACAACAGAATAGTTATGCTGAATTTAGCAGGGACAGTTCTTGGCACAAAACAAATCAAAAAACCCATAGCAATTGCTCAGGATTACCAATTAAATTTAATTGTGTGTGCTGAATTCGATACCTTGGGCCAGACTTTTTCAGCGGTATATAAAATTGATTTAGTTGCTGCTTCTCATAATTTCACTAATGCCCCTATTAAAAGATTATTACCAAGACCTGGTATAGCTTCTGATTATAATTCTCAAATTAAATATACTGGTGTTGCGGTATTTTATGACAACTCATTTTATGTTGCCCGAACTGGTCCTAATAATTCCAGTATTTTTAATCCAGATAATTCAATTTTAATTTTTCAGAAAAAAACCCTTTCAGATGGAAGTAAAAAAGATACATTAATTGGTAGATTACCATCCTTAGAACCAACAGGAACTGGAATCCTTTCAACAAATGGTATAAGTTCATTAGCTTCCTTTAAGAGAAGGAACATAGATTTTATAATGACTTTAACTGGTAATACAAGTTTCAAAACTCAGTGGTTATATTATAATTTTGCCTCTGAAACTCCAGGATATGAAAGTAGATTATCACCAAACGGAAGTAGAATGATGCTCCCTAATAAGTTTTCAAGACCTGAAGGTGTTACTGTCGATAATTTAGGAAATATTTATGTTGCTGATGCGGACAAAGATAGTATTTATAAATTTAATTCTTTCGGGGATGAGCTTCAATCATTTGGAGGTCGTTCGATATTCAAAGAACCTTATGCTGTTGCTTTTTTTGATAAAACATTATACGTAGCGGATAAAGGCAATAATAGAATTTTACGTTTCATTTTATCAACGGATTTAAGATGAAAAAATTATTTTTTACATTTGTTTTTATAATCAGTTCATTAAGTTTTGCGCAAACGATTTCACCAATTGCTCAATTGAAAAACAATGATGCAAATGGAGTCCCATCTGATACTGGACAAGTATTTACAATTACAGGAATTGTAACATCTTCAAATCATTTTGGTGCTAGCGGTCCTGGTTCTATTCAAGATCTTACTGGGGGAATTTCAATTTTTGGAAGTGGTTTTGCTGGTCAAGTTTCTATTGGTGATTCTGTAACCGTAACTTCAACCCTGACTCATTTTAACGGTCTTACTCAATTGGATTTCAGGAGAGCTGGTTCCTCTTTGACAAAGCACGCTTCAAATAAATATTTTGATACTACTGTTGTTACAATCTCTCAAATTACTTCTCAGCAATGGAATGGTTTTGAAGAATATGAAAGTCGTTTGATTAGAATTAATAATGTAACAATCCAAGGTAGTGGAAATTTCGCTTCTGCAACAAACTATAATATAACTGATGCAACTGGAACACTCTCTGCAGGACTTAGAATTGATAACGATGTTACGTCTATCATTGGTCAACCAATACCACAATCACCCGTTGATATAGTTGGAGTTTTAGGACAGTTTAAATCAAGCCCGCCATATAATAGTGGTTACCAAATTCTTCCTCGCTTTTTAAGTGATATTATAACCGATAACACTCCATTAGTATTAAACCCTGTTGTTGCAAGTAATATAACATCAAATAGTTTTACGGTGTATTTCAATACTGTCAGACCCGGTAATAGTCAGGTTAAATATGGACTTACACCATCTTTAGAATTAGATTCAGTTGTAATTCAAGGAAATACTACCAATCATATTGTCCAGATATCAAATTTACAACCTGGTACACTTTATTACTTTAGAGCTTATTCGAGAAATTCTTTTGGATCGAGTTCGAGCTCAATTCAATCTGTAACTACTGCTTCAGCTAATCCAAATGTTGGAACAATAAATGTATATTTTAATTTTTCAGTAGATACGACCGTTGCAATTCCAGGAAATTCAGCTAAAGGAAATATAAATTTTCCTATCAAATTAATAGAGAGAATTAATGCTGCTACATATTCAATCGATATGGCATTGTATAGTTTTTTTGATTTACCAAATGTTGCAGATGCTTTAATCGCTGCTAAGAATAGAGGAGTAAGAATCAGATTTGTTTATGATAATAGAACTACTCAAAATAGTGTTCAATCTTTGATAAATGCTGGAATTCCCGTATTAAAAAGGACATCAGGTCTTTCAGGGATAATGCATAACAAATTTTTCATATTCGATGCGCGCGATACAATTCCTTCAAACGATTGGCTTTGGACAGGTTCGTGGAATGTTTCTGGATTGGAAACAGGTTGGGAAAATAATGTTGTTGAAATTAATGATCCTACAATTACTCAGGCATATAAAATTGAATTCGAAGAAATGTGGGGGGGAAGTGGAGATCAGCCAAATCCATCAAATGCTAAATTTGGAATTCAAAAAACTGATAACACCCCTCATAATTTTAACATTGGTGGTAAAAACGTCAGAGTTTATTTCAGTCCATCTGATGGTACGATTGGAAAAATTGTAAATACAATCAATACCGCTAACAAAGATATTTACTTTGCTACTTATGCTTTTACCCGTTCTGATATTGCTAATGCTATGAATAGCAGATTCAATGCTGGTGCCAATGATATACGCGGAATAATTGATCAGGTTTCAACAACTGGTAGTCAATACAATTTTCTAAATTCCTTTGCTCAAATGTTTGGAAATGTTGGTGCTACATTGCATCACAAATATGGTTTAGTTGATGCTACACAACCAAATTCTAATCCTACCGTAATTACTGGTTCAGCCAATTGGTCTAATTCAGCTGCTAATGAAAACGATGAGAATGTTATAATTATTGAAGACATATATATTGCTAATCAATTTATGCAAGAATTTAAAAGACGTTACAACGAATCCGGTGGTACAGGTTCATTCATTGTGCCTACATCTTTTAATGATTTAAATGAATTCAAAGACAACAAAAATTTTATTTTATATCAGAACTATCCTAATCCTTTCAATCCCTCCACATCAATACGTTTTGATGTATTTAAGCCGGGTAATTATAAACTTGTAGTTTATGATTTACTCGGGCGAGAAGTTAAAACTTTAATAGATGAATTTCTTCCTGCCGGTGTTGTATCACTTGATTTTAATGGAAGTCAATTATCCAGCGGAACATATATATATCGAATATTTGGAGAGACTAATAGCCAAGCCTTTAAAATGATTTTAATTAAGTAAGATTCTCTTCGTGTCTTTGTGGCGAAAAAACATCCTCTTGCCACAAAGACACTAAGGCACGAAGAAAATAAAGTAAACTATTCCAAAACAATAATATTTAATGATTATATTCATTGTTTGTTACATTTGATATGCTTGTTTATTTTTGCATTCAAAATTAAACTAAAGGAATAAAATGAGTGAAATTAAGGGAAAAATTATCCAAATAATTGGTCCAGTTGTCGACATTGAATTCGAAGATGGTCATCTTCCAATGATTTACAATGCAGTTAGAATTCCACGAACAACAGTTGAAGGAGTTCAGGAAGATCTTATAGTTGAAGTCCAACAACATTTAGGTGAAGATCAAGTAAGAACAGTTGCTATGGATTCGACAGACGGACTTGTTAGGGGAATGGAAGCTTATGATACCGGAAAACCTATATCTGTTCCTGTGGGTCCTAACACGCTTGGCAGATTATTAAATGTTGTCGGAAATCCAATTGATGGTTTAGGTGAAATAAAATCTGATAAAAGATATTCAATTCATAGACCCGCACCGGCTTTCAAAAATTTATCAACTAAAACAGAAATGTTCGAAACTGGTATAAAGGTTATTGATTTAATTGAGCCATATTCAAAAGGTGGTAAAACAGGATTATTTGGTGGTGCTGGTGTTGGTAAAACTGTTATCATTCAGGAATTAATTCACAATATTGCTCAGGAGCACGGTGGATATTCTGTTTTTGCTGGAGTAGGCGAAAGAACAAGAGAAGGAAATGACCTTTGGTTAGAAATGAAAGAGTCAGGAGTGCTTTCAAAAACTTCATTAGTATTTGGTCAGATGAATGAACCTCCTGGTGCTAGACTCAGAGTTGCTTTAACTGGATTGACTATTGCAGAATATTTTAGAGATGAAGAAGGTCGAGATGTACTATTGTTTATCGATAATATATTTAGATTTACTCAAGCTGGTTCAGAAGTTAGCGCATTATTAGGCCGTATGCCTTCCGCTGTTGGATATCAACCAAATCTTGCAACAGAAATGGGTGCTTTACAAGAAAGAATTACTTCAACCGACAAAGGTTCAATTACTTCTGTTCAGGCTATTTATGTTCCTGCAGATGATTTAACAGACCCAGCCCCTGCTGCTGCATTTGCCCACCTGGATGCTACAACAGTTTTAAGTCGTCAAATTTCTGAATTGGGAATTTATCCTGCAGTTGATCCGCTGGATTCAACATCCCGAATTCTTGAACCGGGAATTATCGGTCAGGAACATTATTTTGTTGCTAAAACGTGTAAAGAGATCTTACAACATTATAAAGATCTGCAAGACATAATTAACATCCTAGGGATGGATGAATTATCTGATGAAGATAAAATAGTTGTTAGAAGAGCAAGAAGAATTCAAAGATTTTTCTCGCAACCTTTCCACGTAGCTGAACAATTTACAGGATACAAAGGTAAATATGTAAAATTAGAAGATACAATAAGAAGCTTCAAAGCAATTATAGATGGTAAATATGACGACTATCCAGAACAAGCCTTTATGTATTGTGGCTCGATAGAAGATGTAGAAGAAAAAGCAAGAAGGATGGCTTCATAATGTCAGATTTATATTTAGAAATAGTCTCACCTTCAAAAACAGTATTCAAGGGTGAAGTTGATTCTATAACTGTTCCTGGAACCTTGGGAAAATTTCAGATATTAAAAAATCACGCTCCTATTGTATCAACTTTAGAAATTGGTGAATTAAGAATAAGGAATAAAAGTGAAATTAGATTCTTTGCTATTTCTGGTGGCACAATTGAAGTATTAAACAATAAAGTCTTGATTTTAGCTGACTCAATTGAAGATGTTGATGAAATAGACCTAGAACGTGCTAAAAGATCTAAAGAAAGAGCAGAAAAAAGATTACAACTAAAAGATAAAGATTTAGATGTCCCAAGAGCTCAGGCTTCTTTAGCCAGAGCTCTTAATAGGATAAGATTAAAAGAAATTCATTCCTCAAAAAGAATCTGAAGAGCCAATTTTTTTGATAATATGATTTTAATCAAAAAAATCTTATTCATATTCATATTTTCTCTTTTAATAACTTCAGCTTGTGATACAAAAGATAAACAACAAGTTTCAGAGGAAATAAAGGCTGAACTACGAACTAATGCTAAAAATTTCTTAGATACATTAAAGTCTATTTTAATAAGTAAAATTCAAGAAGATGGCATTGTTGGTGCTGTTGCTGTATGCTCAGATACTGCGCAGTCTTTTACTAAAGAATATGGAGAAAATAAAGGTTTGATTGTAAAAAGAGTATCATTGAAAAACAGAAATCCCAATAATTATCCAGATTCTTATGAAGAGAATGTTTTGAAAAGTTTTCAGCATTTGGTTGAATCGAATCCAAATTCAAAGAACTTTGAGCATTTTGAATTGGTTAATCGAAACTCACATAGAGTCGTTAGGTATTTGAAACCTATTTTCATTCAAGCTGAGTGCTTAAATTGTCACGGAAGTAGAGAGCAAATGATTAAAGAAGTTCAAGAAATTATCAAAAGCAGATATCCAGATGATAGAGCAATTAATTATAAAATAGGTGATTTAAGGGGTGCAATTTCAATTCAAAAAGAAATAAAATAAAACAAGGTTGTCGAAATATTTATTCGACAACCTTTTATGAGTTATAAAATATTTTAACCCGAATACAATTCAGATACTACATCCCAGTTTACAACATTCCACCAATTTTCAACATATTCAGGTCTTCTGTTCTGGTATTTGAGATAATAAGCGTGTTCCCAAACATCTAAACCCAAAATTGGCTTTCCTTTAACTTCAGCCAGATCCATTAAAGGATTATCTTGATTTGGAGTTGAAGTAATAACTAATTTGTCATCGACAACGACTAACCAGGCCCACCCTGAACCAAATCTTCCAATTGCAGCTTCAGAGAATTTTTTCTTAAATTCTTCGAAACTTCCGAAAGTCGCATTGATTGCATCAGCTAATTTACCGACTGGTTGTTTTGAACCACCTGGTTTCATTATTTTCCAGAACAAATCGTGATTCCAATGCCCGCCTCCATTATTTCTAACAGCAGCTGGAAGCTTTGACATCATTGAGAACATTTCATCAAGACTTTTTCCTTCAAGTTCAGTACCTTCAATAGCTTTATTCAAATTGTTTACATAAGCTTGATGATGTTTTGTATGATGAATTTCCATTGTTGCTTTATCAATGTAAGGTTCGAGAGCATCATAGGGATATTGTAAAGCAGGTAATTCAAATTTACTCATAATATTACTCCTTTCTTTTAATTTATTTATATTAATTCCAAATTTATTTGCAAAGGAAGTTGTGAAAGCTCCAGCAATAATCGTTGCTGCTGAAAGAATAAAATTTTTTCTTTTCATTTTTATTATCCTGATATTTTTTATACTCCGAAAGATTCACCACAACCACAAGTTCTCTTTGCATTCGGGTTATTAAAAACAAAACCTCTTCCATTTAAGCCATCAGAAAAATCTAATTCAGTACCTGTCAAGTAAAATAAACTTTTTCCGTCAACAAATAATTTGATGTCATTAGAAATAATTACTGTATCGCTTTCTTTGGGATTTTCATCAAAACCTAATGTGTAAGTTAACCCTGAGCAGCCTCCGCCTTTTACACCAACTCTTAAACCGTAAGTAGAGGGAACATTAATTTCTTGCATAATTCTTTTTATTTCTTTTGCGGCTTTCAATGAAACAGTTATTTCTTGTGTGTTTACCATTTCTGTCATAATTAAATACCTCCTAATTGAATATTCTTAAATGGATCACCTGGTTCTTTTGTGATGTATTCCGGATAATTTACTCTCCAAGTGTTTTCTGAAATTTTATTAAATATTTTATCCTCAATTAATCTCTCGGAATATAGTCTTGCTAATTTTTCTGAGTCTGAATAAGATAATATAATTCCCTTTTTCTCAAAATATCCTTTGATGCCAAATTGTAAATCTCTGAAAAAGAAATTAGAATTGTGAAACAACGGAAATTTTGATTTAAGATATCTGAAAAAATCATCTCTGTTTTCAATTAAATATCTTAGTAAACTGCTAAATGTCAAATTTCTCATACTAACATAGATTGTTTGTTAAAATGGGATTTTTCACGAATCAAAGAAATCACAGAAATAAGTTTATTAGTTGCAAATTCTATTTCCTCAAATGTATTAAACCGTCCGACAGCTATTCTAAAAGTTGATTTGACTTCATCATCTGTTAGACCAATCGATTTGTATATTCGATTAGGTTTATCCATTTCAGAAGAACAAGCAGAACCCGTTGAGAAACAAACTTCAGGTGTTTTCAGAATTAAATCATTTGCATTTACACCATAGACAGTGAAATTTAGATTATTTGGAATTCTGTCTGTAAAATGTCCATTTAGTTTTATATCGTTTAAGTTAGCAATCAAGTTTTTTCTCATATAATCAGACAACTTTTTATAATGAATAATGTCATTTGATAATTCGTTTAATAAAATAGAACAAGCTTCACCGAATCCAACAATTGCAGGAACGTTTAAAGTTCCTGAGCGAAGTGAATTTTCTTGATTGCCACCGAATATAATAGGAGATAAATTAAATTTGAATGAATTTTTATTTATGAATAAGGCTCCAATTCCTTTAGGACCATAGATTTTATGAGATGCAAATGACATCATTGACGGATTCAGTTCCCTTACATCAATTTTAATCTTTCCAACGGCTTGAGTTGCATCAGTATGAAAAACAATTTTTTCGGAGTTACAAAATTCTGCAATCAGTTTAATGTCATTGATAGTACCGATTTCGTTGTTTGCATATATTAAACTGACTAAAATGGTGTCTTTACGGACATTTTTAATTACATCCTCAAGTGAAATTTTTCCAAAGCTATCAGGTTTTAAAAAAGTAACATCAAAACCTGATTTTGATAAAAACAATAGTGATTCGTAAGAAGCAGAATGCTCGACTAAAGATGAGATTATATGATTTCCTTTATTCTGATTTGCAAGTGCAAATCCAATATGGGCTAAATTAATGGATTCTGTTGCTCCACTTGTAAAGATTATCTCGTTTGGATTTGCATTGATCAAATTTGCAATTTTTTCTCGTGAATATTCAACTGCTGAATATGCCTCATAACCAAATTTGTGTTTACTCGAATAATTACCAAACTTTTCATTAAAGTAAGGTATCATTGCTGTAACAACACGAGCATCAACTTGCGTCGTTGAGTTATTATCTAAGTATATCGGTAAATTCAAATTCATATACAATTTGTTTATAAAACAATCGGATTTTAATTAAGATAAAAATGAAAATCTTTTTTATAAATTTATGCAGATTAAAGAAAAATTAAAATTTACATCCCAAGAATCTTCAGGGAGTATTTTGCAAGGTTTGTTATAGGTGCAAAATAAATTCCAAATAAAATCACTGGTACAACCATTATTAAAACTAATGAATAAACAAACGATAGATTTCTAATCTTAATTTTATTTTCAGCTGGTTTTGATAAATACAAATTCTTCAAAACTCTTACATAATAGTAAAGTGAAATCACTGTATTTATTAAAGCAATTATTGCAACAACAATCATTTTTGCATCGACTAGAGCGATAAACAAATAAAGTTTTGCAATAAATCCGGCAGTTGGCGGTAATCCTACTAATGATATTAAGAATATTGAAAGCATTGCTGATAAAAATGGAAGAGAATATCCAAGACCTTTGTAGTCATTTATATCTTCTGAATTTATTTCATTAGCGATTAACATAACAACAAGAAAAGCACCGAGATTCATAAATAGATAGATAATGAAATAAATCAAAACCGCAGTTAATCCCTGATTTGATAAAACAGCCAAACCAAGCAAAATATAACCAGCGTGCGCAATTGAGGAATAAGCTAACATTCTTTTCAAATTATCCTGCCATAAGGCTGATAAATTTCCAAGTGTCATCGTAATAATTGAGAAAATTATTAAAAGACTTCTCCAATCAATAATCGGATATAAAACCCAATATTCATTATTCGTAATTCCAGATAGAAACATAATTTTTATAAATCGAATCAAAACTGCAAATCCAGCAGCTTTACTCGCAACAGATAAATATGCGGTTATTGGTATTGGCGCTCCTTCGTAAACATCGGGTGTCCAGAAATGAAAAGGAACCACAGAAATTTTAAAGCCAAGTCCTGCTAGAACCATCAATAAACTGGTGAGAAAAGTTACATCAGAGAGAGCAGTAACTTTTAATATTGAATTAATTTCTGAAAGATTAGTTGAGCCAGTCATTCCATAAATCAAAGACATTCCAAAAATCATAATTCCACTTGATACTCCACCATAAATAACATACTTAAGAGAAGCTTCACTATTACGCAATGAGGTTTTAACAAATCCTGCAAGGATGTATGATGATAATGATAATATTTCAATCGAGATATAAATAACAATTAAATCATTAGCTGAAACAAGAAAAAACATCCCAATGATCATTCCTAATAATAAAGTGTAGTATTCACCGTGTCTGTCTCTACAAATTTTTATTTCATTAGATAAAATGGAAAATAGAATTATGAATATCGAAGAAATTAATATTAATAATTTGAAAAAGTTGGAGAAGTCATCGATTGATAAAAGAAAATTATTTGAACCGTAACCAAATGCAAATTCATTTTTACCAAAATTCAGAATTGTGAAAAAAATCGCAAAAGTAATTCCAGCCAGAGAAATTATAGGAAGAAATGATTTATTATGTTTGAAAATCAAATCAAACAATAAAACAATTACTAAAGTTGAAACCAAAATGATTTCAGGATAAATCAAATTTAAGTCTGAAAGAAAATTATTTATATTCAATTTAGTTTCTCACTTTATAATGAACCAATTGATTTAATAAAAGAACCCGACTTTTCAACAATATCCACAATAGCATTCACAGATGAATTCATAAGATTTAACATCGGCGAGGGATAAACTCCAAGGAAAATAATTATAATTACTAAAGGCACGAACATAATATATTCTCTTGTATCCAAGTCAGTAAGTTGATTCCATTTTTCTGGAAGACTACCAAGAAAAACTCTTTGTAAAGTCCACAACATATAACCAGCACCGAGTAAAATTCCAAGAGTAGAAATTATTGCAAGAATTCTTATTGAGTCGTTTCCAAAACTTCCAAGAAAAACTAACGCTTCTGAAATAAATCCGCTTAATCCAGGTAGTCCGATAGCAGCAAAGAAAGCGACGGTAGTAAATCCAGTGTAAATTGGCATCTGTTTTCCCAATCCTCCAAAACCTTCGATATCACGTATATGAGCTCTATCGTAAACAACTCCAACCAAAAGGAATAACATAGCAGTTATAGTTCCGTGATTAAACATTTGAAGAATGGCTCCAGAAATTCCTAAAGTATTAAGTGCGGCCATACCAAGCATTACATAACCCATATGCGAAACAGAAGAGTATGCAATTAATTTCTTAAAATCCTTTTGAGCCATTGCACATAAAGCACCATAAATAATATTAATTGCTCCGAATAGAGCTATCCACCAAATTAAATCTTTTGTAATATCAGGAAATATTGGATATGAGATTCTAAGAATTCCATAAGTCCCCATTTTCAATAAAATACCAGCAAGGATTACACTTATTGGGGTAGGTGCTTCAACGTGAGCGTCTGGTAACCAAGTGTGAAATGGAAACATCGGAATCTTGATTGCAAAACCAATAAACAAACCAATGAAAGCAATAAATCGCAAATTTGCCGGATTCAAAGGTGAAAGAATTCCATTCTGAGTATAATTAGTTGGATTCATCATTTCAAGCATATTGAATGTAAATACTCTTGTTCCATCTGCTAAAGTTTCCATTGTACTGAAATATAACCCAATCATTACCAAGAGAATAAGAACACTACCAAGTAAAGTGTAAAGGAAAAATTTTATCGCTGCATATTCTCTTCTCGGACCACCCCAGATTCCAATAAGAAAATACATTGGAAGTAACATTAACTCCCAGAAGATATAGAATAAAAAGAAATCAAGTGCAACAAATACTCCAATCATTCCAGTATCTAAAAGTAGAAACATCAGAAAATAACCTTTTATAGATTTATCAATTGTCCAGGAAGATATCGAAGCAATAAAAGTGATAATTGTTGTAAGTAGAATCATCGGAACACTAAGACCATCAACACCAAGAAAGTAATCAATTTTAATTTTTCCCAGCCAGGCAAAACCATCAATTTCTATCCATCTGAATTTTTCAACGAACTGAAATGATTTAATATCATTAATTCCAGCAAGATTAAAATTGTAATTAACAAGCAAGACAATAGCTAAAACAAGTTGAATAGCAGTAATGATTATTGTAAATGATTTTATAAACAGAGAATTTCTTTTCGGAATGAACAATATTATCAGCATTCCTAAAATTGGCAGGAATGTTATAAGCGATAAAATTGGAAAATTATTCATATAAAAACCTGATTTTCTTTTTTACTTAAAAATGAATAATAGTATTACTATTGAAAAAATTACTAAAGCTAAATAACTCTGAACTTTCCCAGTTTGAATTCTTCTTACAAATAAACCGGCAAAACCATTGAAATAAGCTGTGAAATTAACTATTCCATCAACTACATATTTATCAAAGTTGCCAATGAAAAATGAAAAATGTTTCGTTATAAAAGCAGAACCATTAACTATTCCATCAATTATCTTAGCATCGAACCAGGCAAGAACTTTACTTAAACCTATGGTTAAAGCGACAAATGTTTTATGATAAATTTCATCAAAGTACCATTTGTTATAAGAAAAATTATAAAGTGGTTTCAGCTTCTGAGTTATTAAATCAGCATTGATCTTTTTCCATTGATAAACTGCAAATGCAAGAAAAATTCCTAACACAGCTACAAATAAAGATAATCCCATTGCGGGATAGTGAGCAGAATGCATTGCTTCTTTATAAACTTCTGAATCAATATAGCTTTTGTTTGATAATACATTTTCATTGTGAAAAGATTTCATAAAATCGAATCTTGAATTTTCAGGAGTATGAATAACCGGTTTTTCAATCCACTTAGATAAAACCCAACCTTGTTCAGAGTTTAATGGATTTGGTGTGTACCAGATGAAAATAGATAATACTGCTAAAAGAACTAAAGGCATTACCATCAAAAAAGGAGATTCGTGGGCGTGCTCAAATTTATGATGGTCTCGTGGTTCTCCGTGAAATGTCAATATAATTAATCTAAACATATAAAATGCGGTTAGTAAAGCAACAATCAAACTAAAAATAGGAAACAAATAGTGTCCTGTCAGATTTGCGAAAGCTAAACTACTTGCAATTATTCCATCTTTACTTAAGAATCCAGATGTAAGCGGAATACCTGAAATTGCTAATGAGGATATAACAAATGTCCAGTAAGTCAAAGGCATTTTCTTTTTAAGTCCACCCATATTTCTTATGTCCTGTTCGTGGTGCATTGCGTGAATAACAGAACCAGAACCTAAAAACAAAGCCGCTTTGAAAAATGCGTGAGTTACTAAATGAAAGAATGCGAATTGATAAGCACCAACTCCTAATGCCATTATCATATAACCTAATTGAGAGATTGTCGAGTATGCCAAAACTTTTTTAATATCATTTTGAGTGAGTGCGATTGTTGCAGGAATGAAAGCTGAAATCATTCCAATTACTCCGATGAAAAGCATTGCATCAGCGGTAAGTAATCCGAAAATTCTTACAACAAGATAAACACCAGCAGCGACCATTGTAGCAGCGTGAATCAGAGCACTTACAGGTGTTGGACCTTCCATCGCATCAGGGAGCCAAACGTGAAGAGGGAATTGTGCTGATTTACCGATTGCTCCGCAGAATAATAAAATTCCTGTAACAGTAAGCCAGAAATCACTATTGAATGGTAATTGACCTGAACTAATGGAACCAAAAATTTTATCGAATGAAAAAGTTTGATAAGTAAAGAAAAGAATTAATATACCAGCAAACATTCCAATATCACCGATTCGATTTACAATGAATGCTTTTTTACTTGCATCAGCAGCAGATTTTTTTTCGAACCAGAATCCAATCAATAAATAAGAAGATAATCCAACTAATTCCCAGAAAATGTACATCATTAAAATGTTGTTTGTCAGAACAATTCCGTTCATCGAAAAGGTGAATATGCCCAGATAAGCAAAATATCTGTTATATCTTTCATCGCCTTTCATATATTCAATTGAATAAAGATGAACTAACATACTGATCAAAGCCACAACAAATAACATTATAGCAGTAATGTTATCAATCATTAATCCAATGTTAATTGAAAGTTTACTTCCTGTGATGAAGTTATTAAAAGAAAACCATTCAATTTCCGAAGTGATTTTAGTAGTTCTGAAATTAGTAAGTTTAGAAAATAATAGATAAACAGATGAAAAAAATGAAATGATAATAATTAAGTTTTCAAAAATGTAAACTGATTTTACTTTTTTACCTAAAAGCAAAGTAACTATAAAGCCTAATAAAGGCAGAAACAAAATAAACAATGATAAGTTTATTAAAGTTGATTCGTGCATTTATTCTCTCAAATTATCAATTTCATCAACATTAACAGTTGACATATTTTTATAGATATTTAATACAATTGCCAAAGCAATTGCTGCTTCTGCAGCTGCTAAAACAATTACGAACAAAGCAACCAAATGACCTGAGTAACCAAAATTTCCAAATCTTGAAAAAGCAACAAAATTTATATTCGCTGAATTGAGTACTAGTTCAATTCCCATCAAAACCATAACAGCATTTTTTCTTGTAATGATAGCGTAAAGTCCCATTGAGAATAATAGAGTACTTACAACTAAAAAATGAGTTAATCCAACAGTCATAATTATTTCCTCGCTATTGAAGCTGCACCAATGAGTGCAATCAATAAAACAATTCCTAACAATTCAAAAATTAAAAGATATTCCTGAATTAAAAGCGTACCAAGGATTTTCGTTGTTGGGAAAGCTTGTTCTGTATTATTTATTTTCCAGGGAGCATTGACTACAGCTGCCAAAAGAGCTCCTGCAAATAAACCAACTCCAATTACAGCAGGAACTAAATTTATTGTCCCAGTTTTGATTTCAACATTAGTTATTTTATTTGTCAGCATAACTCCAAATAAAAGAAGAATAAGTATTCCACCTACATAAACTATCAATTGAACTATTGCAATGAAATCTGCAGCTAATAAAACATATAATCCAGCAACTCCAAAAAACGTGAATAAAAGATAAAATGCAGAATGAACAATATTTCTGTTTGTAACAACCATCAAAGCAGAAAGTAGAGTGACAGCTGCGAATAAATAAAAAATCAAATCATAGTAATTCATAATCATTCATTCTTTGGTGATTGAGTTTTAAGTTTTTCTTTCTCTTCATTAAACTTTCTGAGATTTTCAATTTTCTCCAATCTCTCTTCTTCAGTTAATGTTGAAAAATTATAAATTAATTTATCTCTTTCATATTCAGAAAATTCATAAACATCAGTCATATAAATACATTCAGTTGGGCAGGGAAATACACATAATTGGCAATAACAGCATTTAGCAAAATCTATAGTGAATTTGGTAACCCATAATGCTTTTTTCTTTCCATTGGAAGTTTTACCTAAATCTTCACCGGGAATTGCTTTAACGGTTTCAATTTCGATGCAATTGACAGGACAGGCTCTTGCACATTGATCGCAACCAATGCAATCATCCATATTAACATACAATCTGTTTCGTTCTCTTTCAGGTAAAGGAAGTTTAACATCAGGATATTGAATAGTAACCGAAGGAGTGAATAAATGTCGAAATGTTACTTTCATTCCGACAAAAATTGTAAACAATGCAGTAAATATATTATTAAAATATTCCTTCATCAGATTAAAGCGATTATTCCTATAATTAAAAGATTAAAAAAAGAAATTGGAATAAGATACTTCCAACTTGCAGCCATAAGTTGGTCAACACGGAGTCTTGGCAAAGTCCATCTTAACCACATTTGAACAAATACAAAAAAGATTCCTTTAAAAATAAACCATAAGAACTGTTCAATTGGAATCAACCAGGAAATTCCTAAACTATTTCCAAGATAACCGAAGGGTGATTGATATCCACCAAAGAATAGAACAACAATAATAGCAGAAACAGCGAACATATTAGCATACTCTGCAAGGAAAAACATTGCGAATTTCATTCCAGAATATTCAGTGTGGTATCCACTTACAAGTTCTGATTCAGCTTCTGGTATATCAAAAGGAGTTCGATTAACTTCAGCTAAAGTGCTTATGTAAATTATTATAAAACTAATTAACATAAATGGGATAAGTAAAAACTTTTGGATACTGAAAGAAGGGCCACCAAGTATAAACCAGTTCCAGAAATAAGAGGTTTGAGTTTCTGATAAATCATATAAACTCATTGTACCAGTTAGCATTACAAATGAAAGGACAACAAGAATAGTTGGAATTTCATAACTAACTATCTGTGCAGCTGAACGCATTGCTCCGAGCAAAGAATATTTATTATTCGAAGCCCAGCCAGCCATCAAAATTCCAACTACAACTAATCCAGATACTGCTATTATATAAAAAATTCCAAGGTCAATTTTAGCTCCAAGAAATAAACTTGAGAATGGTATAACTGCAAATGCAGCATAACTTCCAACGAAAGTAAGAACAGGAGCAATGTTAAAAAATAACTTATCGTTACTTCTTGCAATTATATCCTCTTTTTGAATTAACTTTATAATATCAGCAACAGTTTGTAAAAGTCCGTGATAACCTACTCTCATTGGACCTAACCTATCTTGAATATGTCCAGCAATTTTCCTTTCAAGCAAGACTGCAAAAAGTGCAAAGGGAAGGATAAAAACAAATAGAGGTAATATTGCTACAATTAAGCCAGCAATAATTGAACTTCCAGTAGAATTAAAAATTATATCATAAATCATCTATCCACCTCTCCTAATACTATGTCAACACTTCCGAGAATAGCTATTACATCAGCAACTAAATGACCTCGACAAAGTTGATCTAAAACTTGCAAATTAACGAACGATGGTGCTCGAACTTTAACTCTAAAAGGCGAAGTTGAACCGTCACTTATAATAAAGTAACCAAGTTCACCACGAGGATTTTCTACTCTTGAATAAATGTGTCCTACAGGTGGTTTTATTTTTTTAGGAATTGCCGAAGTTACATCACCATCTGGGATTTGATTGATTGCTTGCTCAATTATTTTTAGGCTCTCTTCCATTTCTCTAACTCGAACGAAATATCTATCCCAACTATCTCCAACAGTTCCCATCATACCTTCACCAATCGGAATATCAAAATCAAATTTATTGTAGATTGAATAAGTATCATCTTTGCGCAAGTCCCACTTTAGACCGCTTGCTCTAAGCATAGGTCCTGTTACACCATAGTTGATTGCAGTCTCAACTGGAAGGATTCCAACGTTAGCAGTTCTGTCAATAAAGATTTTGTTGTAGGTCAGAAGATTATTTAGTTCTTGTAAATTAGGTTTAAAATCTCGAATAAACTCTTTAGTCAATCTTATAAAATCAGGATGTAAATCGTGAGATAAACCACCAATCCAAATGTAATTGTAAAGTAATCTTGCACCACAAGTTATTTCAAACAAGTTTAATATTCTTTCTCTATCTCTGAAGCAATAAAGAAATGGAGTAAAGGCTCCTATATCAGCTCCATAAGTTCCAATTGCAACAAGGTGGGAGGCAATTCTCTGAAGTTCAGCCATTATAACTCTGATGTATTCAACTCTTTCCGGAACTTGAATACCAAGAAGTTTTTCAACTCCGATTACATATCCAAATTCATTTCCCATAGCTGCAAGGTAATCCATTCTGTCAGTGTAAGGAATAAC
>JANWVQ010000080.1 GCA_025056745.1 Ignavibacterium sp.
CAAAAAGATGTTATATCAAATTATGGATATATAGACAGCTCTGGGCGAAAATCTTTATATTGCACTGTTAACAGCATGGCTCCAAATTCACAGGGCTTTTTCGTAGAAATAGATATTAATAGAAATTTAATTGTCTTAAGAAATATTTTAGAAAAGGATTCGATAGCTGAGTGGAGCATGTATGTGATAGCTGGAAAGTTTATGACGAAATTAGATAGACTTTTGCTAATATATGCAGATTCAAAAATAGAAAATGAACAAGAATATTTTTGGTTTAACGAAGCTTACTTTTTGGAGTACCCGACTCCTGAAAAATTTTTAATATCCTTCAAAAACAACGAGATTCTTCTTGATATTAGAATGCACTTAAAAACAGATGGTGGTGTTAGAAACCACGGTACTGGGTTCAGAATTGCCGAAAAGAATTTGATTAATCTTTATGAAAAGATAAAGAAAATTATTTGATTATATACTGAAAAACTATTATTAGTAAACTTTATTTATTAAAACCCAAAATACACTTAACATTCAGTTTATTTTTATTTATTAAAAACTTTCTTTAACAAATTACATATATACTTTTTCATCAAACCTTACCATAGATTGTTATAGAATCAACCTTGAAATCTTTTTTCTAAATTCAAATTATTTTATAAATATCTTACTCTCAAAAAAAAAACAATTGAATATTTGAACCCTTTTAATAAACTACCTGTTTTGTCATTTATGAAAAATATTTTTTTTATCTCTGTTATAACTTTAACTAACTCTATTGCCCCTGCGCAAACCGGTGATTCTTTTATTGATTTTGAAAAAGCAGACAAAACATAAATGAAAATGCTATGTTGGTTCTTGGCTCCTGGGCTGTTGGAAATATTTTAATTGGGACTTATGGAAATTTCAAATCGAAAAATGAAGCAAAATATTTTCATCAGTTTAATGCGATGTGGAATGTTGTGAATCTTGGTATCGCTGCTTTCGGATACTATAGTGCTGTAAATTCTGATATATCAACTATGACTAAACTGGAAATTATTAAAGAGTATAGTTCACTCCAAAACTTTCTTCTGCTAAATGCAGGATTAGATGTGGCTTATATTATGACAGGTTTTTATTTGAAAGAGCGAGCAAGGAATTCATCAAGTTCAGAAAGATTGAGAGGATATGGAAACAGTCTATTACTGCAAGGCGGATTTCTTCTCGCTTTTGATGTAGCTTTATATTTTATTCATCAAAGTAATGCAAACATAAATCTATATCCGAACTTGGAAAGTTTATTATCTGGTGGAATTGGTTTCGGATTTAATCTAAAATTATAAAGGGAAAAAAGTGAAAACTTATTTGGTAGTCGGAGGTACTTCCGGAATTGGTCTTGAAACAACAAAACTTTTAAACAAAGAAAATCGTGTTATTGTCATAAGCAGAACCAAAAGAAATCTTGAAGGATTGAGCAATGTAGAATTCTTTTCTGCAGATGTAACCAAATCTGCTGATGAATTTCCTCAAATCAGTGAACCAATACACGGACTTGTTTACTGTCCAGGTTCAATAAACTTAAAACCTCTTAAGAGTCTGAAGATTGAAGATTTTCAGAATGATATTGAAATAAATTTGCTCGGTGCAGTTAAAGTAATCAACAAATACTACAACAATCTTAAAGAAGCGGAAAAGTCAAGTATTGTTTTGTTCAGCACTGTGGCTGTTCAAACTGGAATGCAATATCACGCATCAATCGCGTCGGCGAAAGGTGCCGTTGAAGGATTAACAAGATCGCTTGCTGCAGAGTTTGCACCTAACATTCGTGTTAATTGTATTGCTCCATCAATTACAAGCACTCCCCTTGCTGAAAAACTTTTAAACAACGAAACAAAATTAAAGTCATCTGAAGACCGTCATCCACTAAAAAGAATTGGAAATGCGAAAGAGATTGCAGAAGCAGTAGCTTTTCTTTTATCTGATTCATCCTCGTTTATAACTGGACAAGTGTTGAAAATTGATGGAGGTATATCATCGATAAAATCTCTCTGAGATAATAATTTCGATAAAGATTAATCAAAAATTTTCAAAGACAGATTCTTTAGAATTATAATTTTTGTCAGTTTATTTTTAAATATCCAGCTCTTAATATTTCAACATATTCTCTTTCCTTAAACTCAGTTTAATTTTTCGTAATTTTGGATACAAAATTTTAAGAACTTTGGAGTGAGAATGGAAAAAGATTTTAATCTTCAAAATGACTTTCCTGTTCCAAGTTATGATGAATGGAAAAAACAAGTTGAAGCTGACCTTAAAGGTGAACCTTTTGAAAAGAAGTTAATAACAAAAACTTATGAAGGCATAAATCTCCAGCCAATTTACACAAAATCAGATGTTGAAAATTTACCATTCACAAATAATTATCCTGGATTTGAAAATTTCGTTCGCGGAAATAAAGCAAGCGGTTATCATTCATCTTCTTGGGAAATCGCACAAGAATTTAGTTATGCTCTGCCTGAAGAAATAAATGAAGCACTTAAAGAAGATATAAAGAGAGGACTAAATAGCATTACTATTTGTTTGGACTTACCAACTCAACTTGGTAAAGATGCTGACCAAAGTAAAGTTGGAGAAGTTGGAAAAGGCGGACTTTCGATATCAGGCATTCGCAAAATGCAGGTTCTCTTTGATAATATAGATTTAACTCAATTTCCAATTCATATTCACGGCGGATTTTCTGCTTTACC
>JANWVQ010000106.1 GCA_025056745.1 Ignavibacterium sp.
GACAAATTTCTGGAGAGATGTTAAGATATATCCATCCCATATATATTAAATCCCTTGCTCTATCTGTATCGTAAGGATAAGGTGCATCCCAACCATTAAAACCATTGTAAGCAAAATTTGTTGTGGAGTCGATTAATCCTGTAAAAGTTAAGTAACTGTTTATTTGATTTACGACTGTATTTAACATCTGTTCATCATTAACAATTTTGGCCATCCTTGCTACTGCAATTGCCGCACTTATTCCGCTTAGTAAGTTTAATTCTCTAAAGCTATGCTGATTGTAATATTGTTTGATATTATTCCAATTTTCGTGTATTAAATCAAAATCCTTTGAGTTAAAAGAATATAACCAAAGACCATAAAGAATATGTAAAACTGGTCTATGATCAAGTAAGCTCATATTATCGTGACCCCAAATTTGATCAAGAAAATGATATTCTCTCCTTTTTCCTTCTGTTCTACTCAATAAATTTTCACTTCGATTCCAAGGAGATGAAATTGGATTGGATAGTTCTTGTCTGATATAATTTCTCACAATTTGTCTTTGTAAAGGTGTGAGATGTTTATATGCACGTGCAAGTGTTGTGATTACCCTTGCAGGTTCTAAGTAACTGAAATAAGTTTCCCAAATTAAATCTCCAAAATATACTCTAAATGGTGCAAGGTTATTATATTTTAACAAAGTATCTATATTCTTTCTAAGTTCATTAATCATTTCATTTGGAGCGTTAATATTATAGGTTACCGGGGTCTCCCATATATATTTAGACCTGCTCTGGGCAATAGATAAAGAATTAATAAAGATTATAAAAATTAAAATCCTAATTTTCATAAAAATCTCCTAAGGTTTTCTTTCGATACATACAATTCCGTATGATTCAACAATAAAGATGTATCCGCCTGCAAATGAGGGAGCAACTCTTCCTTGCCAATGAGTTTGACTTGTGGTTGGAATCTGTGATTCGTTTACAACATAAGAAATATTTGATCCTGTAAAATTACCCCCATCACGTATTTGAGCTTCGACCTGAACATAAACGTGACTTCCATTTGATAAATCTATCATTTGTGTGCCACGAAAATTTTGTCTCATCCATACTTGACTGCCAGATATTGATAAAGCATAAAGATTGTCAGATTCCAACATCCACATTCCGGCATAAGAACCGTAATTTATTCGCATCCTTTTACCATCAGAGGGATTTATATACATTAGATCCATACCATAATTAGAACCAAAAACAGGAGGTGGATTAGTTAAAGTTGGAAATTTAGTTTTAAACCAGCTCAAAACCCTATTTTGGTTATCAACGACCATTGATGGTGGAGGCCAACCACATCCATCGTTTGGACCGGATGCAATTATATAAGGTTGATTAAGATGAGGAATAGTTAATACATATTTTGTTCTCCAGTCAGGTGAGGAATATTCATAAGGACTTTCTCCATTTAGCCAGCTTATTATTTTACTCTCTTCATCCTGAAATGAGTTTGATGCTTCCATTACATCATCCATCACATATTCACTACCGAACATTGGTGTGGGGACAGTGGTAACATAAATTTTATTTTCAAAAATTACTGGATGTGTCCCTCTGAAAGATTGACCATAAAGTCTCTGAGATTTCAATATCGTTCCTGATAAATGATTAATTAAATGAACAT
>JANWVQ010000134.1 GCA_025056745.1 Ignavibacterium sp.
ATTTGAAGAACTTATAAAACAAAAATTTTGCAGTAATTTGTTTTTAAACATATATTTGCATCTGAAATTTTGAAAAAAAGGAAATTTTAATGGCGCATCATAAATCGGCTAAAAAGAGAATACGTCAATCAGAGAAAAGGAGATTGATTAACAAGTCAGTTGAGTCTAAAATTAAGACTTTATACAAGAAAGTGCTCAATCTCGAAGATAAGGATGAACTAGAAAAAGCTTATAAAGAAGCAGTTGCATTTATTGATCAGAGTGCTGATAAAGGCTATATTCATAAAAATAATGCAGCTCGAAAGAAATCAAGACTTACCCTTTATTTAAATAAAATGACCTCCAAATAGTTGAGAGATTGCCGGTTTTAAAAGCCGGCGGTCTCTTATTTTATTTTAAGCCATTCGCAATTTCTTCAACTTCTTTCCAAACTCTTAAAAAATTAAGTCCCATAATTTTTTTTATATCTTCTACAGAGTAATTACGTCTCAATAGTTCGTAAATTAAATTCGGGTACTTTGAGCAATCCTCTAACCCAGATGTTATGAATTCTGTCCTTACACCATTAAAATCAGACCCAATTCCCACAAAATCAATCCCAACAAGTTTTACTATATGATCAATATGATTTGCAACGTCAATCACCGATGATTTTGGGAGGGGATTTTCTTTCCAATAATTTAATTCAAATTCCTCTGCGGCTCTTGAATTATGTCCGAGATAGTTTTCTTTGATAAATTTTTCAACTTCAATTTCGTTTTGAATAAATTTTTTGTTTGCATCTTCTCTTAGAAAGAAATCAGCAAATGGTATTTGAACAACACCTCTTTTTTTAGCAATTTCTTTAATGATATCATCGCTGAGGTTTCTTTCAAATCCAGGCGTGAAATATCTACAAGCTGAGTGAGATGCAATTATAGGTGCACTTGTTATTTCTATTATATCAAAGAAGGTACTGTCGCTAATATGAGATACATCTATCATAATTCCATATCTATTCATTTCTTTAATTAGATTTTTCCCAAATTCACTTAAACCATTCCAAACTTTTATAGAGTCATTTGCAGAATCACCAATTAAATTGCTTTTGTAGTGTGTAAGTGTTATGTATTTGATTCCTTCTTTATGGTAATGAATTAAGTTTTCGATTTTATCTTCAATTGGTGAACCATTTTCCATACCTAACACAACATATAAAATTTCTTTATTAGTAGTATCAATTTCGTTGAATGAAGTTATTATTTTGAATTTGTCTGGAAATTTGGAAAGATTGTTCTTAACAGTATTTATAAGAAAATCAGCTCGTTCTTTAGATTTACCCAATGAAGCCTGAGTTACTGATGTGAATATTGATAAAAAGGCAATATTTAATCCACCTTGCTTCGCTCTGACAAAATCAAATTGATCTTCTTGGCTAATCAGATTAACATCAAAATTTTCATTGAATATCCAATTTGGTAAGTCGATATGTGTATCAATTATTAAAATTTCTTTTGATAAATCAATTGCTTTTTGGTATAACTCTAGATTTATATCTTCTTGGCTAAAAGATATTTTAGTTAAAATAATTAGTAGTAAAAGTTTCTTCATAAAATTTCTTAACATTAAAAATCTATTCACTGAATTATTTATTATTTTTTCTATTATCTTAAACTATCGATGCTTAGTATTTGACTTTCTGTGCCTCCGTATATAAGTTCTCTCATCCTGGGGTTGTTGTAGAACGAATGAGGGAAAGTGTAATCAATAGCACTGACATTATTTAATTTTTCAATATGTTGATCTGATAAATCAAATTCCAAGCAAGCCAAATTCTCTTTTAATTGATCTATTTTTCTTGCTCCAATAATTGGAATAATTGTTCCTCTTTGTTTTCTAACCCAGTTTAGTGCTACTTGAGAAGGTGTACATCCAATTTCATCTGCAACTTGTTTAACAACTTCAGCAATTTGTAAATCTTTTTCTTTAATAATTGGAATTACTGTTGAGCGTCCATCTTGAGGTCTTGAATCTTTTGAGTATTTTCCTGTTAAAATTCCACCACCGACAACACTCCAAGGAGTAACCGCCAAATTAAAATATCTTGCCATTGGAAGTAAATCTAACTCAGCAGTTCTGTCAAGTAAACTATATTTGATTTGAAGTCCAACGAATCGAGTCCACCCTTGAAGCTCAGCCAAAGTATTTGCGTGAGACACAATCCAAGCTGGGGTATCAGAAATTCCTATATAGAGAATTTTACCTTGTCTTATTAAATCGTCAAGTCCTCGTAAAATTTCGTCAACTGGAGTAGTATAATCCCAGGCGTGGAGCCAATATAGATCAATGTAATCTGTGTTTAATCTTTTAAGACTTTCTTCAAGCGAACGAACCATATTTTTTCTGTGGTTGCCACAAAAATTAGGATCATTCATTCTTGTGAAGAGAGTGTATTTGGTAGCGACAATAAAATGGTCTCTGTCAGAAGATATGAATTCACCAACAAACTTTTCGCTTGTGCCCTCTGTGTATCTGTTTGCAGTGTCAATAAAATTTCCACCAGCATTAGCATACAAATCGAAAATCTCTTTGCTTTCTTCTTTTGAAGAACCCCATCCCCATTCTTCTCCAAAAGTCATTGTTCCTAATGCAAGTTCTGAAACTCTTAATCCACTTCTTCCGAATAATTTGTATTTCACTTTAGCCTCCATTAATTAGGAATGTAAAGATTGTTAATTAAAAATACTAAAATCATAAGAACAAAAACTTTTTAAGTAAACTATTAATCATCATCAAGGAATATGTTTCCCCTGTTCAATAGGTTTTTGGGATCAAATTTAAATTTTATCTCTTTCATCTTGTTTACTATATCCACTCCAAACATATCTATAAGATATTCTCTTTTAATTTTTCCAATTCCATGTTCGGCAGAAATTGTACCTTTTAGTTGAATCGCTTTATCACAAATTTCCTTATAAATCTTTTTCCCTTCAGAATATTCATATTCATCTTTAGGTAAAATATTTAAGTGAAAATGAGAATTTCCAAGATGACCATACAGAACATAATTAAGATTTGAGCTCTTCATTTTATTGATCAGAAAATTATAGAAACTGATCATTTCACAGTCTGGAACTGCGACATCTGTTCCAAGTTTTCTTAAATTTTTGTTCGAGATAAATTCATTCACTTTCCAAGATATTGCGTGACGAAATTCTTCAATTTCTTTTCTTTCTTTTTCATTTGATGCAAACCAAACAAATTCATCAGAACTATTATGCTTGAAGATTAACTTAAGCCACTGTTCGATTAATATTTCTTCGTTAGAAGAATTTGCTTCTTGTTCAAACCAAACAGCACCATTTGCTGAAGGAGAAATTTTGGGAAAATCTTCCTGTAAAAATCTTAAAGAGTATTTGTCAAAAAATTCGAGTGCGAGCGCATCAATTTTGTTAATTAGTTTTTCTTTTCTTGTTCGATATGAGAACTCTCTAGCTTCATCAATAAATTTTATAGCGTCAATCTCATTTTCAAAAAAGCAAACAGCAGAAATTATTTTTTCCGGAAGAGGAAATATTTTAAGCTTTGCGGTGGATATAATACCAAGAGTTCCTTCGGAGCCGATAAATAAATCAATCGCATCCATATTTGGTTGAAGATAATATCCAGCTGCATTTTTTGTTGTAGGCAAATTTATTTGAGGAATTTCAATTTGTATTTCTTTATCTGAGTCAGTTTTAATATTAAGATGATAATCCTTTGCAAAATAATTCCCTCTTTTCAATTGAAGTGTGTCACCATCTGGTAGTATAATTTTGAGTTCCAAAACAAAATTTCTTGTTGAACCATACTTAAATGTCTTTGCCCCTGATGCATTGTTCGCTATAGTTCCTCCAATGAAACAATTTTTTTCTGTTGGATCAGGTGGATAGAAATATCCTATTGATTTTAATTCACTTAAAAAATTAGATAGATAAACTCCGGCTTGAACGATCGCAAAATTTTCTTGAAGATTTATTTCAATAATTTTATTCAATTTTTCAGTTGATATAACTACACCGCCTTTCGGAACTCTTCCGCCAGTTAATCCAGTGCCAGCTCCTGAGATTGTAAATTTTTTATCAGAATGGTAAAGAGATTTGACTAATAAAATTAGTTCTTCTTCGTTCTCTGGAATATATAATGTTTCACATTCTCCTTGAAAGTTGGATGCATCAGTTAAATAATTCAAAATTTCATCTTGATTGCTTTTAATTATCATAATTTGTTTCTAAAAAAGTTTCGCAAAGATATTAAGATTTGTTTTTGAGTTTGATAATCTGTTTTAGCTTTTTCAAAATCATAGTCGTTAGGTATTTGAAAGTTTTTCAATAAGATTTTTAATGCATCATAAGTGTTGATGTTTGGAAAAATATTGTCTCGTAGATAATGGATTAACTTTAAAGTTCTAAAAGCATCAAACCAAAAAATTTTTTGCTTTCGTATCTCTATGGGTGAATCAGAGTTTCTTAAAATTTTATTCCAACTTTTTTCAAATCCTTGTTCGATTAAAAAACTATGAAGATGAATGCTTATTTCTTTTGCTTGTCTAAGTATAGAAGATGTTTCTACAGTAAAATCAGAATAAAAAAACTCGAGCCATTCTTTTAATAACTCAAAAGATTTTGGATTGTAAACAGAATACTCATCTTCACCTTGTTGGAGATATCTTGTAATTCTCTGTCCAGTTCCAAAAGGAACTCGCCAGGATCTTCTTGGAGATGGATAAACTAAAGTTTCGGTTATAGTAGTAACTTTATTTTGTTTTGCAAGTTTCTCGAGAAAATAAAAATCTTCTCCTGCTTGCTTAGAATTCATTCCACTAGCTTTCGTGTAAGACTCAACATCACAAACTATGGTTGAGCCAATTGCATGATAATCAAAGTGAAATTTTGCATAAATTAAAGCAAGGCGAAAATATCTGAGAAAAGTCTCATAGCATATTATTGCTTTTGCCTCAGGTTGATTATCAATAATTTTGTGTTCATATTCAATAACTGCCGAGCTAAGGTTCTCTTTGTTAAATCTTTCAGTTATTACTTCAAGATAATTTGATTCAACTTCAGAGTCAGCATCAAGCCAGATAAGAATCTTTTTATTACGAGATTCATAATCAAATTTTGTTAAAGCTAAATCAAGTCCAATCTTCCTTGCGAATCCTACTCCAGCTAATTTTTTAGGTAATGATCTTTGTTTTGAAAAAGCATCAACAAAATTGATATTCAGTTTTCCATTATAATTTGAAAGCAACTCAAAAGTTTTCTGATTATTCTCAGCTATATCTGAAGGAGCGTCTTCTGAGTTATTTATTACAACAATAATTAGAGTTTTATCCAAAATATTTTGATTATTTAATTCAAGAGATTTAATGCAATTAGTTATTATCTCTGATTCAGCTAACGAAGGTATAACGATAATATTATCATAAAATTTATAATCTTCTTTGTGAAGATTCCATTTGGAAAAAGAAAATTTAGTGAGATAATTTTTGACAAAATCAGGAAGATTATTATTCGAAGACATAATGTTGTTTGATGATTTCAAAAGCAGAATTTTTATCAGCGTTTTCAAGCCAAAAAATATTCACACCTTCTCTTTCCATTTTTCGGAACCACGTCATTTGGCGTTTTGCAAATGCGCAGATGGCATAATAAAGTTTTTCTGTCATTTCATCTTTTGTGTATTTACCAGTCAAATATTCGGTTATGAATTTATACTCAAGCCCAAGTTTTATGAGTCTATCTGGTTCGATTCCATCTTCAATTAGTTGAGCAACCTCTTCAATCATTCCTTCTTTTAGTCTTTTTTCGAGACGTGTTTTAATTCTTTGTCGAACTATCTCTCTACCCGGATTAATTCCAATATTTAGAGAATTAATGTGAATTTTACCTTCAATAACTTTTTCAGATTTCTCAATTACAATTGCTTTAATCAATCTACTTTTACTCGTCAAATCTGTTTTATTATGAGGTTTTTTAACAAGTGAAAAGTAAATTTCTTTGAGCTCATCAAAAGATTTTGACTTTAATTCATTTTCAATTGATTCATTATTTTCGACTTCCTTCAAATCATAATTTTGAATTACAGCACTTAAGTAAAGTCCCGAGCCACCGCATAAAATTGGAGTTTTATTCCTAGATTTAATTGATTTATAGATATGAAAAAAACTTTTATAGAAATCAAAAAGATTATATTCCTCAGGTAAATCAATTATATCAATTAAATGAACTGGAATTGGTGTGTCATTAACTATGTAATCTTCATAATCTTTTCCTGTTCCTATGTTTAACTTTCGATATACTTGCCTTGAATCTGCTGAAATAATTTCACCGTTTAGTTCAAAAGCAATCTCAGCTGCTAATTTAGTTTTTCCAACTGCCGTGGGACCAAGTATAGTAATTAAATTAAAACTCATATCTAAAAATATCAATATTTGAGGAAGACAATTGAATAAAATCTAAATGATAACTAATAAAAAATATAAAAAGGAATTTTCATAAAATGATTAGGATTTAATGAAAGATAAAGCCAAGAAGGATGTCAATTAATTAGGCAATAAAAATCGAATATCACTCGGTAAAAATTTAATATGGGGAAAATTTTTCTAAGTTTGTATCTATGTTAAAAAAAATTATGGAATAAAAATGAAAAAGTTTAAAACTTTTGATTTCCAAACTAAGTGTGTTCACTCTGGGATTGAAGAATATGAATACGGGGCAGTAATACCACCAATCTATCAGACATCAACTTTCAAATTCAAAAATGTCAAACACGGGGCATCACTTTTTGCTGGTGAAGAAAAGGGCTACATATACACAAGAATGCTAAATCCAACAGTTGAAGCTATGGAAAATGCTATAGCGGAACTTGAAGGTGGGCATAAAGCACTTGGTTGCGGCAGTGGGATGGCTGCAATCAGTACAATATTTATAAACTTACTTCAATCTGGAGATCACGTTGTCTGCTCATCTGCTGTTTATGGCCCTACAAGCACTTTTCTTAATACTGTTATGAAAAAATATGGAGTTGAAACTACTTTTGTAGATTCATCCGTTAGCGAAAATGTTCGTAAAGCTCTCAAACCAAATACTAAAGTAGTTTATATTGAAACTCCGGGAAATCCTACTCTTTGCATCTCAGATATTGAAGAAATTTCAAAAATAGCTCACGAACACAAAGCAACAGTAGTTGTTGATAATACTTTTATGAGTCCTGCTTTGCAAAATCCAATTGCGCTTGGAGCAGATATTGTTATGCATAGTTTAACGAAGTTTTTAAATGGTCACGCAGATGTTGTGGGTGGTGTAATTGTAGTAAAAGATGAAGAAACTTATCAACAGTTTAGAAAAACTCTGAATCAACTTGGTGGAGTAATTGATCCTTTTAATGCTTTTCTTGTTCATAGGGGACTTAAAACTCTTGCAATAAGAATGGAAAAACATTGTTATAACGCTCAAAAAATAGCCGAATGGCTTGAAAAGCATCCTTTAGTAAAATCAATTAGATATCCGGGCTTAAAATCCCATCCTCATTACAATACTGGATTAAAACAGCACAAGGGCCCGGGAGGAATGATTTCTATTGAGTTAGCTGGAGGAATTGAAGCAGGTAGAATTATGATGGATTCTGTGAAATTGTTTCAATTAGCTGTTAGTTTAGGTGGAGTTGAAAGTTTAATTCAACATCCTGCAAGTATGACTCATTTTTCAATGGGAAAGGAGGCGCGGGAGGCAGCCGGAATAACCGACGGATTAGTTCGCATTTCAGTTGGAATTGAAAATGTTGATGATTTAATCGCAGACTTAGAACAAGCACTAAATAAAGTCAAAGAACAAATATCTAAAGAATTTGAATTGCACGTTTAGGAT
>JANWVQ010000184.1 GCA_025056745.1 Ignavibacterium sp.
ATGTCCGAAGATGAGCTTGAAAACACAATGCTTAAGTTTGTAGAAGAATTTCCACCTTTGCCTGTTTATCAGAATAAAATATCAGCAAATGAATACCTGAATTCAAAAACTGAAACAAAATCCAATAGAGAGATAATTCTAGAGGAAATAATTCTTCTGAATATTGAAAATATTAACCCGGCCACTTATCAGTTGAAGGATTTATATTCAGATGAAAAATTAGCTAAAGAGACTTCATACAAAACTTTAATTGAAAACACTGAAAAATTTTTTGAAAATGAAAAACCGATCGGCTCTAGCGGATTAAATTTAATTTCTTTTTTAAGGAAACCAATTATTACTAATCCATATAACATTGATTTACAACTCGACTTTATTAAAGAAAATTGGAAATTTTTTATTAGTGAAGATTACTTTATTAAAATTCTTAGCGGAAAAGATCTCATCTATGAAGATTCAAAAATATTTGTAAAACACGGTGGCGGCGAAAAGGGAACGCCTCCAGTTCCAAAGTATGAATTTAATTTTGAATACTTTCAAACATTAAAACAAAAAATAGAAGAAGGTAAGGAACTATCTCCTGAAGAATATGAATACTATCAATTAGAAATTAAAAAGTTTACTCCTGATGTTGAATGGATGCCAAACGTAGTAATGATTGCAAAAAATACTTTCGTATGGTTAGACCAACTATCAAAAAAGTATAAAAGAGAAATAAAAAGATTAGATCAAATCCCCGATGAAGAATTAGATCAACTTGCAAGATGGAATTTCAACGCACTTTGGTTAATAGGCATTTGGGAAAGGAGTTCTGCTTCTCAGAAAATAAAACAGATGACTGGAAATCCTGACGCTGCCTCTTCTGCATACTCTCTTTATGATTATGTGATTGCAAAAGAGTTAGGCGGCGAAGAAGCTTTTCAAATTCTGAAACAAAAATGTTGGCAAAGAGGAATTAGACTATCATCAGATATGGTCCCTAATCATACAGGAATTTATTCTCGATGGATAATTGAGAAACCTGAATACTTCATTCAAACCAATATTCCTCCATTTCCTGTTTACCGATTTACTGGACCTAATTTATCAGATGACCCACGAATTGAAATCAGAATTGAAGACCAATATTATAACAGAACAGACGCTGCTGTTGTCTTTGAAAGAATTGACAAATTAACAGGAGAACGACGGTACATTTATCACGGTAATGATGGTACAAATATGCCCTGGAATGATACTGCACAATTGAATTTGATGTTGCCTGAAGTAAGAGAATCTTTAATACAAACTATAATGCACGTTGCTAAAAAAACTCCAATCATACGATTTGATGCTGCAATGACTTTGACGAAAAAACATTATCAAAGACTTTGGTTTCCGATTCCCGGAACAGGTGGAGCTATTCCATCACGTGCTGAACACGGAATGACACGCTCTCAATTCGATGAATTAATGCCAAATGAATTCTGGCGTGAAGTTGTTGATAGAATAAACACTGAAATGCCTGATACATTACTTCTCGCAGAGGCTTTCTGGTTAATGGAGAGTTATTTTGTACGAAGTTTAGGAATGCATAGAGTTTATAACTCTGCTTTTATGCATATGTTTATGAAAGAAGAAAATGCTAAATATAAAGAATTAATGAAAAATACTCTTCTCTATGACCCAGAGATATTAAAACGATACGTCAACTTTATGAGTAACCCAGATGAAGAAACTGCAGTAAATCAGTTTGGGAAAGGAGATAAATATTTTGGAGTTGCTACAATGATGGTAACAATGCCTGGACTTCCTATGTTTGCGCACGGACAAGTAGAAGGTTTTTCAGAAAAATATGGAATGGAATATAAACGAGCCTATTATAATGAAACTTCAGATGAACATTTGATCTGGAAACATATAAAAGAAATCTTTCCTTTAATGAAAAAAAGATATTTGTTCAGTCAAGTAAATAATTTTTACCTTTATGATTTTATCGATTCTGAAAATGAAGTTGACGATAATGTTTTTGCATATTCAAATAGTTATAATGATGAAAAAGCTTTTATAATTTATAATAACTCTTATTATCAAACCTTTGGAAGAGTTGATTTCTCCTGTCATAAAATTGTTTCAAATAGTAATACGACAAAAAATATAAGAATTGCTGATGCTTTAGGTTTTATAAATTCTGAAAATCACTTTTACATCTGTAGAGATTTTGTCAGGGGCGAAGAATTCATATTCAAAGGCAGTGATGTTTGGACTTTTGGCCTGTATTTTCATCTACTAGGTTATGAGAGAAAAGTTTTTCTTGATTTTAATGAAATAATTGATTATGAAGGACGATATAATAGAGTCTACCATCATCTTCAAGGGAAAGGTGTAAAATCCGTTGAGGCTGTTTTGAAAGAAATTGAGCTTGAGCCACTTCATTTTTCAATGGTAAATTGGCTAACTTCTGAAAATTCATTAAAGTTTTTCGAAGGAGAAAAAGATTATGATCTTGATAATTCTGCTTCAAAGTTCATTAAAGAATTAAATAAATTCATTCCCAAATTTGAAGAAGAAAAATTAAAAGATGATTTGAGAAATTCGACTGAGAAAGTAGAATCGTTTTTCAGAAAAGTTATTAATGCAACTCTTGAAAAAGAGAAATTAGAATTAATTGATTTAGTCGATTCAAATAAAAGAAAAATATTGAAGAGTTATTTATTCACTTATGAATTGTTAAAACTTTTCAAATTGGATGAAAATATCACCACTGATGTTTTTGATAAATATTTATTATGGAAACCTCTTTATGAAATATTTGGATATCTGAATTATGGTGTTGAAACCTCATTGAGATATGATCTACTATATCTCTCATCATTTATCAAAAGGTTTGAAAGTATTTATGACAAATATTCAAATTCAAAATCTAACAGTAAGAAAAAGAAATTTTCATTTAGCGATATTAAATCAGAATTCATTGAGTTTTTAGAACAAGAAACAGTCAAAAATTTTATTCATTATCATACTTTTGAAAACACAGAATATTTTAATAAAGAAAGATTTGAATTCTTAATTAACAATCTACTCTTGTTGTGGTTATTTGAATATTCAACAAAAGAAAACAAAATAATCAATAAAAAAGAATTGAATAAAAGACGGAATTTTATCAAACAAACAATAAATAATTTTTTTGAATTGGCTGAAAAGTTTGAATATAAATTTAATGAACTGATCAAAGATTTAACTAAAAATTCAGAAAAAGAATTAGCAGAATCAAAGACATAAATAATTATATTTTACCTCAAATAAAAAGAGGTGACTAAATTTAGTTGCAATTAGTCACCTCAATATCAAATTTTATATCACAAAAAAATTAAAACATCAAACCAATAGAGAAATAGTTTAAGCTACCGAGTCTTCCGAAATCTTGATAAGCATAATCCAATTTAATCTTAACCAAATCTAACAATCGATAATTTAGTCCAAATCCCAATGTGAGTCCTTTTTCTGAATTAACTTCAAATAAAGAATTATATCCACCTCTTAAAAAAACAATTTCCTCCCACGCATATTCAAATCCAGAATTAATATACTCAGAATGATCGTTAGGATGGACGGCATCAAAAGTTAAAGTTAGTCTATTAGACTCAGTTTTAATTATGTCTGATGATATTCCAAATCTAAAAAGTAATGGTAAATCAAATTTATCAAGTTCATAATTAACCGGGACAAAATCTCTATTTCCACCTCCTGATGGGATTGTTGTAGTTATATCCCGTCCACTCAATTGCATTTTGGTTCCAAAGTTAGATATACTGGCTGCAATTCTTAGCTCATTTAAAACTTGAATCTTATACATTGTTCCGACATCAATAGCAAAACCGGAAGCACTCATATGCCATATATATTCATTTATATATTTTGCATTGAATCCAATAGCAAAATTCTCTGTAAGAAATCTCGAGTAGTTCAAACCAATAACTAAAGCCCCAGCATCGAAATACTCTCCAGTTCCTTCGGGTTGGCGTGTTGTTCTGACAATTTCCTCGCCCATTGAAAGCACCGAAACAAAAGCTCCTATTGTCCCAAAGTCTGAAAGATTTGTAGCAAAAGCGGCATAGTCGTGTTTTATGTCCAAATATAAGTCTGTATGATTAAAAAAAGCTTCATTAGATTTTATTTCTGCTGTACCGCTTGGATTCCAATAAGTAGATAGTATATCGTCTGCAACGGATGTGTATGCGCCACCCATTGCTACAGCTCGAGGTCCAACGTTTAACTTTAATATTTGAGCAGAAGTTGTTCCTGTCTTTAAGGTTTGAGAAAGTGAAAATGGATTATTTATTAATGTTATTAAAATCATCATCGAAAGTATTTTTTTCATTCTATTACTCCTTTTTGCAATTATTTGATGATAGCGAATTTCAATAATTTCTCGCCAATTCCAGGAGCATCAATATGAGCTATGTAAACACCATAAGATACACTAAAACCATCTCTGTTTAATAGATTCCAGAATTCTCTTCCGTTTTCCATACCTGAATTATGTTCTAATGTTGTTACTAATTCACCTGACAGAGTGTATATTCTAATTGTGCACTGAGGTGGAAGATTTTCAAAATAAATTCGTCTTTCACCTCTATTTTGTCCAGGCAATCTATTGCCCGGCTCAATTTCATTTGCAGCTACATAAGGATTTGGGACTACGTAGATATTATCCAAACGAGACTTTGCAATTTGATTATCTATTCTTGGAGCTCTTGTTGTTAATTTAAATCTATCTGTTGATGTAAATGGTCTTTGAGTATATAAAAAGAATTGATCACCATTTCTTGGTTTTACAGAATCTGTTGGAGTCATTTGAGCAGCAATAAATCCCCAAGTCAATGTATCAGTTCCACTACCAGTAGAGCCGGGTTTATAGAAAATAATTTCATCACCACGAGACCAAGCAGTATCAACAATCTGATTTTCTTTTAGAACTGTTAATATTCTCTTTGGCACACCAGAAGTTATTTCTTCCACTTTATACTTGACAGGTATTTTTCTAAGTGGTTGACCAAGTCTAAAATACATTGCTGTATCAATGAATGTATCGGAAAAAGTTATAACATAATCAGCAGGCCAAAAAACTTTTCTGTTTGCAGCTCCTATAGATGATATTGCAACCGAAACAGGAATCTTTAAATCACTCCTACTCCATTTTGACCTTTGATCATCATACTTTAATGTTGGATAATCATTGACAAATATTTTAACACCGTTGAATACTGGATTAACATCTTCGCCACTCAAAGCAGTGCTTTGATAAACCATATAATACTTATAACTAATAATTACCTCAGAGTTATTTGGAATATTTGAATTTGTGGTTCTTCTTATTGTTCCTTTTTCAAAATTTACTACATAGTCAGTATTAATTGAATAAACTCTTCCTAACTTATCTTTAACAACTAAGTTTTGATCATTGATTATATGAGGATGTAAAAGTTTTGAAAATTTTGTATCGTATAAAGTGACACTTTGAGTTACAATTTTTTCGCCTGTAATTGAATAATTTTTCTTTGTTATTACAGTATCACCAGTATAATAATTATTTGAAAATTGAATTGTATAAGTTTCATCTACAGTTTTTAAGTCATCTAAAATAATTGGTTTGACAGTTCCATTACCTACTCCTGCTTCTTGAACCAAATCCGCATCTTTTATTGAAGGATAAACATATCCTGAAGCCCTCGGTCCAGGAATAACTTGAGCAGTGTTTATATCAAATGTCAATTGCGATGTTATTGGATCTACATTTATCTTTTTGGTTGTTTCCGTCGGTGGAATCCCAAGAGAATCACCGTGGTCATAAGCTACAACAGCATAATAATAAGTTTGTCCATTAACGACATTATTTGAATCAACAAAATAATGCCTAAGTCCAACATCATCTCCCAGATAGTAATGAACTCCCCTTCCTTGATAAGGAACAGGATGATAACCTTTCCAATTATTTTTAAGATCGAATTTTGCTTCAAAACCGTTAACATCTTTTAATGGTTCATACATATAACTTGCACCTCGACCGTCAGAGACTTTCTGAATATCTGAAAAATCTGGTCTAGTGCTACGATAAATTACATATCCTTCAAAATCTTTTCCTGTAATTGGATCGACACTTTCTTCAGCTTTCCTATCCCAGAATAATGTAACTTTTTTGTCGCCTGGGACAGCAGTAAGAGTTGGTAAATCAGGTGGTCTAAAGAATCTGTAATTCTTGTTATAAATATCTTGAACAATTTCTGCAGTAACTAAAAGGTCCTGAAGAGATTCTCCGAATAAAAATGCCATTGAGATTCTCTTTGTTTCTCCTTTTTTGAGTGAAATTTTTCCTGAGCCGAATAAGAAAACAATATCAGCATTATTTGTAATATCAGAGAAATCGCCGGGTTGTAATCTGTTCCATATATCTCTGTCATTTCCAACCATTAAACTCGTAGCCCAGGTTTCGCTATTAAAACTTGTTAAACCAATCTGGTCGGACTCATCCAAATCTGTATAATCAAAATTTGGCTCACCTGGTGATAATGGATCTGGTCTTCCATCAGCTAACCTTAAACCACGAGTAGGAACTCCATCTCCTTCACCGACATCATTTGTGAAAGGGATTCCATCTACACCGACATCATCTGTTTCTGGATTCCAATCGCCATCGTTATCAATTCCATCATCTTGCCGTTCATTTACCATACCATCACCATCATTATCAATGGCATCATCAGGATTACCCGGACTTTCAAGAAATTTACAACCGAGATAACCAAGTCTAACTCCTCTATCACCGCGCATATCAGGATCCCAGAAATAGACCATACTACGAGCGTAAACAGGAATATTTCTTACATCATCACCATAAGGTTTAATGAAGAATCCATTATCATCCTTGTTATCTTTACCACCGACGTCAGGGTCACCATAAATTCCAAACACCACAGAGTCGAGATCTTTTTCACTTACATTTGTAATTGTCCAAACAAAAAATATTGCATTTGCTGCCAAAGAGTTACTCCATTGGAATGCGCGGCCATCAATTTGAACTCCTAAACCTCTTCTTAAAGTATCATTAGGAAATGGGAAATATCTAAATTCACGATTGAATCTATCATCCATTGCCCAGTAAACTTCAAGATCAGCATTATTTTCACCTTGTTTTAGATAACCTGGCCAGACATATTGACCCAAAGTAGAATTATACCATTCTCTTGGCCAACTATCAGGTTTTCCGTCTCTGTCGGAATCAAAAGCTGGATTTGAAGCCATAAATTCCTGATTAGGATCTGCATATCCCTCCAATGGTTCAAACGTCCACCAAAGACCAGTTAAAGGATCTCTATCTCTTAAACCGGGTCTTGTATCATAATCATAAAGTCCATCACTAACTATGTAAACAGTATCTCCGTTTTCTGATTTAACTTTTGCTGCTACAAGCGGAGTAAATTGAAATATATAAGGTGCATCTTTCCAAACCATTGCTAAGAGTTCTCTTAATTCTGCACCAGGGTATCCAGGCCCAATTCCGCCATAATTCCAAATTTCACAAGTAACGTTATTTCCATTCATTAAATATCTTTTACGATCTTTGAAAGCTGATTTTTTTGATAGACTTTCTCTGAGTGAATATTTAATGTCATTTGTAATAGGTTGATTATTAATAGGATAGAGAGGATGATTCTGTTGAATGTAATCTATTACAGCTTTATGTTCTCTTTGTCTTCGCTGCTCTAATGTTTCTTGAGCTAATACAAATTTTGAAAGAAAGAATATTGATAAAAGAATTATAATTTTTTTAACCATATTAAACTCCATTAAAATTCTAATGATAAACCAATTCTTACTTCTCTTGGAGCAGAGTAGTAATGTGGTCTATTAAAATATTCATCTGCTGATTTTATACCTGGAATGATTTTAGATAATCTGTTAGTTTCTTGTGGTCCTCCTTTTGAAGCTTCCAATGTGTAAGTAGCTCTGCCGGTGTCATCATAAACAAATCTTTCGTTCATTGTATCGAAAAGGTTAAAAACTTTTATAAACAGTGTTGCAACCAGAACTTTAAAGTCAAATGATTTCTCGAATAATAAATCAACATTCATCGAGATTGGTTTTCTCTCGCTATTTGTTTTCAAATAAATTTGTTGATCTATTAACTCAGGAGTATAGGGCAAACCTGAACTAATTGATCCAACTAAAGATAAAACCCAATTTTTTGAACTTCCAAAAGTAATAGTCCCATTAAGAGTATGAGTTTGATCCCAAGCTAAAGGCACTGGAATTTTCTCGCTTTGCCTACCAGAAGATAAATCAAGGAAAAATGCTGATGCTCCTGTTTCATTTCCCTCTGCTACTTGAAAAGTATAATCTAATGTTGCACCGAATAAGTCATCTGGTAATTTTCTTTTCGTTAAAGAAAAAGTTATACCTTTTATGTTAGCATAGTCTTTATTTACATACTTCAAGTATGATTCGCTTGTACTAATTCGTATTTCTTGTAAAGCCAGTAAATCTCTAACATCTTTATAAAATCCAGTTAAGTTGAAAGCTATAGTTTCAGAAAGTTGTTGCTGTAAGCCCATTTCATAGGTGACAGTTTTCTCTGGATTCAAATTTGCATTACCATAAGTAGGTCTGCTACCAGTGTTTTTAAAGTCAGGATTAGTATATAGATACCTAAAAGGAGGTATCTGATAAAAATGACCATAAGAAAAATGAATTATTCCCCTATCTGTAATGGGAAATGAAATTCCTAATCTGGGACTAAAAATACTTTTAGCTTTTGCCTGCTTAAAGTCAGAGGCTGGTTTGAAAATATTAGGAGCATATTTTGATTTTGGATTTAGATAATCAAATCTTAGCCCAGCGTTGATTATCATATTAGTAAATTCCATCTTATCTTGAAGATATGCTGAAAATTGAACTGGCTTTCTACTATATAGATCGTGATAAAGTGAATTGACAGGAGGTATAGTTGGATTTCTATAAATTGATGAGTCTCTTAAAATTGTAAAATATTGATAATCTAATATGTCATACTTTCCTTTAACTCCGAATTTTAATTCGTGCTCTGTTGAAACCTGACTTGTTAAATCAAATTTAATTTCAGTTGAATAAGATCTTTGATAAAAATGTTCATTCAATGTTCCTCCAGAGAGGAAAGTATATGGAGTTATTTTAAAACTTTTGTGAGAAGGTTGATATCTTGGATCAGCCTTAATATTTGTTAAACTCATTCCTGGTCTAAAACTCACAGCTTTTCCAGAAGCATTTAATAGAGGGAATAAATATCTTTTGAAGTCATAAATACTGTATGCACCTTTTAGAGAATAAAAAGTATTAGAACCTATTGTTTGACGAATCTCTAATGAATTTATTAATCCCCATTCATATCTGTTATAATTTGCGTCGGGATTGTATTTCAATTCGTGATTATAAGTTTTGTAGTTAGAATTTGAGAATACGATATCATAATTGATTTTTAATGAGGGAATAGGCTTTACAGTAAACTTGCCTGTCAAATTGAGATCTTTAGAAGGATTCATTGGAACTATTGCATTATCCCCTGTCATAGAAATTCTAATATCATCTGCATTATTGGGATTTCTGTAAACAGAATCATAAATTGTATGTTGCCTTATACCATAAAAATAACCCTTGTCATCATTGTACCTCCCAGATAAAAAGAACGAGACAATACCATTTGTATATGGAATAGGTCCACCAAAAGTTCCTTCAATAACCTGATTATTAACGGGACTAATAGACCCAATGTTGAGGAAAATATTTTTGCGTGCACTTATATAATCTCCAGTGTAATAGGAAAGTGAACCTGTATACTTCAATCCACCTTCTTTAGTTATAGCATTTACAACACCACTAAGAGCATTACCATATTCTGCATTGAATGTTCCACTTACAACAGAAAGTTCTTGAATAGCATTTGTTGAAATTTGAACGGTTCTGCCGTAATCATAAGGATTTATTGATGAAATGCCATTGACATTATATGCAATTTCTGTAGATCTTCCACCTCTAATATGAAGTTCTCCTCCAGCGCCCTTTGTAATACCTGCCTGAAGTGCAAGTAATTGATCAACACTCTCAACAGGTAATGCTTCAATTTGTGTGTTATCAATAACCGTGTGTGAAGATGTCAAATCTTTTCTTACTAAAGGACGTTTTGCTTCTACTACGATGGTTTCAAGTCCAATGGTTTCAACAGAAAGTTGTACATCGATTCGAGTTGTGAAATCACTTGAAACTTTTACATTCGTAACTATCTTTTTTTGATATCCGACTCCAGAAAAAATTAAATTATATGTTCCAGGCTCAACGTTGTTGATTACATAATTACCATCGACATTAGTTGCAGCGCCTAATCCAGTTCCTTCAATAATCACATTGATACCCACCAAAGGTTCACCTGTTTCTGCATCTGTAACTTTTCCTGCAATTTTACCAGTTATACCTGCAAATAATAATTCACTTAAAGCAAACAAAAGCAGGATAATAATTTTTATTGAGGTGATTTTGTAAAATATATTTTTCATTTTGACCTCATTATCATTTGATTGAAGCACAATTTCATTCGGAAAGATTAAAATAAAAGGGTTGTCAGAAGAGTTTATGATAAGATTATAAAAACTTCCAACAACCCTCTATAAATTATTAATAATTCTACTTAATTAATTGCATTTTCTTGACTAACTCTGATTGACCGGCTTTTAACTTATATAAATAAATTCCACTTGCTAAACCATCTGCGTGAAATTTCATTGAGTATTTCCCGGCTTCCATAAATTGGTTATCAACTAAAACAGCAACTTCTCTACCTAACATATCATATACTCTTAAATCAACATTTGATGCTTCTGTTATTCCAAAATTTATTACTGTAGTTGGATTAAATGGATTTGGGAAATTTTGTTCTAAATAAATTGATGAAGGTATGAAATCCTCTATTCTATCAACAGAAACTGGTGTATGTTGAATGTCAAGAATTACAATCGGCACAGGAGGATAAGTTGTAGCAGTTCTTGGATAACCCTGAGTATAAATTACTTCGTGTGCAGGATCTCCATCAACGTTTGCAACAGCAATAACATCATAATCTCCACCTTCTTGAATAATAGCGGAGTCAATAACTGATGCAACATAGTTAGCTGGATTTGTCAAATCACCACCTTGATGTTCAACTCTGAAGATCATTGCATTTGGTTGAGATGTTCCACCTCTTGAACCAAATATCAAATCTAATCTTCCATCGTTATCGATATCACCAGCTGCTGCACCATTAAGTCTAAGAACTGAAGTAGTATCTCTATCAAAAACTGAGAGATTAGCAATCTGGAAAGAGACTAAAGAATCTGCCCCGGCAGCTTTTCTGAAATAATAAACCCTACCGCCAGGCAATGTGGCTGTTCCGAACCATCCACCGACAAACATTTCTCTATTTCCATTGTAATTAACTGCAACAGAACCTTTGAAGCTTCCCAATCTTCCAGCCACAGTATTTTGAGCAGGATTAACAACGTATCCTGTTGGTGGTGGATTGTATTTAATTAGATATGTTTCACCTGAATTTCCCCAAAGCACAATGTAAGGTGGAAAAACAGTCATATCCCATTTATTGTTTGTTCCAGCTAAAACAAAATCACCCAAACCAGAGAATTTTGTTGTCCAAACTTCAAGTCCGCTACCATCATTTGGAATAGTATTTACAGATAGGACTCCAACGTGATAATTTCCATTTGCAGCTCTTCTATCAACAAGGATTATCTCATCTTTATTGTCATTATCAATATCAATTATTTCAAATCTTATTGGTCGTAATTCAAACATATTATCTGGAACAATGGTAGTTTTTGCATTTGGTAAAAATCCACCAAAGCCGTCGCTGACACCCATATTGTTACTACCATCACCAGGATATTCAAAAACTAATATTCTTGCTGGATTAGGATTAAGCTGTGCATCAAGGAAATTTACTGGGCCCCAATAAATTTCTTTTCTTCCATCTTTATCAACATCACCCCAAGCTAATGCTGGCCAGGTATTTTGTTTTGGAATATCAGAAACATATCCCCAGACTGAGTCCCATCGAGATTGAACAGGATTCCATTCAAACTTATATAATCTTGGAACAAGTTCATAAGGTCTATCTATGAAATTGCTATTGCAAGCATAAATCTCTGGAAGTCCATCATTATCAAAATCAACCCCTGCAATTATATTTCCAAATCCTTGCTCGAGTTGAGATGGCGGTCTAATTTGAGCAGTTCTCTGTAATAGAGTCTGCGCAATGGCTTGAAATGAAATGATTAAAGAGATAAAAAATAAAATGGTAATTTGTCGTCTCATTACGACCTCCTCTTTTAATTAAATGATGAAATGATTTAATGCTTTATTTTGCTGAATTAAAAATAATATATCTGAATAATTTTTTCAAGAAATTTTCTTAATAATAGCTAAATTATTTATTACAAGGAAAGAAATTGGTAATTGATTATTTAGAATTTAATTTAATTTCAATTGCTTTTCTCACAAAGCCATCAGCCTTTTTAAGAAGCTCTTGCGCTTCCTGGTAATCAACATTTGCTTTTATCATTACCAAAGCACTTTTTACGTGATTATTTGCTTTTTTAAGATATTCCTCTGCTTCTTCGTAAGAAACACCTGTTATCAGCATTACGATTCTTTTTGCTCTTTCGACTAATTTTTTGTTCGTCATCTGTAAATCAATCATCATATTTTCATAGGTTTTGCCCAGTCTAACCATTGCTGTTGTCGTAATCATATTCAAAACAAGTTTCTGAGCTGTTCCACTTTTCATTCTTGTTGAACCCATTATTACTTCAGGACCTACATAAGGACAAATAGCAACATCAACTTCTTTGATATTAAAATGCTCTCTTGGATTAGTGGTTATAAATAATGTTTTTGCTCCAAGTTCTTTTGCTTTTTTAATAGCTCCGATCACGTAAGGAGTACGACGGCTTGCGGCTATACCACATACGACATCTTTTTCTGTAACTTTTGCGGTGATAACATCTCTTGCACCATTTTCTTCATAATCTTCAGCACCTTCTTGAGCTCTAAACATTGCTTCTTTACCGCCTGCAATATAACCATCAATCAAACCGTAAGGTGTTCCAAAAGTTGGTGGACATTCTGAGGCATCTACAACTCCAAGCCTACCACTTGTACCAGCCCCAAAGTAAAGTAATCTTCCTCCATTTTTAAGAGCTTGTATAACTATCTCAACAGCTTGATGAATATAAGGTATTTCTTTTTCAACTGCTATTGGAACTGTTTTATCTTCTTCATTTATAATCCTTAAAATTTCGAGAGTATCCAATTTGTCAATATTCATCGACTTTGGATTTCTTTGCTCTGTAGTAAGATTGCTTATCTCTTCAAAAATTTTCTTCGAATCACTCATACCGCTCAAAATTTTTTTAAAGAATATTAACACAAATATAATTTCAAATTAGATAACAGCAGATGAAAATTTTATAGCTTCTTTTATGCCTATGTATTTTTATGATTATTTTTGAAAGTAAAAATATTTCCATTAACAACCTTAAGAATTTCTATGCTATCAAAAGTCGAACAATATTATCTGAATTTATCTGGAAAAGAACTCATCTACAGACCTACCGAAAAGATTCCTGTTATTCAAGTTTCAAATTTTCCTGAACTTGGTAAGTTAACAGCTCTAAGATTTATTGAGTGGATGCAGGAAAATCCTGGTGGTGTTATATCCCTTCCAACTGGTAAAACTCCTGAGCATTTTATCAAATGGGTGGCTTATTTTCTAAAAAAGTGGGATAGTGAGTCAGTTCAAGAGGAACTAAAAAAAGTTGATTTAAATCCCTCAAAGAGACCAGATATTACGAGCTTTAAGTTTGTTCAAATAGACGAGTTTTACCCAATTGATACAAATCAGCATAACAGCTTCTATTATTACATTCAGAAATTTTATTTCAGCAATTGGGGATTAGATCCAAACAAAGCACTATTTATGAATATTAATGAAATCCCAACTCCAAATAATTTAAGTTTAGATGAAATTTTTCCGGATCAAGTTGTCGATTTAACATTAAGGACAAGATATCCTTCAACAACTTTGGAAAGATTACAAAAACAAACAATCGAAATTGTCGATCAGTTTTGCACTGACTATGAAAAGAAAATAAGAGAGATGGGAGGGATTGGATTTTTCTTAGGTGGAATAGGACCAGATGGACATATAGGTTTTAACGTAATGGGAAGTGATCACTATTCGACGACCAGATTAATAGCTACAAATTATGAAACTCAAGCAGCTGCCGCTACGGATCTCGGTGGAATTGAGGTCGCTAAAAAAAGATTAGTAATTACTATTGGTTTAGATACAATTACATATAATCCCAATGCAACAGCAATTATAATAGCTGCCGGAGAAGCTAAAGCAAATATCGTTCGAGATTCAATTCAAAGTGAAAGGACTAATAAATACCCTGCAACCGTTTTACAAAGATTAAAAAATGCTCGTTTTTATTTGACTGATGGAGCAGCATTCAGATTAGTTGAAAGAAGATTTGTTGATGTTCAAAAAGAAGAACCAATTTCTCAAAAGTCTATTGAAAGAGCTGTAATTAATTTGGTCATAGATGCAAAGAAATCTTTATTGGAATTAGATGAGAATGATTACAATTCAACAAAGCTAACTAAATATATTCTCAAAAAAACTGGGAAATCACCAAAAGAAATCGGGCAAGAAATCTACGATTCAATTATTCAAAGAATTAACAAAGGTTTGGAACACATCTCAAATCAGATAATACTTCATACAGGACCTCATCACGATGATATTCCACTTGGTTATTTGCCTTACATAACTCACTTAGTTCGTGAGCCCAGTAATCAACATCACTTCGTAACAATGACAAGTGGATTTACAGCAGTTACTAATTCATATATGCTCGGACTTCTTGAAGATCTAAAGTATTTCTTACAGATTAAAGAATTCAAAGAAAGATTCAAGCAAAGATATTTTGATCCAGAATTCAGAGATGGAAAGAATCAAGATGTTCACTTATACCTTGATGGAATAGCAGAACATAGCAGGACAGTTAGAAAAGAAGCTGTTTCAAGAAGATTATTAAGAAACTTGATAGAAATTTATGAAGAAGATAATATTAATTATCTTGAAGATAGAGTAGATGAATTGATTAACTATTTCAAAACTCAATACCCCGGGAAAAAAGACATCCCACACGTTCAAAAATTAAAAGGAATGATGAGAGAATTTGAGGAAGAAATAGTCTGGGCATTCTTTGGTTTTAATACTGAATCAGTCACTCATATGAGACTTGGTTTTTATCAAGGAGATATATTCACAGAAAATCCAGAAATTAATAGAGATGTAATTCCAATTTTGAACTTACTTAAAAAGATAAAACCAACAATTGTAACTGTCGCTTTAGATCCAGAGGGTAGTGGACCTGACACCCATTACAAAGTTCTTCAAGCGACATCAGAAGCATTGAAATTATATGAGAAAGAAACTGGTATTAAAGACATCAAAGTTTGGGGATACAGAAATGTTTGGTATCGTTTCCATCCCGCTGAAGCTAATATATTCGTTCCTGTGAGTTTGAATTCAATGGCAATTATGGAAAATACTTTCTTGAATAGTTATGGTTCACAAAGAGCTGCAAGTTTTCCAAGCTGGGAATACGATGGACCTTTCTCAAGATTAGCTCAAAAAATTCAAGTTGAACAATATCATACTATCAAAAAATGTTTGGGTAAAGATTTCTTTTTGAAACATTCTCATCCAAGATTAAGAGCTGCTTATGGTTTTGTCTTCTTGAAGGAATTAACTCTAGAAGAATTTTATTCTCACTCGATGGAGTTGAGAAAACTAACAGAAAATTATTAATGAAATTTTTCATAGACTGTTTGAAAAGTTTATCAAAAAATTTCTTCATAAAATTTTTATCAATTATGAGTAGATAACATCTTTTCAAACAGTCTTAATTGTTTTTGACTTTAACTAATTAATATTAATAACTATGAAACAAAACAGAAGAAATTTTATTAAAGTAACTTCATTATTCACCGCAGCTTCAATCATTGGTAACAAATCAAATCTCTTTGCTAAAAGTATTATTAAGAACAAAGGCTCAAAAATGAAATTAACATTCAGACCTTATACGCTTGAATTAAAGCACACTTTCACAGTTGCTGTAAGTTCTAGAACAACTACACCCGTTATGCTAACTGAAATTGAATATGAAGGAATTAAAGGATATGGCGAGGCATCAATGCCACCATATTTAGGTGAATCACAAGAAACTGCAAGTAAATTTTTATCAAAAGTCAATCTTGAGCAATTTGATGACCCATTCGAGTTGGAAAATATTTTATCTTATGTTGATTCAATCGAAGAAAAGAATACTGCTGCCAAAGCTTCTGTCGATATCGCTCTTCACGATTTAGTTGGAAAACTTTTAGGAAAACCTTGGTATAAAATCTGGGGATTTGATAAAAACAAAACTCCTTATACAACATTCACAATTGGAATTGATAAACCTGATATAGTCCGTCAAAAAGTATTAGAAGCTCAAGAGTTCAAAATTCTTAAAGTAAAATTAGGAAGAGATAACGATAAAGAGATGATTGAAACAATTCGTTCTGTAACTGACAAACCACTAACCGCAGATGCCAATCAAGGATGGAAAGATAAACATTACGCATTAGATTTTATTCATTATCTAGCTGAGAACAAAGTGCTGTATATCGAACAACCGATGCCCAAAGAAATGATTGATGAAAATGCTTGGTTAACTCAGAATTCACCAATTCCTGTTTTAGGTGATGAATCAATACAAAGATTAAATGATTTGATAAAAATGAAAGATGTTTATTCAGGAGTAGTTGTCAAACTTATGAAATGCACTGGAATGAGAGAAGCTTATAAGATGATAACTCTTGCTAAATCATTGGGTATGAAAGTGATGATTGGTTGTATGACTGAAACATCTTGCGCTATCTCTGCTGCTTCACAATTATCACCAATAGTTGATTGGGCTGATTTAGATGGAGCATTATTAATTAAAAATGATCCTTTCGAAGGTATGAAAGTGATTGATGGTAAAGTCACCTTAACTGATTATCCGGGAATTGGATTAAAAGAAAGATAAACTTAAATATGAGTTGCGAATATCAGGTTAGAAAACAAAAAATTGACAAACTACTTAAAAATTCGGGTTGGGAAATAATACCTTTCCGTTTACTTAATACTAATATTCTATTTTTTGCTTATGCTTTAGAAGAATTTCCAACCAAAAATGGACCCGCAGATTACGCCCTATTCGTTAATGGTAGATTGTTAGGCATCATTGAAGCAAAGAAAACTCAAATTGATCCTCAAAATGTTCTGGAGCAAGCCAAACGCTATTCCAAAGGAGCTGAAAATAATTTAGGTCTATGGAATGAATACAAAGTGCCATTTTTATATTCAACAAATGGTGAAATAATTTATTTCGCTGATGTAAGAGAAGAAAATTATTATTCGAGAGAAATTGCACAATTTCACACACCACAAGCTCTCGAAGAAATGTTCAAAAAAGATACTCAATCAGCAAAAAGATGGTTAGAAAATACACCAATAAATTTTGAAAAACTTAGACCTTATCAGCGAGATGCCATTGCAGCAATTGAGAAAGCGTTAATTGAAAATAAACATCGAGTAATGATTGCAATGGCAACAGGAACGGGTAAAACATTTACAATTGTATCTTTAATTTATCGTTTACTAAAATCGGGATTTGCTCGTCGAATACTTTTTCTTGTTGATAGAAGAGCATTAGCTGCACAAGCAGCTCAAGCTTTTGCCACATTCGTAACACCAAGTGGAAACAAATTCAATCAAGAATATGAAGTTTATTCACAAAAGTTTAGGAAAGAAGATTTTGATGAGAATGAAAAATTTAATGTTGAGGTTTTACCAAATGAGTATCTAACTTCACCAAGTTCGTCTCATACTTTTGTTTATGTTTCAACAATACAAAGAATGGCAATTAATCTTTTTGGTAGAGAAGGATCGTTCGAAGAAAGTCAAAATGATCCTGAGATTACAGAAGATGCGGAGAAATTTAATATTCCAATTCACGCCTTCGATGTAATTATTGCTGATGAATGTCATAGAGGTTACACCTCAAAGGATGTAAATGTTTGGCGTAATGTTCTTAACCATTTTGATGCAATTAAAATTGGTTTGACTGCAACTCCTGCAGCTCATACTACTGCTTATTTTGGTTATCCAGTCTTTAAATATTCTTACGAGCAAGCTGTATTAGATGGTTATTTAGTTGATTATAGAGCTATTAAAATTAAATCGGAAGTTAGAATTAATGGAATTTTTCTTAACGAAGGTGAATTGGTTGAAGTAATTGATCCAGAAACAGGTAGAAAAAAAATTGATGAACTCGAAGACGAAAGAGAATTCAATGCAGAAGAAATTGAGAAAAGCATAACTTCACCAGATAGCAATAGACGAATTTTAGAAGAAATTAAGAAGTACGCAGAAGAACACGAAAAACTTACGGGTAGATTTCCTAAAACT
>JANWVQ010000159.1 GCA_025056745.1 Ignavibacterium sp.
ATTACGAATTTAGCCATTTTTAGCTCAGTAATTCACGTTGGAGCAAATCCACCTTTGATAGGAATTTTATTCAGACCCTTATCTGTTCCGAGACATACATATAACAACATCAAAGAGACTGGGTGCTTTACGATAAATCATATCAATAAAAAAATATATAAACAAGCACATCAAACATCTTTAAAGTATTTAGAAAATATATCAGAATTTGAAGAATGTAATCTTACACCAGAATATTCAAAAACTCTATCTGCACCTTATGTTAAAGAATCAAATATAAAATTTGGATGTAAATTTTTAGAGGAATATTTAATTAAAAGTAATAATACGGTTTTCTTGGTTGGTGAGATTATGGAGGTGATAATACCTGACAATACTTTGAACAGGGATGGTTATATTGATATAGAAAATGGAGAAACAGTTACTATTTCCTCGTTGGATAGTTATCACGAAACAATTAGAATAGAGAGACTCTTATAAAAAAATAAATATCATAATTATCAAGTTCCTTCAAATTGTTAAAGATATCGTGAATTAAGAATTTGTTTTATTATATCTTTTGAAAATTAAGTAATATGAAAAAATTTTTATCACTGTGTTAGTAACACTTAATTTATAAGATTGATATAATCAATAAAACCTAAAAGATTTCTCAAAGTGATTTGAATAAATTATTTTATTTTTTTCTTGCGATTTAATTATAATATTTTTATTATTAGCACGTGAGTTTGATATATTATTTTTATTGAGAGGGCTTAGATATTTTTATTGATTATTTACTCATCTATTGTTATTAAATAAAAAACAATAATCAAAAAAAGGAGCATTTATGAAAAAATTCCTTCTTCTCTTTCTTTTTTCCTGCGCTCTATTAGTAGCACAAGATGAAAATCTTGTTAGACCAGGAACTGCCGAAAGCTTCAAAAATGAGGCTACAAACACAACATTTACTTCCGAAGCTATTATTTTCCAGGATAATTTCAATGGAGATAATAGTGTTGCTGGCTTGCAAGCTCGTGGTTGGATTGTTGTTGACCAAGACGGTGGTGGATCTCAACCAGCTTGGTTTACGCCTTCTGCAACTCCTCCATTCCCTGCTTTTGAAGGACCTACACAAGGTTATGTTGCATCCAATTATCAAGGGGCAAATGGTTTCTACATTAGTCACTGGTTAATCTCTCCAGTTGTAGGTGTTTCTGCTGGTGATACTTTAAGTTTTTATCATAGAGCTCCTGACAACAATCAATGGGATGACTCAATGTTTGTGAGGGTATCTCCAACTGGTGGAAGCAATGTAGCTAATTTCACAATATCATCTCCAAGATTTTTAGTTAGCGAAACCGGATGGGCTCAATACAATTATATTTTCACAGTCTCCGGTTTTGTAAGATTCGCTCTTCACTATCAAATTTTTGATGGTGGATTGAATGGAAATTATTCAAATTATATTGGCATTGATATGTTGCAAGTTAAAGGAGCTGGTTTTATTCCTGTTGAATTAACCTCCTTTACTGCAGCTGCAAATGGTAATAATGTCGTTCTTAACTGGGCAACTGCAACAGAAAAAAATAACGAAGGTTTTGAAATTCAAAGAAATAATGGAAATGGTTTTGTAACTATTGGATTTGTTAAAGGAAATGGAACAACAACTCAACCACAAAATTATTCATTCGTTGATAAAAATGTCAGACCAGGCACTTATTCCTACAGATTGAAACAAATTGATTTCGGCGGGACATCAGATTATAGTAAAGTTGTATCCGTTGAAGTCTTAAATCCAAATGAATTTTCACTAGAGCAAAATTATCCTAATCCATTTAATCCAAGTACAAAAATTAATTTTAGTTTAGCAGTTGATAGTAAGGTAAGCTTGAAGGTATTTAATGTTTTAGGACAAGAAGTAACAACCTTGTTAAATGGAAACTTAGCTGCTGGATATCACGAAATTAACTTTAAAGCTGATGGTCTAAATTCTGGAATATATTTCTATAAACTTGAAGCAACTGGAATTGACGGAAAGAGTTTCAGTTCTGTTAAAAAGATGATATTAAATAAATAATCTTAACAAAAAGCCAGTCTGTAAATATTCAGACTGGCAACTAATTTTTTAAGTGAGTTTAATATGCTTATTTTCATTTCATTAAATTCATTTCAAATCAAATAATAAGGAGGTCTTTATATGAGGAAAATCTCAAGCTACATTTCTTTGTTTGTTCTTCTGCTGAACTTGTCCCTCTTTGCACAAGATGCAAAAGAAGTTGCATTCCCAGTTCAAGATGAAAATAAAGTAAATCTTAATTTACAGACGGTATTCCCAAAATATGGAGAAAATGTGTTATTTAATAATGGTCCTCTTGTAACATTACCGGGTGGCGGTTGTGCTGGAGGTGATGCAAGTATTTTAGACCAAACGCTTGGTTTAACAGTTTTTGGGTTTTCTGCAAATAAAGCAACCTTTTTCTATATAGCAGATGATTTTACTTCCACTGCTAATTGGAGAATTGACTCAATAAAATTCTTTAGCTATCAAACTGGTGCTACAACTGTATCATTAACAGGCGTTTTTGTCAGAATTTGGAATGGTGCACCAAATGGTGGGGGAACAGTTGTTTGGGGTGATACAACAACAAATAGAATGTCTGCTGCAAGATTTACTAATATTTATAGAGCTCTAAACACAACTCCTACAGATTGCCAAAGAAGAATTCAAGAAGTTATTGCTCCTGTTAATGTTACTTTACCTCCTGGAACTTATTGGGTAGAGTGGGGATTTACTGGCTCACTTGCTTCAGGTCCTTGGCAACCACCTATTACCATAGCTGGGCAAGCTGTTACAGGAAATGCATTACAACGAAATGGAACTACCTGGCAAGCATTAGTTGATGGTACTAATGGACAAGGAGCTCCTTTCATACTTTATGGTGGGATATCTGATGCAGGTCAGCTATTACCATTTAATTTAACTGCTCCTGCTAATAATGCAACTATTACAACTTTACCAGGTTCTACAACCCCAATAACCATTACTTGGGATACTTCAAGAGCAAATGCTACTTATAAATGGATTTTCGGAGCACCTGTAGTTCCACCAAGACTTTTAACTATTCCTACTTCAACAAATAGTTTGACTTTCACTTCTGGTCAACTTGATTCAATGCTTGCAAACTTTGGAATTAACCCGGGAGGTTCAGTCTCAGGTCAGTGGGATGTATGGGCATTTAGAAATAACCCTCCTCAAAATGATTCATTAAAATCCGCAAATGGTCCTAGAAACATCACATTAACTAGAGGAATTCCTCAGCTTACTCCGTTTAATTTAGCAACTCCACCTAATAATACAACTTTGGTTACTTCACAGTTTAACACTTCACCAGTTGTTATTAGTTGGACTCGTTCAGGACAAGGTAATAGATACAGATGGAGACTTTGGACCACAAGCCCGACAAGTCCATTATTGAA
>JANWVQ010000023.1 GCA_025056745.1 Ignavibacterium sp.
TAATCAATTGACCAGAATTAATATCCCAGAGTTTGATAGTGTTATCAAAACTTCCACTTGCTAAAATCTTCCCATCAGGGCTGAAGCTGACTGACCAAACAAAACGATTATGCCCTTCCAAAGTTCTAATCAATTGACCAGAATTAATATCCCAGAGTTTGATAGTTTTATCCCTACTTCCACTCGCTAAAATCTTCCCATCAGGACTGAAGGTGACGGAATTAACAGAACCATTATGCCCTTCCAAAGTTATAATCAATTGACCAGAATTAATATCCCAGAGTTTGATAGTGTTATCGGCACTTCCACTTGCTAAAATCTTCCCATCAGGACTGAAGCTGACGGAATAAACAATATCATTATGCCCTTCCAAAGTTCTAATCAATTGACCAGAACTGACATCCCAAAGTTTTATTTTTTTTGATGAATCCCCTGAAGCGATCATTCTGTCATCTGGATGAAAAGAAACTGTGTAGATCTCTCCCTTCAAGCTTATACTTCTAAACATTCCATCAAAATTATCAATTTTCTTTACCAAGCGAACGTCTTTAATAATACTAAGATTTATCGGTTTTCTGTTTATTAACTTATTAGAGTCTGTTACGGATATTTTAGAGGCAGTATCTTTAATTTTTATTTGAAAATTATCTAAAGGTGAATTTCCTTTAATATCCTCAGTACATTGGTAGCAGGTTATGTATCTTAGCTCTCTATCCTTATGTGTCATTTTTTCGAATACCGTTACAATTTTATCGCTAATGCTCGGGTTGAATTTTTTAGGACTTTCAAGAGGTTTATAGACAATCTCCTGCATAATTTCAAAATCACTTTCAGTTTCTGTATTAAATGGAACCCTACCAGTCAACATTTCATAAAGAATTATTCCCAAAGAATAGATATCCGACCTCTGGTCAATATCTTTTTGAGCTCTGATTTGTTCGGGACTCATATAGTAGATAGTTCCCATCTTCGTACCAGTAGCAGTAAGTCCTCTGTCCCCTAAAACTTTAGCTATACCGAAGTCTGATATTTTTACTCGATTATCTGTTGTTATAAGTATGTTACCAGGTTTTAAGTCTCTGTGGACTATTCCCATTGAATGTGCGTGACTTAATCCTTCGAGTAATTGTAAAAGTATTGGTAATGCTTGCTGTTCGGTGAGTTTCTGGTTTTCTCTAATTAGTTCTCTTAAAGTAATTCCATCGACGAATTCCATCACCATAAAATAAGTGTTGTTCTCCTTAAAAAAAGAAAATAATGATACAATATTAGGATGAATAAGACCAGCTTGAACCTTAGCTTCGTTCTTAAATCTTGCCACAATGTTTTCATCAGTGGTTAGTGCAGGATGTATTGCTTTGAGAGCTACAAATCGTTCCAGATTTTCATCAAAAGCTTTATAAACAACACCCATTCCACCTTCACCAATTTTCGAGATGATTTTGTATTCTCGGACTTGTTCTATCATAGATACCTCTTTTATGATGTTAAATTTTAGGTGTTTAATTTTCAATTTTTAATAGAACTCTAAGAATTACAAAGCTCTAATCCAATCACTCATTCACCCAATCACTCATTCACCCAATCATTCATTCATTTTTTTATAGCCCACAGATGACACTGATTCAACGGATTATCACAGATTTTCCATTTAACATTTAACTCTCAACATTTAACATTACCTTTGCTTTTTGCTCTTAGCTTGTAGCTCCTACTCCTCTCCATACAAAATTATTGCACCATCTAATCCACCACTTGCAAGATATTTACCATCTGGACTGAA
>JANWVQ010000032.1 GCA_025056745.1 Ignavibacterium sp.
AATATGATTATCGCATCAGCATTAATTGTAACACTTTATTTAGGTGGTTGGCACGTTCCATTCATTGAAACTTTGAAAATGCCAAACTGGTTATTAACTACAATCCAAATAGCATCTTTCTTTATAAAGATGGGTGCTTTGCTGTTTTTCTTTATTTGGGTTCGATGGAGTATTCCTCGATTTAGATATGATCAATTGATGAATTTAGGTTGGAAAGTTATGTTCCCATTATCACTCGTTAACATAGTTTGGGTCGCAGCATTAATAATGATTTTTAAGATTTAATTTGAAAAGTTTGGAGTAAATATGTCAGAAACTAAAAACTCATTGAAGAAACGAAAAAAAGATTTAACATTTTGGCAAAAAATATACATTCCTGAAATATTAAAAGGTTTAGCCATAACCTTTAAGAATATGGTTAGACCTAAATTCACAATGGAATATCCAGAAGAAAAATTTATTCCTCCTGCATCTTACCGTGGCAGACCAGTATTAGTAATGGAATCAAATGGTGAGGAAAGATGCGTTGCCTGTGGTTTGTGTTCAAGAGTCTGCCCAGCTTTGGCTATCGAAGTTCAGGCAGGTGAAACAGATAGAGAGAAAGAAAGATATCCTGAAAAATTTGAAATTAATATGTTAAGATGCATATTCTGTGGATTATGTGAAGAAGTATGCCCTGAGGAAGCTATAGTTATGAGCAAGGATTATGAATTGGCTTTCACTAACAGAGATGATGCAATATATGGAAAAGATAAACTTTTAGTGCCGATTGATCAACTCAGAGATAGAATAGAATTTTTAAGAAAGTATAAATAGTTCCTCAACCATAATTAAAAATAATGTTATCAAAGATATTAAGTTGTGCCACCTATGGAATTGAAGCATATTTAGTAGAAGTTGAAGCTCACGTTGAAAAATTAGTTCCTGGTTTTATAATTGTTGGACTACCTGATAATGCTGTTAAAGAAAGTCGTGAAAGAGTAATAGCCGCTATCAAAAATTCAGGAATAGATTTCCCTTCAAGAAAGATAACAATAAACTTAGCACCAGCAGATATTAAAAAAGAGGGAAGTGCTTTTGACCTTCCAATAGCAATTGGAATATTATCTGCAATAGAGTTAATTCCAAAAGAGAATCTTGAAAATACAATTTTGCTTGGAGAACTCTCATTAGATGGTTCATTAAAACACATTAAAGGTGCTTTACCAATTGCCATTGAAGCAAAAAACAAATCAATCAATAAAATAATTTTACCTTCAGAATCAGCTAAAGAAGCAGCTATAGTTGATGGTGTTGATGTATTTGGATTTGAAAATTTGAATGAAGTTATTTCTTTTCTAAATAATGATATTTCAAAAGAGCCAACTTATGTTGATAAATCAAATTTATTTTCAGTAATTAACAAGTATAACCTCGATTTTGCAGATGTTAAAGGACAAGAGAATGTAAAAAGAGCTTTGGAAGTAGCTGCAGCTGGAGCTCATAATATTATAATGATTGGTCCTCCTGGTTCTGGAAAAACAATGCTTGCTAAAAGAATTCCTACAATACTTCCTCCAATGACTTTTGAAGAAGCATTAGAGACAACAAAAATTCATTCGATAGCTGGAATACTTCCCAAAGAAAAAGCGATAGTTACAGAGAGACCTTTTAGAAGCCCTCATCATACAGTTTCAGATGCAGCTTTAGTTGGAGGCGGTTCATTTCCGAAGCCAGGAGAAGTTTCTTTTGCTCATCACGGTGTCTTGTTTTTAGATGAGTTGCCAGAATTCAAAAAAAATGTACTTGAAGTTTTGAGACAACCTTTAGAAGACTTTAAAGTTACTGTTTCTCGTTCAAAAATGTCATTAGAATTTCCGGCAAATTTTATGTTAGCAGCAGCTATGAATCCTTGTCCCTGCGGCTTTTACACAGACCCAACAAAGCAATGCACTTGCACATCTGTTCAAATACAAAAGTATATGGCGAAAATATCGGGACCTCTATTAGACAGAATTGATATTCATATTGAAGTCCCTGCTGTAAAATATAAAGAATTAGCTTCAAAAAGCGTTGGAGAAAAATCTGAAGTTATTCGTGAGCGCGTAATTGCTGCTCGGGAAATTCAACAAAAAAGATTTCGTGGTAGAAAAAATATCTTTTCCAATGCTGATATGGGCTCAAAAGAAATTAAAGAATTCTGCCAAATTGACTCTGCAGGCGAAGAATTATTAAAAATGGCTATGACAAAACTTGGACTATCTGCAAGAGCTTATGATAGAATTCTAAAGGTTAGCAGAACTATTGCTGATTTAGATAAAAGTGAAAAAATCCTTCCTCATCATCTAAGCGAAGCAATTCAATATAGAAGTCTCGACAGAGAACTTTGGAAACATTAATAATTTTTTTTATACCTTGAGGTAAAATCTAAAAGCTACTTATTTAATAAGTTTACTTATTCTTAAACCATAATCATCATTTAATAAATCAAATTTGTTTTAAGTACTTCAAACATAATTGCATAAAAACTTTTTTCAACTTAACGCAATAATTAAACTTGTAATTAGTTGAAAAGCTGCTACTGGCGCCCAAATTCTCTCTATTTTACTTGGAGTAATTATGTTCATCACTGTTGAAATTCCGAAAAATATAATTACAAACCATATCGCTGTTTTGGAAAATGAGAATAACTGTGGAGCAATAAAATTAGCTCTTGAAAGAACTATCACACAAAAGAAAAATAAAACCAGCGCATTAAAAGCAGCAACCATTCTCATTTTGGGGGGATATTTACCGGGGAATTTTCCACCCATAGATGCAGCACCCCACGGAACTCCCATAGCAAGAGCTAATTGAAAAACAATGACAATTAAAGTCAAGAACACAAAAACTAAAGTTGATATTTGAATTAACAATGTACTTTCCTTTATAAATTAAAATGACTATTTAATTTTTTCCTTTTCTTCAACTATTCTTTGAACTTCTTTAAGTAGAAGTGGAAATGCTGGATAAGTAATATCGTGACTGTATCCTTCGAGTTCGTAAAGTTTTGTTTTTTGATGTCCAGTTAATTTCATCATTCGCATCAAGTATGCATTTTCTTCGTATCGTCCGAGCAATTCCAATTCTCTATCACCAGTAATCAAAATCAATGGTGGTGCATCAGGTCGAATATGAAAAAGTGGAGCTAAGCTATCAACTATAGGGCGAATATTAGGAATTCCTTTTTCTTCTCTAATTATTAAATGTGTGATTGTTTGACCACTCAATGAAATTATCCCTGCAATTCGATTTGCATCAACGCTATGTTTGTTAAGCCACGATTTATCAAGTCCTATCATTAATGAAAGATATGCACCAGCAGAGAAGCCAGAAACAAAAATTAAAGAAGTATCTCCACCAAAATTTTTGATGTTCTTAAAGACCCACGCCACAGCAGCTGCTGCATCTTCAATAAATTTTGGAGATTTAACTTTTGGATACAAACGATAATTAACTGCAACAATTCCAATTCCTTTTTCTTTTAATGCTTCGGGAATTTCTTTATTACCACCTTTTAATCCTCCACCGTGAAACCAAACAAGAATAGGATAATTTTTTATGTTTTTTGGATAATACAAATCCAATACACACCTTTCTTTTACATACTCATCTGATTGATTAACAACATCATCGTAGTAGTGAATGTTTTCTTTAAGTTCATAATCAATTGATTGAGAATGAAGTGAAATTTGAAATGCGAGAAAAAATATAAATGGGTAAAGTTTCTTCATCTTAATAATTTTTATTTGAAACATAATCAAAGAAGGGGAGAGAAACAATTTGAATATAAGTAAATATTAATTTTATAATCGCCTTATTTCAAAAGAATGAAAAAATAATTTTTGAATCATTAATGAATTTTAACATTCTCTAATTGAATGGAAAATTTAAGTTATCTTTTTACTCTTTTAATCCTCAAAGAATTTGAAATAACCGACACAGAACTTAGAGACATCGCAAATGCTGCAAAAATTGGATTCAACATACCAAAAGCTGCTAATGGAATTCCAATAACATTATAAATAAAAGCCCAAAATAAATTTTGCTTAATTACTGAATTAACTTTTTTTGATATTTCCTTGAAATTCAAAATATTTTTAAGATTGTTGTTTAAAAGAACTACATCACCCGAAAGAATAGCTATATCTGTCCCTGTCCCCATAGCAATACCAACATCTGCCTGATTTATCGAAGGTGCATCGTTTATTCCATCCCCTACGAAAGCAACAATTTCATTTTTGTCTTGGAATTTTTTTATGATATCAAACTTTTCCATCGGGGTTAATCCATATTCGTAAGCAGAGAAATTGCAATACTCAGCTATTTTTCTTGTAGCATTTTCTTTATCGCCCGAAATTAAAATTGTTTTTACTCCCTGTTTTGAAAATTGATCAATTACATCTTTTGCTTCTGGTTTAATTTCTTCAGATATTGAAAATATTGCTTCTAAGTTGTTATCAATTACCACATAAAACTCTGAGTTATCAGCAGAAGAAATCTTTAGATCATTTTTGATTTTTTGAGTAATAAAATTTTTATTGCCAGCAATCACAGGGTGACCATCAACTACAGCTTCAATTCCAAAGCCTGTTTTGCTTTCAAAATGTTCTAAATTCTTTTCATCAAAGTCATATTTTTTTGAAAATTCTATTATTGCTTGTGCTATTGGATGCTCTGATTTTTTTTCAGCAGGGATTAAATATTCTAAGACCTCTTCAATTTTTTTATTAAACAGTTTGAAAGAATCAATTTTTAATTTTTTGTTTGTTATAGTTCCAGTTTTATCAAAGAAAATAGTTTTTATCTTATCAAATAATTCTAAACTACTTCCGTCACGTATCAAGATTCCATTTTTGGCTGCAGTTCCAATCCCCACAACAATAGCTGTAGGAATTGCTAATCCTAATGCACAGGGACAAGCTATTATCATAACTGAAATGAAATTTACTAATGCAACTTCAAAACTATTTGATATTAAAATCCAGCCGAAGAAACTTAAAGTTGCTATAGATATTACAACAGGGACAAAAATCGAAGCGATTTTATCTGTAATTTTTTGAATAGGAGCTTTATAACTCTGGGATTCTTCCATTAATCTTATAATTTGACTCAAGGTTGAATTAGCTGCAGTTGAAGTAACTCGATATTCAATAAAACCAGTTTTGTTGACAGAGCCTGATTTAACTAATGAACCGATTGATTTTTCTACGGGAATGCTTTCGCCTGAAATTATTGACTCATCAACAGTAGATTGACCTTTTATAACAATTCCATCAGTTGGAATATATTGTCCCGGTTTAATTATTACAATTTCATTTACATTCAATTCATTTATGTTTTTTTCAATTTCATTTTCACCAACTTTTACAGTCGCTTTTTGAGGTTGTATTTTTATCAATTCATTTATTGCTTCATTAGTTTTGAACTTTGCCTTAGCTTCCAACCACTTTCCAAGTAAAACTAAAGATATTATTACTGCGGTAGTATCATAGTAAACGTGATTTTCAAAATTTTTTGGTAATAATTCTGGGAAAAAAGTTACCATTGTGCTAAATAAAAACGCTGAGCCTGTCCCAATAGCAATCAAAGAGTTCATATCAAACGAAAGAGACTTTAAATTTTTTAAAAAATTAAAATAAAATTTACGCCCAGATGTAATTATGAGAATTAATGTCAAAATGAATAAAATGCGGTTTGTATAGTTTTGAAAAGAAATTGAAAAAGTAAACACAGATTCAAACATTAATAACATATTCAATAATAAAATCGGTAAAGTGAGTATAAACGAGATGATAAATTCTTCTTTAAATTCCTTAACTTTATCTAAGTTTTGAGATTTAAAGGGAAATGAGTTTATCTTGTCGTAGCTGATATTTTTTACTTGATAACCCGCATTCTCAATAAAATTTTTTACTTCTATTAAATCGAATACTTCGTCATCAATTGATAATGTAGCTTTTTCGCTGGCTAAATTTACATTTACTTTATGAACACCTTTTGCTTTTGAAATTGCCTTTTCTACTCTTGCGACACAGCTCGCACAAGTCATTCCATCTATTTCGATGATTATGTTTTGAATTTTTTTCATTCGATTAAATCGTAACCAGCTTCCTTAATTATTTGTTTTAATTTTTCAACTGTAATCAGATTTTCTGTTAAATCTAACTCAAGTAAACCAAGTTCTACTTTGAAGTGCTTTATTCCAGCATCTTCAAGAGCTTTGGTAACAGCTTTGATGCAATGACTACAGGTCATTCCATCTATTTTAAAGGTTGAGGCCATTTCTAACTTTTTTTTAATGCAAAAATATTCACTATTTGAAAATTCTCCACTTTGTGAAAATTTAAATTTAATGTTTTAGCTATTGATGATCACGCTTTAAAGAAAATTCTAAATTTGATTTAAACTTATTGAATAATTATCAAATTAAATTATTTCTTTGATGCAGATTATATGGATGAAAAAATTCAGGTTATTATCTCAAAATAAATTTTGAAAATAAATTAATTTCAACTTAGCACTTTATTGTAATAACATTTATCAAATAAAAATGTTCTGTTATGATAGAAGGCTAGAGAGTTAAACCTCAATTAAAGGTTGTTTTATTGAAAACAATAAATTTATCTTTATTGTTTGAACTGGTTCCTAAAGCTACTTTGTTAATTGGAAGTGGAGTATTTTTAATTGGATATATCTTTGAAGAATTAGTTCTTTTCAAAGCTGGATTCAATTCAGGTCTAATAGAAATGTTGCTGTTATAATTAATCTGAATTTGTTTAAGAGGTTTAATATTTTTTGTTTCTTTTGATTCCATTCCATTCTGTTTATTGATGCTTGATCTTTTGATCCTAAAAAAAATTGAGAAAATTATAAGAGTTAATGCAAAAGTGATTACTGATAGTAAAAGTGCATCCTGAATTATTTCAATTAATTCCATTTTTCAATCCTGAATTACTCATTTATAATGAACTAAAATCAAGCCAAAATTAGGTTTTGAAAACCCATAGAATTTTTAGTTTTTAAAAGGTAGTTTATTAAATTGGTGTATTAAAGTGAGATATTGATACTTAATGAGACAGTTAAGATTTTAAGTTTAAGATTTTGTAAAGAAGTATGAAAAAAGAAACATATTGAAGAACCAAATCCAAAGAAAATTCAAATTGTAATCTATGCTATTTATAAATTCGTTAGTCATAAAGCTTTTACAGTGATTTCGAAAATATCCATTCCTCGTTAATTATACATTGTAATTAAAACCAAATTGATTTTTATTGAAAACAACATATCTATCAGATCTTTTCACATTAGGATTTGCAGATGCTCTTCTATTTTCGTTGTAAGGATTATATTGGTTTCTTTTACTGTTATAATTAGAGTTGTTATATCTAACTTGATTTATTGACTGATTAATTACAGGTTGAACAACTACTGGCGAACTTTGAACAGCTGGTCTAGCCATTGGTCTTACAGGAATATTTAATTGATTATCCTCAACGACCTTGTTATTTGACTTTTTGAATTTTAGGAATAAGTAGAAGAAAATCCAAAGAAAGATGAATAATACTGAAAATCCTAACAAACTTGTTTTTATTATTTCTATCAGTGTCATTTTTTGTTCTCCTTAATTTTTACTCATTTTATCTCTAACATTGTGCCAGAATGAAAGATATGTTTTTAGCAAAAAAATCAAGTTTTTAACTGATTTTATGTATCATTTTGAGATTTTGAAACAATATGAAATAAAGTTTTTCAAATCAAGTGTAATTTTTACTTGTTTTGAATTTTTACTGGAAAGATTAAAAGTCAAGATTTTAGTATTTTTATTTTAAGAATAATTAGATTTTTAAAGAGTCATTTATGAAAGTAAATAAAGATTTCAAGGTCGGTTTAACTCAATATTCTTGTTCAGAGGATAAAGTATCAAATCTAAAAAAAGCTAGGGAATTCATAGAAATTGCCGTTGAAGAGGGCGCTAAAGTAGTTTGTTTACCTGAACTATTTAATTCAATGTATTTCTGTCAATCTGAAAACATAAAATATTTTGACTTGGCAGAGACCATTCCAGGACATTCTACCAATTTTCTATCAAAAATTGCTAAAAAACTAAAAGTTGTTTTGATCGTTCCACTTTTTGAAAAAAGAAATCTTGGACTTTATCATAACTCCCTTGCTGTTATAAATACAAAAGGTGAGATAATTGACATCTACAGAAAAATGCACATCCCTGATGACCCAGCATACTATGAAAAATTTTATTTCACGCCCGGTGACTTAGGTTATAAAGTTTTTGATACAGAATTTGGTAAGATTGGAACATTAATTTGTTGGGATCAATGGTATCCTGAGGCAGCAAGATTGACAGCATTAAAAGGTGCTTCGGTTATTTTCTATCCTACTGCAATTGGATGGCATCCTTATGAAAAAGAAGAGCACGGAAAAGCTCAATTTGAAAGTTGGCAGACTATTCAACGTTCACACGCAATTGCTAATGGAATTTACATCGCTTCTGTAAATCGAGTTGGACTTGAAAAACAAAGTCCTGATTCTGCTGGAATTGAATTTTGGGGAAGAAGTTTCGTATGCGATCCTCAAGGAGTTATTTTGGCTGAAGCATCGCACGATAAAGAAGAAGTTATTGTAGCAGAAGTAGATTTAGAAAGAATTGAATACATCCGAAGAAATTGGCCCTTTTTACGAGATAGACGAATAGATTCTTATCAAAACATAACAAAACGCTTTGATGACTAAATGAAAAAATCAATCAATCAATCAGCCGTTCAATCAATCTCAAAGTTCTTCCGACTTCCTGCAGAGTTCGAAAAACACGAAGCCACTTGGATAGGTTGGCCATTTAATAAATCTGATTGGCCTGGGAAATTCTCTCCAATTCCTTGGGTTTATGGAGAAATAGTAAGATACTTATCAATCGGTGAAAAGGTCAGAATTCTTGTTCAAGACGAAAAAGAAAAACAAAAGGCAATCCGAGTCTTAAAATCAGTTCAAGCTGATTTGACTAATATTGAATTCTACATTATTAAAACTGACAGAAACTGGTTAAGAGACGCTGCTCCACAATTTGTAAAAGATGAAAAAGGGATTACCAATCTCATCAAGTTTAAGTTCAATGCCTGGGCAAAGTATGATAATTACAAACTAGATGCTAAGATTCCAGAATTTATTTCAAAAAAAATTAATCTTGATATTCATACTGCAACTTTTAATAATAAACCTGTTGTTTTAGAAGGTGGGGCGATTGATTACAATGGCTCAGGAACTTTGATTACTACTGAAGAATGTTTAATGGATGATAAAACTCAAGTTAGAAATCCTGGTTTTTCAAAAAAAGATTATGAAGAGGTTTTCAAAAAATATCTTGGAATAGAAAATGTAATCTGGTTGAAAAAAGGAATTGTTGGTGATGATACACACGGTCACGTTGATGATATAACAAGATTTGTCAATACGAACACTGTTGTAACAGCTGTTGAAAAGAATCCAAAAGATGATAATTACAAAAATCTTCTCGAGAATAAAGAAATATTACTTGGTTCTACTTTGCACGATGGTTCAAAATTAAATGTTGTTGATTTGCCAATGCCTTCGCCAGTGATTTTCAAAGGACAAAGATTACCAGCAAGTTATGCTAATTTTTATATTTCAAATTATGCTGTTCTCGTCCCAACATTCAATGATGAAAATGACAGAAAGGCACTTGGAATTTTATCAGAGTTGTTTCCAGATAGAAAAGTTATCGGAATTCACGCAGTTGATTTGGTTTGGGGTTTGGGAACAATTCATTGTTTAACTCACGAACAAATTTTATAATTATAAATAGGAGTAATTATGTTTTCAATAATATTATCTTTAGTTCTTTTAGTATCAAATCCTTCT
>JANWVQ010000037.1 GCA_025056745.1 Ignavibacterium sp.
AGAATTGCTCCGATTAGAATAAAAATAACTGCAATTATTTTCTTCAATAAGTTTGTGTCTTTAAATATCTTTCCACCAATGATTGTAGCCCATAAAACGGAAGTTCTTTTAACAGCTAATACTAACGCAACAGACGCCAAACTAACAGCCCACACCTGACTAAATCGGTATCCTATTGTTAATACAGAGATCAAAGCTATCCAACCAAAGTTATTTTTTATCATCTCAAAGTTTCGTTTTGTCATTTCAGTTTTTGTTATGATAAAAATTGTCCCGAATATTATAACAAAGAAAATGTGTTGAAATGCCGTAAGTGAAACCGGAGCTAAATTTAATTTAATCATCAACAATTTGTCCATTATTGACGATGCAGTAAATAACATCAATGCAGCAAGAATGAACTGATGATATTTTGATTTTATAAAAACACTAAATGGAATCAAAACTTCTTTCAGTGATTTACTTTCAAGAATGTAAGTCCCGACTATTAAAGAAATCAATCCAATTGTCTCTAAGTATTTTAGTTTTTCACCAAGGAAAATAAAGGCGAAGACTGCAACAAAACCCGGAGTTAAAGCAAGTAAAGGAAGTGCATTGCTAATCTGTAAATTTTTAAGAGCATTCATCACACATAAAAAAGCCAAAGCACCTATCAAAGACTTAATAAACAAAATAAAGAGGTTCTGAAAAGTTATCGTATCATAATTTATGAAGAAGAAAAATGGAATGGAAAAAAGCAGATTAACAACAGATAGAACGAAAGAAAATTCAAGTGGTTTTAATTCAAAAAGAACTTTCTTTTGAGTTATTGCCGCAAAAGCTGATAAAAAAGAGGAAAGAAGAGCGACAAAAAACCAAATCATTTTTCTCTTCTTTCCTTTCTGATATGTTTATTAAAAATCAACTGCTACTTTGACAAAAATATTTCTTCCGGGCTCCAATTTAATCAATCCTCTCGTTGAAGATAAATGGTCTCTGTAAGCTTTATCTAAAATATTTTCAACGCCTGCAAAGAATCTCAATTTTGTATTGAACAAAGAAAATGGATTTGTGTTAAGATAAAGATTGAAAATTGCATAACCCGGAGTTTTTAATTCGCCGGCCGCTACTTTATTCTGCTCAGCAAACAATGTTGAATTTATATCAATTTGAACGATATCAAATAATCCCATTTTATAACCAATCATTCCATTTAATGGTGGAATTTGTGGCAAGTCAGATTTAGCAGTTAAGTCATCTCCTTTAACATAAGCCAAATTTACATAAGTCACATAATCAGAATAGAAATTATATTCGGTGCGGAAATCAAATCCATAAAGTCTTGCTTCACCAATATTTGTTTTGATTCTTGCATCTCTGCCATCGAATTTGCCGGGAAGCTCTGAGACAAGATTTTCAAACTTATTATAAAAAATGCTTGAAATGATTTTAAGATGATTTGAATAATACCTAGCTCCAAAATCAACCGACTTGCTTAATTCAGATTTTAAGTCTGGATTACCAACTCTAACGAAACTTCCCAAATCAATAAACTGAAATCTTTCTTCAAGAGATGGCGAGCGGAATGCGTAAGATAATCCAAGTGTCAAATCGAGATTTTGATTAAATGAGTATCTAAAACCTAAGTTTCCACTATATGAATTATCAACTGCATTTCTTTCTCTCCAAAGAATTTTTTGCCCTGCCGGTTTTGGATTTAACACTCCATTATTTATCTCATACAAAGGATTTAAGGTTTCTTTTCCTTCAATATTTATTAAATCAAATCGGAATCCGGACATTAAGAATAATTTATTATCAATTATATAAGTATCGCTTTGAACAAATAAACCAAGACTTTTCATCTTTGAATCCGGCAGAGGTTTTTCAGCAATGATTCTGTTAGTTGTTGAAGTAACATTTCCAGATGCATTCAACACTTCAATTTTCTGAAAACGCTGTCTGAAACCATTGTATTTTCTATCCCAATAATCAATTCCTGTTATGAGATTAATTCTTTCAGCAAAAAATAAATTTGTATGAAATTGTAAATTGTTGTTGTAATGATCTGCTTCCGGTTCAATTTTCAAAACACTTATTCTTCTTGCTGGAGTGGTTGGAGTTGCAGCTACATTTTGAATTGTGTAAGGAATATTTTCAACTTTTCTTCTGATGTATTGATTAGAATATTTAAGCGAAATTTTATAAATAACCTCTGAAAGATTTTGTAAATCATAACCAACTGAAATTAATTGTCTCTTTTCTTCGGGATATCTCACATCTGCCTGATTTGGAAACAATGATGAGCCTGGAATTCCAACATCTTCTGCTTTGAATAGCTGATAGTCGAATTTAATTCTATGATTATCAAGTGGAATAATATTTAATGAACTTGAAATGCTGAAATCTTCAAATTGACTATTCTTCAAAATACCTTTTGGAGTTTTCGTATTATCAGCTTTTCTGAAAGAGCCGGAGAATTTACCTGTGATGAAAGAATTGCCACCATAAAGATTTGTTGATACAACAGAAAGATTATTGACAGAGTTATATTCTGAGGCTACTTTTCCATTGAAAGAAAACTTCTCGTAATATTTAGGTGATTTGGAAATAATATTTACAATACCTCCTGTTGCGCCCGAACCATAAATACTTGAAGAAGCTCCTTTGATGATTTCTATTCTTTCGATGTCGTTCATATCAATCATTGCAAGCCTTGCGGAAATATCTGTTGATGTAACGATTCTGTTTCCGTCAATAAGAGTTACAACATTTTCTCTTGATAAACCACGGATATTGATTTCACTTCCCCAAATTCCATCTCTGACGATAGAAATACCCGGTTGGTTTTTCATTATTTCAGGCAAAGAAATAACTGGTTTTTCTTGGATATCTGATTCTGAAATAATTGACTTTGAGTATGTTGAATTGCGTAGCAAACTAATATTTCTGTCCGTTGTTACAATTACATTATCCAATTGAATCGGACTTGGTTCAAGATAAAAGTTTTGGATTAAATTCTCTGAATCAATTGAAACAGATGTTTCTAATGTTTTATATCCTAACATTGAAATTTTAATATTATACTTCCCTCTTGGAAGATTAATTGAGAAAAAACCTTCATTGTTTGAATAATCAAAATAACTGTATGATATAAAAACAAATGCTTTCTCGATTGGTTCAGATGTTTGACTATTAAAAATCCGTCCCTGCAAAGTGAAATTTTGTGAAAGTGCAATCTGACTAACTAATAGTAATATTGTAAATATTTTATTCATTATTTCCCTCCAATGTGTGATATTCAAAATTTCAACCGAAAAATAACAATATCTATACCAAAACATTTCTTCAATAATAAACAAAGAACAATTATTTACTTCAAATTTTCTTAAAAAAGAGAAATTTTTATTGTTATTGAAAAATTACTGACATTTATAATGATAACTTTTACAAAAATCCTTTGAAGAGTTTCATTCAGTAAACTTTTAACTAAAAACTTACAATAATTTTATGGAACATTTTTTGCAACTAAAAGAACTGTTCAATACAGTAAAATTAATAAAATGGAATATTCCGTAAACAAAATTTTTGATAAAGAAACTTATAAACCACAAATCAGCATTGTTGGACGCAGAAATGTTGGTAAATCCACTTTGTTAAATAAACTGATTGAACAAGAATACTTCAAAGTTTCTGAAAATCCGGGGACAACAATCAATCCTATTGAAAAGGAATATGAGTTAATTCCTTTTGGACCTGTAATTTTGGTTGATACTGCAGGAATTGAAGAAGAAGGAGAATTAGGAGATAAAAAATTAAGTCAGACAATAAAAATTCTTTCCAAATCTGATTTAATTGTTGTGGTTTTAGATGCGAGATATAGACTTCATCCAAAAGAAATTGAATTGTTCGCTAATATTGATAAATTAAATATTGACTGTATTGTTGCTGTTAACAAAATTGAATATGGAACCAATCCTATTTTGCTGAATGAACTCAGAGATTTGAGAATTACTCATTTTGAAATCTCCTGTAAAGAAAATGTTGGTATTGATGAACTCAAAAGAAAAATTATTCGCTTTCTTCCCAAAGATGATAAATACTTTTTGATAAAAGACCTAATATCAAAAGGAAGTCACATAATTATCGTCATTCCTGAAAAAAGAAAAATTCCAAAACCAAGAATCTTCAGAAATCATCTTCAAATCTTAACAGAGGCACTTGAGAATGAGTCAATTATAACTCTTTGCCGTGAAGACGAATTTCAAAAAACTTTAGATGAGATTAATGTTAAACCCGATCTTATTATTGCCGATTGTGATGGAATAAAAAAAATTATAGGGAATCTGCCTAGTGATGTTAAGATAACTACGTTTAATTTAATTTTATCCAGATATAAATCAGATTTGAAAATCTATCTCAACGGAATCAGAAAACTCGAGCATCTGCAAAATGGAGATAGAATTATAATCACTGAATTATGTATTGATCACCCTTATGATGATGAAATAGCTGGCGATAAAATTCCATTGCTGATGGAACAATATCTAAACAAGAAATTAAATTACTTATTGACTGTAGAAGATAAACTTCCCGATGACTTATCAGACATTAAATTGATAGTTCAATGTAATTGTTGTTCAAAAAATAGAGAAACTGTCCGACATTTATTAAATCAAGCAATTCTTTTAGATATCCCTATTGTGAATTACTCACTTTTAGCTGCTTACTTAAAAGGCGTTTTACCCAGAGTGATAGAGCCCTTTATTAATGTTAAAAAAGAGTGGGACAAATTAAATTTAACAATTATCTAGTTTATCCATCGACGAGGCAAACTATTTCCTTTAATTGAATAAAAAGATTACTTATTTTGGATTAAAAATAAAATATTATTTTACAAGGGTGTCAATATGAAAAAATTCTTTTTACTTTTTTTAATCTCGATTTTCATCTCTTATGCCCAAACCCAAAATTATAAAGAAGTTAAAATTTTCATAAAATCTTATGAAGATATTGGCAGATTAATTCAAATGGGGATGGAATTCGATCATTTTCATCTTGAAAAAGATAATGCCATAATAACAATGATCAGCGATAAGGACTTTCAAATTCTGAATAATTCCGGTTTTAATTATGAAATACTAATTGATAACTGGTATGAATACTATAATAACCTTCCAAAACTTTCTGAAGCTGAAAAAGCTGATTTCATCAGACAAAGCAAAGAGAAATATAATGTAGAAGGATTTGGCTTTGGATCTATGGGTGGATTTTTCACTTTAAATGAGATTTATGCAAGATTGGATACAATGTATATGCTTTATCCAAATATAATTACTCAAAAATTTCAAATTGGTTCATCAATAGAAAATCGCCCTATATATGCAGTAAAAATTTCTGACAATCCGAATGTAAATGAAAACGAACCACAAGTGTTCATCAACGCATTGATTCACGCTCGCGAACCCGCAGGTATGATGGCAGTTATGTATTATATGTATTACTTACTTGAAAACTATGGAACTAATCCTGAAGTAACTTACTTAGTTAATAACAGAGAAATTTATTTTGTTCCTTGCATTAATCCTGACGGCTATGAGTATAACAGAAGCACCAATCCAAATGGTGGTGGAATGTGGAGAAAAAACAGAAGAAATAATGGTGGAAGTTTTGGTGTAGATCTTAATAGAAACTGGGGTTATATGTGGGGTTATAATAACACTGGCTCAAGTCCAACTCCAAGCAGTGAAACTTATAGAGGGACTGCACCTTTTTCTGAACCAGAAAATCAAGCAATTAGAAATCTTTGTTTAGAAAAGAATTTCAAAACAGCATTGAATTATCATACTTATAGTAATCTTTTACTATATCCTTGGGGTTACATTAATCAACCCACACCAGATGAGCAAATTTTCGTTGAGTACTCAACAGATATGGTTGCATTCAATGGATATCAAAACGGTCGTCCTCCAGCAATTCTCTATGAAGTAAACGGCGCAACAGACGACTGGATGTACGGTGAACAAGTTGCCAAACCTAAAATAATTAGTATGACTCCTGAAGTTGGATCATCATCTGATGGATTTTGGCCTCAACAATCAAGAATTTTTCCATTAGCTATGGAAAATCTTAGACCTAATTTATATATAACCTGGGTAGCTGGTGGATATGTCAGTATTATTAATCCTTCTTTCTCTCAACAGTATTTTAATCCTGGAGATATAGTTCAAATCTCTGTTCCTCAGATAAAAAATAAAGGTCTCTCTAATGCTGAAAATATATCTTTAGTTCTGACGTCAGATAATCCTCAAATAACTATTATAAATGGCTCAATAAACGTTGGTAACATTGCAAGTAGAGAAACAATAAACAACTCTCAGAATTTTTCATTTTCAATTGGAAATATTCCCCCGGATGTTACAGTTAGAATGATGATTACCACTTACACCGGCTCTGTGCCAATGAGAGTTGATACGCTAAGATTTATAACAGGAACGCCTGTTCTTTTATTTGCAGATACAACAAATAACATAAATACAAATTGGACAGTAACTGCAACTCCATCAACACCAAGATGGGAAACAACTACAAGTACGTTTTACTCCGCTCCAAACTGTTATACAGATAGCCCAATTGGTAATTACAGCAATAATGCTACTGTTGTTATGACAACCACAAACTCATTTAACTTAAATGGTTTTCAAAATCCTAAGTTGACTTTTTATACTAAATATGATATCGAAGATAATTGGGATTATGGCCAAGTTGAAATTTCAACTAATAATGGAAATACTTGGATACCATTAGCAGGTTTATATACAAATCCAGGTACTGGATCATTTCAACCTAACGGTGAACCACTTTATGATGGTGTTAGAAATAATTGGGTTCAGGAACAAATTAATTTATCTGGATATACATCAACTCAAAACCGATTGAGATTTGAATTACGTTCTGATGGCTCTGTTCAAAGGGATGGCTGGTATCTAGATGATATCTCAATTTACGTTATGGGAATTGTTCCAGTCGAGTTATCTTCATTTACTGGAAAAGTTGTAAACGGAAAAGTAAATTTGGAATGGATTACATCTAGCGAACTGAATAATCTCGGCTTTGAAATTCAGAGAAAAATTTTAGGAACTGATTTTGACTGGAAAGTAGTAGGCTTTGTTGAAGGCAAAGGAACAACTTCTGATAGAAATGTCTACTCTTTTATTGATGATCCTAAAACTAATGGAACTATAATCTATAGGCTAAAACAAATCGATATTGATGGAAGTTTTAGAATTTTACCAACTGTTTCTATCAACTTTGAAATACCAAAAGAATTCGTTTTGGAACAAAACTATCCCAATCCTTTTGGAAAAGCTCTTAACACAGATAATCTTTCAACAAAGATAATCTGGCAATCACCAGTTAGTGGCTGGATTACACTAAAAGTTTATGATATCTTGGGAAGAGAAGTAGCAACATTAATAGATGAATACAGAGAGGCGGGGCGTTATGAAGTTGAGTTTGCAGCAACAAGTGAAAAATTAAATTCACTACCAAGTGGTATATATTTTTATCACCTTAAAGTAAATGAAAATTCCCACGAATCAAAAGAAATCTATTCTGCGATAAGAAAAATGGTTCTACTGAAATAATCTTAAACTTAATAGAAATGAAGCCACTCTAATTTAATTAGGGTGGCTTTGTTATTAATGCATAAACAAGGATCTTTTGATTAATTTTACTTAGGCAACTTTTCAATCTATTCTAATAGAACTTACGAACTCAATATTTTCATAGCTTTATAAATATCTTTAAATTTCAAATCAAAAAAGAGTATAATATGATTATTGTAACAGGTGGAGCTGGTTTTATTGGAAGTGCTATAGTTTGGAGATTGAATTCTCTGGGCTATGAGCAAATAATAATCGTTGACGAATTAGGCACTAATGATAAATGGAAAAATTTGGTTGGACTTAAATTTCAGGAATTTATTCATAAAGATAATTTCATTTCCTTAGTAATCGAAGACTCTATCGATTTTCCCGTTGAAGCAATTATCCATATGGGTGCAAATTCATCGACTACTGAGAAAGATGCAGATCATCTTTTTTCGAATAATTATTTATATACTCAGGAACTTGCCAAATATAGCTTGTCAAAAAATATAAGATTTATTTATGCTTCCTCTGCTGCAACTTATGGCGACGGTTCACTCGGTTTTGATGATGACGAATCAAAACTTGAGACTTTACGTCCGTTAAATATGTATGGTTACTCAAAACATTTATTTGACCTTTGGGCAAAAAGAAACAATATTTTGGACAAAATAGTTGGGATAAAATATTTCAATGTTTATGGTCCAAACGAATACCATAAGGGAGAGATGCGCTCAGTTGTTCATAAAGCATTTGAACAAGTCAGAGATACAGGGAAGGTAAGATTATTCAAATCTCTCAATCCAAAATACAAAGACGGGGAGCAAATGAGAGATTTTATATATGTTAAAGATGCAGTTGATATGACTTTACATTTCTTAGAAAACAAAGATAAAAATGGTCTTTATAATGTAGGCTCTGGTGTTGCAAGAACCTGGATTGATTTAGTTAAAGCATTATTTAATGCTTTAGAAAAACCTGTTAACATTGAGTTTATTGATTTACCCGAACAGCTAAAAGAAAAATATCAATATTTCACTGAAGCAAATCTGTCAAAAATAAAATCAGCTGGATACAAAAAGGAAATTAACTCCTTGGAAACAGGTATTAGTGACTATGTGAAAAATTATCTCTTGAAGAATCAATATTTGGGTTACTAATAGCCATAGTATAAATAAAAACTAAAAGAGTGAGTTGTTAGCTCACTCTTGATTAATACTTTCCTTCATCATCATCATCGAGGAAATCATCCTCTTCACCGATTTCGTCGATGTTAAAATCCTCATCGATATCTAATTCATCTTCGTCCTCTTCTTCATCGAATTCAAAATCATCTTCATCATCATCCTGGAAATCCTCATCTTCTTCATCGTCATAATTGAAGAAGTCTTCATCGTCTTCATAGTCATCATCATCTTCTTCATAATCATCTTGATTCTTTTTCTTAGCAGCATTCAAACTCTCAAGGTGATTATGAAAATCAATTAAAGATAGAAAGTTGAAATTTTCATTACTCAAAGAAAACATAATTTATACTCCTAAAATTCTTGTAAATGTCCATTGTTAATTTATACTTTGAACTGAAATGAACAAATTAAAATTCAAGAACTTTTTTATTAATTTATGTTCATTCTAATAATAATAATTCTCAAATTAAAAAAAAATATGAAACTTGCAACTCTATGTTACGTGATTGACAGAAAAAATAATTCCACTTTGATGATATATCGAAACAAAAAACAAAACGATTATCATGAAGGTAAATGGAATGGACTTGGTGGAAAAATTGAAAATGGTGAGTCCCCTGAAGAATGTGCTATCAGAGAGATAAGAGAAGAAAGTGGTTTAATAGTAAAGTCAATCACAATGAAGGGTTTTATTACGTTTCCAATGTTTGATGGTGAAGATGATTGGTATGTGTTTCTTTTTACATCAGATGAATTTGAAGGAGAGTTAATTGATTCTCCCGAAGGTCATCTTGAATGGATACCAAATGATAAACTAACAGAAATAAATCTTTGGGAAGGTGACAAAATTTTTATCCCTTGGCTTTTTCAGGATAAGTTTTTCAGTGCAAAGTTTAATTATGAAAACGGAAAGTTTATTAGTTATGAAGTTAATTTCTACTGAACTTAGAAAATCTTAGATGTTTATTTTTAGTAATATGAATAACAAATTTTTATAGAATTAATAAAAAAATATATTGAATTCAAATTGGTTTATAATAACAAAGAAAACAAGTCATTAAAAACTTTGAATAAATCATTTGTTGCTTACTCATCCACCTTAAAAAAAAGAGAGGATTATTCTTGGGATTTCAAAAAAGCAAATACCAAAGAATATACTCATTGTTTTCACTCTTACCCTGCTATGATGATACCTCAAGTAGCAAGGAGAATTATAGAAAATTATGGATTAGGTTCAAAATTACTTTTTGATCCATTCTGTGGAACAGGAACTTCTTTAGTTGAGGCAAATCTAAAGGGAATTAATGCTGTTGGTGCAGATATTAATCCATTGGCTAGATTAATAGCTAAAGTTAAAACAACTAGGATAAATATTAACTATCTAGATTCTTGTCTTCAAAAATTTTTTGATAATATTTTTAAGCTAAATTTTGCATCAATTGATGATTATCAATCTGAGTTACCTAAAATTAAAAACATCGACTATTGGTTTTCAAGAGAGACTCAAGTTAAATTAAACATTGTGTTTCGTTATGTTGAAAGCATCGAAGATGAAAAAGTTAAAAACTTCTTTAAAGTAGCCTTTAGCGAAACAGTAAGAGAGTCTTCTTTTGTTAGGTCAAATGAATTTAAATTAGTTCGAATAAAAAATCTTGAAGATAAAAAGGATGTTGATGTATTTGCTATTATGTCATCGAAATTATTAAGAAATAGGCAAGGACTTATAGAATTTCAAAACGTTTGCCCCGTAAATGTTGAATCAAAAATTTACGACATTAATTCAACCATCAACATTCCCTTAAATATATTAACACCTAATAGTGTTGATATTGTTGTAACTTCTCCCCCTTATGGAGATTCTAAAACCACAGTAGCTTATGGACAGTTTTCAAGGTTCTCTAATGAATGGCTTGGCTATAAAGATGCTCATCAGATTGATAAAAAATTAATGGGCGGAATGAAAATAAAAAACTTACCTTATTTTAATAGTAGAATATTGAATGATACATTGAATACCTTAAACAAAATTGATGAGAAAAGAACTTTAGATGTACTATCTTTTTATAATGATTTCCAAGCAGCGATAAAAAATATTTCAAAAGTAGTTAAAAAGAATGGATTTGCTTGTTTCGTTGTTGGTAATAGAACTGTCAAAAACATAACCATTCCAAACGATGAAATAACGGTTGAATTTTTAACTCAAAATGGATTTTTACATATTGAAACAATTATTAGAAATATACCAAGTAAAAGAATGCCTATTAAAAACAGCCCGTCCAATATAATAGGAGAGACATCTACAACAATGAAAAATGAGTATATTGTAATTTGTCAGAAAATTAAATAGAATGACATTCCAAGAATTAAGTAATAAGTTAAAAAAGTTAAATCAAAAGGGGTTTATTCC
>JANWVQ010000136.1 GCA_025056745.1 Ignavibacterium sp.
AATGGATTTGGATAATTCTGTTCAAGTGTGAATTTATAAGGTAAATCAATGTTTAACTCAGAAATATTACTATAAGTAAAAGAGCCGTCAATATCTATCATTTTAAGTCTGTAAAAAATTAAACCATTATTTAAACTCTTATCAACGAAAGAATAATATTTTGGTGAGTTTGAGTTTCCACTTGCATATACCTGTCCGATTTTTGTCCAATCTTTTCCAACCATTTTTTCTATTTCAAATAAAAACGAATTAACTTCTGTAGCGGTAACCCAATTAAGTTGGACTAAATTTCCATTTCGTTTAACAAAAAAATCTGTTAATTCGATTGGTAACGGATATTGACCTGTGTGAAATGGACCCCCTGACATTAGACTAAAATTTGGATTATTACCCGGATTTGAATCTCCTGGATCACCCGGGATACATTCATTAGAGAAAAATCCAGACGAATTTAATATTATAGCAAACAATTGAATTTGTTGAGTATTATCAACCCCTGCAAAAGCAGCGATAGGAATTTTCATTTCAATTCCGCTTAACGAATCAGAAGCAAAGTTATTTCTGTAAGCTATTTTAATATTTCCACTTCCACCAAATATACTTCCCAGATTAAATTCAGCAGAACCACCTAATTGATTTGCAATATTACCAATATATCCAGTTGCTAATACAGGCGTTGATGAACCATATCTACAAGCGTCAATGTAAAAATTAGTTGAAGAATTTCCTTCGTTAAAAGCTAAAGCAAAATCTATATCAAAATCCATTTTCGCACCACCAATATGCTTGAAAACGCCAGCATCTGTTACACCATTACCCAGTGTGTTTGAACCACGTCCATTGTAGCTGCTAAAATTGAATAAGAGTAATAGATTATCATTACTTGTCAATTCACCTGTAATTCCAATATAAATATCAGTTCCGTCTGTAAAATATCTCAATGTCTTTAAGTCATTGTCAATACCGAAGCCATTTCTTCCACTAGTAAAATATCCAATTCCTGAATAATTACTTTCTGACATATAACCATCAATAGTAGGGACACTATTAGTAGCAGAGAAAATATCTAATTTGCCATAACCCCAAATATTATTTGGATAATTCTCTGTTATTGATTTACTTGCATAATGTTGCAAAGCATTTCTTAATTGAGTAGGTGTTGCAGAAGGAAATTTGTGGTAAAATAATGCTGCAGTACCTGCAGCAATTGGAGCTGCCATACTTGTTCCTTGCATAATATAATAATTAGCTGATCCGCCTGTATTTCCATCATTATCAATCCAGAAAGAATTAGGAGAGGTCAATACATCTGTATCTCTTAAAGATATTATTGCACTACCGGGTGCAGTTATATTTGGTTTAATTACTTCATCAGCTCGAGGACCTCTGCTTGAAAAATTAGCTATTTGATATTGGTTATTTTGACCACTATAACTATATGGTCCGTTGTTAAGATAATCCCACCACTGTTTTCTTGAAACATAAGCTCCTACAGCAATAACTTCATCTGCACTGCTTGGTTGTCCAATTGTGTAAAATTGATCCGGACTCGCAAAAGTTATTCCGGCATTAAATACCTCATAAATATGAAACTTTAAATTCTGTCCACTTGGATTGAAAACCTTTAGATAAAATGTGCCTGCAGTAAAATTATTTTGAGATTGATAATACCTTGATTCAGTCCCTCTTGAACTTTCTGTAGTTGGGTATTCATCAATTTGAGTTATTTGAACAAAAGATGAATTGAAATATTGCATATACAATCCACTATTAGCAGCACCATCAAAATAAACAAGATTAAAAGTTGGTTTTTGAGATGAAGGAACTGTAAATTGAATAAAACCTGTGCTACTGTTTGCAGCAACTGTTCCACTATAATGTCTTCCACTTAAAGCACTATTACCTGCAGAGACAAAACTAATTACACCTTGATTAAAAGCCCAATCAAATTTTTGTTCAGTGGCTGAAGAACCATCGTGGTGGTCATACCAACCACCGTAACTCATTGAAATTATTTTAGCACCAAATGTATCAACTGCAGAATGCACTGAGGCTATCATAGCTGCACTTGAAGCAGAAGCATTTGCATCGTTTCCTATTTTTAGAAAAACTAATGAGGCATTAGGAGCACTTCCTTTGAATGGTTGATTCCCATTGTTAGAACTATGTGGATTTGAAAGATTTCCCCTTCCCAAAACAGAACCTGTTACGTGTGTACCGTGTCCGGTTACTGTATTTTCACAATTGTTATCTATACTTGTTGGGTAGTTTGAATAATCTCTTCTTTGATATCCATTTGGCAAATCAGTGCCCTCATAAAAACTATCTAAACCAGAATCAAGAACTGCCACCTTTACCCCAGTACCTGTAAAACCTTGTCCCCACACGCTATTTGCTCCGATTTGATTGGTTGCATAGTTATTATCTGGATAATGTTGATGCTCAAGAGTTGATAACTTCTGCACTGATTCAATTGTTAAAAGGTTTATAAACTTATATGTAGGCAATTTAGCAACAATAAAACCAAACGGATGATTATTCAACGGCGGTGTCCAACTATTCAAATAACACTCAATACCAAGATTCTCTATCTCAAGTATTTGATTATTCGAGGGTTTTTCTTTGAAGTAAATTGCAACTATTTCATTAGCTTCTTCTTTGGAGATTTTTTTTTCAAAATAACTTTTATTTTTTTCAATAATATTCTTTATCAGAATCCCACTCAAAATCTTCGACTTCATTTCTGAAGTTAGACTTTCAACTTGACTTATCTCTGTAACTGTAACATACTGACTGTAAAGACGTGCTGAAAAAATCAGAATAAGTAAAATAATTATTCGTTTCACATTGACCTCTTTAAATTTTTCACTTAACTTAATCAAAAAATATCACTTTAAGAATAATTTCTAAATGAAATAAAACATTTTTTAGTAAAAGAAATCCCCCTATGCTTTTCAACAAAGGGGGACTAAGAAAATAGATATATTATTTTATTTAGATAAAATCATTTTCTTAATTTCTGTAAATTCTCCTGCTTGTAGTTTGTAGAAGTATATTCCTGATGACAGACTCATAGTCTGTCCTAAGTTCAATTCAACTTTATATCTTCCGGCTTCTTTATACTCATTCACTAATGTGGCTACTTCATTGCCGAGCACATCATATAACTTCAAACTTACATTACTATTCACCGGTATTTGATAACTTATCACTGTTGTTGGATTAAATGGATTTGGATAATTCTGTTCAAGTGTGAATTTATCTAACATTACAAAATCTACTTCAACAATTTTTGAATATTCAAATGAACCATCATTATCTATTTGTTTTAATCTATAAGCATATTTACCTGATTTTGTT
>JANWVQ010000014.1 GCA_025056745.1 Ignavibacterium sp.
GGATTAATTTCGAGAAACATTTCAGCGTATCATTGCAATAAAATGTAAAATAACTGGTTTATTAAAATTTAACTTAGTGTTAATTAGTGAAATTAGTGGTTCAAATAATCTGATTATCGCAAATAAAAATATTATTCGCCACTAAGACACAGAGAATTTAGGATTGATTGGATGAATGTTTGATTGGATGATTGGATTAATTTTTAATTGGATGAGTTTTGGAGCTTTATTTAAGTTTCTGATTGTCAATAAAGCCACCCCAAAATGTTTGAAACTTCTATTTAATCCCAATTAATGATAACTTAACTTAATATTAAAACTTTAAAGTTTCCAAATATCTCGCTTTAATCTCGATATAAACAGGCATTAGACTCGTATCTAACTCGTTTCACATACGCTTCACATACGCTCCACATACGCTCTATATACGCTAAAGACTCGTCAAAAACTCGTTTCTTACTCGGTTTTTTAAGTATTTATATTATTTCCTCTTAAAATAATTTGTTTAATTTTTCAACGTAGGCCTGTAAATATTTTCAACATTAAAATTATGCGATTTTCCTAAAATTTGGCTGTTTTTATAGCAAAACAAACTGCTGTATAATTTTTCATCATTTCATTAAAAATAGTTGATTTTTTCAACATTATAATCATTAGATATAACTATTTAAAATCCAACAACTTATAAGTACCATTTAAATTTAATCAATCTGGCAAGCAATTTGGCTTTTTATTAAAAACATAAAGTAGAACATAATTGAAAGGGTAAAAAAATGGTTGCATTATTTGTCGTTTTAACATTCTTGTTTTTCATTATTCTTGATTTATTGGTATTAAAAGCTCAAGGAAAAGAGCATCCAGCATTTGCTGTGAGAGTATTTACAAAAAAATTCTTTTTCCCAAAAGAGGCATTGATTTCTTCAGGTCATATTTGGTTACAGCAAATTCAAAATGGTTTAATAAAACTCGGAATTGATGAATTTATCCTAAAAGCCTTTGGAAAATTAAATCTTATCCCTATAAAGACTGAGGGTGAATTAATAAATAAAGGTGAACCATTCTTAAAAGCAGTTTTTGGTAATAGAACCATTACCTTCAGAGCACCAATTGATGGAAAAGTAACCACTGTAAATAAAAATCTTACAAATAAAGTTGTCGAAGATTGTTATGGAGATGATTGGGCAATTACAATCGAACCAATATCTAATAATTTTTCAAATTTTAAAAGAAGCACTGATGCAATCAAATGGTTACACGAAGAATTCACAAGATTTAAGGATTTTATTGCTGCAAAATCAAATGAATCTCAACTTGCAGGTGTAACTCTTCAAGATGGTGGTAATATTGTTGAGGGTGTTCTTCGTTCTTTTGATGATAACACTATTAAAGAATTTGAAGAACAATTTTTACTCTAACAAAATTAAGGAAACATCAAAATGCTAAAAACAAAAGCCATATTATTTGATGCAACTTTATGCGTTGGATGCGGAGAATGCTATTCAGCTTGCAAACACGCTAATCATTTACCAGAGACAAATTCAGATTACCTTAAGGATCATTTGAATGCAAATACATTCACTGTTATTGAGCAGTATGGAGATATATATGTAAGAAAACTTTGTATGCACTGTCTTGATGCGACTTGCGTTTCAGTCTGTCCTGTAGGTGCATTTGAAAAAACAGATTTAGGGCCTGTTATCTATGATGAAAATAAATGTTTAGGTTGCCGATATTGTATGCAAGCTTGTCCTCATCACGTTCCCAGATATGAGTGGAGTAGAGTCAACCCAAGAGTCCGAAAATGTATTATGTGTTATGAACGAGTCAAAAATGGGGATCAAACTGCTTGTGCAGAGGCTTGTCTAGCAGAGGCAACAATTTTTGGAGATAGAGATGATTTAATTGAAATTGCTAAACAAAGATTAGCTGAAAATCCTGATAATTATTATCAGCACATCTATGGACTTGAAGAAGCCGGTGGTAGTTGTGTATTGATCCTTTCTCCTGTTCCTTTTGATCAATTAGGTTATTCGACTAATTTACCCAAAGAGCCTCTTCCCACTTATACATCAAAAGCATTAGAAAAAATTCCTGGTATTATTGTGGGTGGCGGAGCATTCTTATCAGCTATGTATTGGTTGACTAAAAGAAAAAATCAAATAGCTAAAGAAGAAAAGCAACTTAATTCAACAAAGCATTGAGGTATTAAATGAAAATTATAATTCCAAAAATTACATTCTGGAGAGTAGTTGCAGTTCTGATAGTAGTTTCAGGGCTATACTCAACTTATTTAAGATTCACAGGTGGACTTTCAGCCTCAACCAATTTAAGTGATGAATTTCCCTGGGGATTATGGATTGGGTTTGATATTCTTGTTGGCGTAGGTTTAGCTGCTGGTGGATTTTCTATATGTGCTATAGTACACATCTTTAACATCGAAAAATATAAACCATTAGCTCGGCCAGCAATTTTAACAGCCTTTTTAGGTTATCTTTTGGTAATATTCGGTTTAATGTATGATTTGGGTAAACCATATAACATCTGGCACGCGATTATTTATTGGAATCCTCGTTCTGTTATGTTTGAAGTAGCCTGGTGTGTAATGCTTTATACAACAGTATTATTTTTAGAATTTATTCCTGTTGTATTAGAGAAATACAAGCTCCATAAAATTCTAACGATTATGAAAAAAGTCGCTATTCCAATTATGATTGTTGGAATAATTCTTTCTACTTTACACCAATCTTCATTAGGTTCTTTGTTTTTAATTATACCTCAAAAAATGTCTCAAATATGGTATTCTCCCCTACTTCCTTTATACTTTTTCATCTCTGCTGTGGGGGCAGGTTTATCGATGGTGATATTTGAAGCTTTTCTTTCCGCAAGAGCTTTTAATAAAGGAATTGAAGAAGACTTATTATCTAATATTGGACTATTTAGTGTTATTGTTTTAATGATAGGATTCATTATTAAAATAATAGATCTTATTATATCACGAAACTTTTATTTGCTACTCAAACTAAACAATAACTCCTTGCTTTATTTTTTGGAAGTATTAATAGGCATTTTAATCCCATTTGGTTTATTGATTCAAAAAAGATTTCGTGAAGATAGAAGATGGTTGTATGCTTCTTCAATAATGGTAATATCTGGATTTTTACTTAACAGATTAAATGTTAGCATTACATCAATATCTCCGGATGTTGGAGTAACTTATTTCCCAAGTGTGAATGAAATTAGTGTTACTTTAATGTTAGTCGTTTTAGGTTTATGGTCATTTAAGATGATAGCTAAATACTTTCCAGTATTTGAGGAGCAGATAATAAAAGAAAATTTCGGAACTGAAATTCAAGAAAAAACTGTGACAAATAGAATCACATAATCCATACAATTATTCTTTATTATTTTTTTCGAACTTGTTTTAGGATCATTTAATATTGTAGATATTACTGATCTAGATCCTAAAACAAGTTTTTATTTTTTACTCTTGATGAAAACTTATAATCTTATTCTAACATATCTTTTTATGCTTTAATAAAAATAACTCCTAACTTTTACCCGAAAATTTCTTGAAAAATTTAATGTAAAAATTTATAAATTATCAAAAAAATAAATTTTGAGATTCAAGAGAATTCTCTAGTGAATAAAAAAATTTATAAAACTTCCTGTGATTTAGGCCAAAAATTCATTTATTATTTAAAGTTTAATTAACTTAAATTTAACATAGAATTTACAATCTGTTATTTATAAAACTTAAATTATAAATGCTTATATTTAACAAAGAAAATAACCTATACCACAAAGTCTATTATTTTATAATTAAATGAAACCCTTATTAATTGTTTTTTTTATAATTATTTCTCTTTTTTCTAACTCTGTAAAAGCGCAAGTTTCTAACCAGATAAGCGAGATTGATTCAATATTAGATAAAGCATTCGAAATGCGATGGACTGATCCATACGAAACAATAATGTTATCTTCAAAAGCTTTAGAGATGTCACTTTCCTCAAATTACATTCCTGGAATCTTAAAGTCCTATAGCTTCTCCGGTGTTGGTTATGAAAATTTATCTATGTATGAAGAGGCACTTAATAATTATTTAACTGGATTGAGGATTGCTGATTCATTGAAATTAGATGAAGAAATTGGCTATTCTTATAATAATTTAGCTAATTGTTATATAAATCTTGAAAAATATGATATAGCTTTTGACTATCTCAAAAAAGGATTAGTAAAAGCTGAAAAGGTAAAAAGTGATAGTCTCTTGGCATATATCTATAGAAATTATAGTCTTTACTACAGAAGAGTAAAACAACCTGAAAAAGCATTACCCTTTGCAAAGAAGTCTTTAGAACTCAGAGAAAAAAATAAAGATGAAAGAGGTATAATAACCTCTATGAGAGAATTATTAGTTGCTTATTATGATCTAAAGGATTATGATAATGCCGATAAAGTTTTAATTAAACTATATTCAATAATAGGAAATAATCCTAAACATAAACTTCAACTTGCAAGAATCAAACGTACAGAAGGAGAAATGCTTAGAGACAAAGGTAAATATGATGAAGCTCTCAAAGCATTTAATGAATCAGCAGAAATATTTAAATCAATAGGTAATCTAGATGGCTTGATCAGATTAACTAAATTGAAATCAGAGCTGAATTATTTAGTAGGTAAATATGAACAAGCTTATAAAGACTTATTGGAACATAATTCTTTTGTTGATTCCCTGAATAAAATCAGGTCGCTTCAGAAAATATCATTAATTGAAACCCAGTTTAAAAATCAAGAATTACTCAGTAAGTTAAATGTTGTTTCAGAAGAGGTTCAACAGAAAAATATTATCTTGATTGCTCTGTTTATAGGCTTTTTAATTTTAGGCGTGAGCTTTTATTTAACAAGTAGAGCATATAAAGAGAAAAGAAAATTAATTAGTCAAATATCAGAACAAAATAAACTACTTGAAGAAGACAATGTAAATAAACAAAAAATGTTATCTGTTATAGGGCACGATTTAAAGAACCCTCTTGGTTCTGTTTATTCAATAACAGAAAATCTTGTTAATAATTATCAATCAATTGATAAAGATGAATTAAACAATTATTTAATCATTGTAAATAAAGCTGTAAAAAATGCTTTAAACTTGCTTGATAATCTCCTAATATGGTCTATGAATAAAATGGGAAAACTAAGATATAATTTCACCAATGTAAGAATTAAAGATGTAGTTGAAAAATCAATTGATCTTTATATGCACTTTGTCAAAGAAAAAAATCTAAATATTAAAGCTGATATTCAAGATACTTATGTTTACGCTGATTCAAACACTTTGGATGCGATTATAAGAAATCTAATTAACAATGCTATAAAGTTCAGTGAAGCTGGTGGAACAGTACAAATTATCTCAGAGACAAGTGATAATTTTATAAAACTAAAGTTTACAAATAATGGTAAAGGATTAAATGAAGAACAAATTTATAGAATACTTAATGATGAACAGAATTTCACAAATCCTACAAATAAAAAATCATCAACTGGATTAGGATTACAAATTGTAAAAGATTTCATCAAGATTAATAAAGGCGAACTTTTCATCAAAAGTATCCCAAACTTAGAGACAGAATTTAGCATCACACTCCCAAAATCAAAAAACATTCAATAAAACATTCTGAATTGAAAATTCCTTTATAATTAGTTAGTTTTGAAGAGAAGTTGCAGGAATTTTTTATGAAAATATACAACCGCTTAGGTTCCCGCCTATCATTTCTCTTCGCATCAATTTTTCTTTTTATAATGGGGATTTATGCTTATTACAACATAACTACTGTTAAAACAAATCTATCTCACGCCTGTATGCAAAATGCATACAATATTAGTGATGTGATAAAAAAATCTACCCGATATGGAATGTTAATCAATAGTAAAGAACACGTCACACAGATTATAAAAACAATCGCAACTGAAGAAGGAGTTATTGGAATTAAAATTTTTAATAAAGAAGGTTACGTTTCATATTCCTCAGATCCAAATGAAATTGGTACCAAAGTAGAATTAGAACATTATGCCTGTAATTCTTGTCATTCAATAAAACCAACACCAGAAAACTTGCCTTTTGAAAAGCTGATAAACAAGTCAGATGGAGTTTTGACATTGATTAATCCAATTATTAATGAAAAAAGTTGCTATGATGCTGATTGCCACGCTCATAAACAAACTGATAAACTTTTAGGAATTATATCACTTCAAGTAAGCACTGAAATTGTTGATAATATTGTTAATTCAACAACTAATAATACTTTGGTTGGAATATTAATTACATTTTGTAGTCTCGTTGTCTTATCAATGTTGATGATTAGATTTTTTATAAACAAACCAATAAAAAAATTATATACAGGAATAAATGAAATAGCTAATGGAAATTTGGATTATAAAATAGAATATCAATCTGACGATGAATTAGGTTTAATGGCGAAGAAGTTCAATGAAATGTCAGAAAAATTAAATGCTGCTTATACGGAAATAAAAGATTGGAATGAAAATCTTAACAAAAAAATCGAACAAAAAAATAATGAATTAAAAAATATTTATGAGCAAATTGTTCAAGTAGAAAAATTAGCCTCACTTGGGAAATTATCAGCCACTGTAGCACACGAATTAAATAATCCCTTGGAAGGTATTTTGACTTATACAAAATTATTAATAAAAAAATTAGAGCGATTTAACGAACCAGAGAAGTTCAAGGATTTCATAAATATCCTTACATTAATCTCCGATGAATCAGCTAGATGTGGAAGAATTGTAAAAGACTTGCTTCAATTTGCTCATAAAGAAGAAACTAATTTCATCCCCTGTAATGTGAATGAAATTGCTGATAAAGCAGTAAACTTGATGTCCCATCACTTTCAAATTAACAACATTAATATTGTTAAAGATTATAGAGAAGAAAATCTAACAATTGAGTGTGATCCTCAAAGAATTGAACAAGCTCTAATTGCAGTGCTTGTAAATTCTGTTGAAGCAATGAATCAGGGTGGAGAAATTAAAATCAGTATTTCAAAGGAAATGGATAACGCCGTAATAAGAATTACAGATCAAGGAAGCGGAATTGCACCTGAAATAATCCATCAAATTTTTGATCCTTTTTTCACAACTAAAAATAAAGTTAAAGATACTGGATTAGGTCTCTCAGTTGTTTATGGAATTGTTCAGCAACATCACGGAAGAGTATTTGTTGAAGATACTTCAATAAGAGGAACTACAATTAAAATTTCATTACCAATAAAACAGAAAAATCAAAATGGAAAAGAAAAATAAATTACTCATCGTTGATGATGAAGAAATTGTTAGACAGTCACTTCAAGCCTGGTTTCTTGAGGATGGATATGATATTGATTTAGCTGATAGCGCTGAATCCGCTTTAAAACTTTATGAGAAAAATAAATATGATTTAATTCTTCTTGATATTAAAATGCCAGGTATGAGTGGAATGGACTTATTGTTAAAACTTAAAGAAATAGATCCAGAAGCAATT
>JANWVQ010000015.1 GCA_025056745.1 Ignavibacterium sp.
AATTGCAATGCAAAAAGCTGATAAGGATGATCCAGATGCCGGCGTAAATAAAATTCAAAAACTTTTTGAATCCATTTATACTGGTCAATTTACTCCACCCGAAAAGTATCATTTTTATGTGCTTGGATTATCTCCAAACGCTGCAAGAATTTCTGTTCGATTCTGGAAAACACCTTTTATTGATGATTTTTTGAATAACATCAAAAAGCACTTCGAAGATTATGATATAATTCACGGCCCTAATGAAAAGAAATATCTTTCGTTATATCAAATCTTATCATCAACCGCACTTGCTTATAAAATGGATAATGTTCCTCCAAACTTAGCCGGAGCAGTAGTTGAAAGTATTATTGATGGTACACCATACCCTCAATCTTTATTGCAACAATGTTTAATAAGAATTAGAGCTGAACAAACTGTAAATCGCACTCGTGCTGCAATTCTCAAAGCTTGTTTGAATAGAAAAATCAGAATTCAAAAATTAAATCAAAAGGAGATCACTATGGCACTCGATCCAAACAACACAAATGTTGCTTATCGAACAGGACGATTATTCGCCACTCTCGAAAAAATTCAGGAAGAAGCAAATCCTGGAATAAATGCAACAATCAGAGACCGTTATTATGGTGCTGCTTCAAGCAGTCCAATTACAGTCTTCCCAAGATTACTAAGTTTAAAAAATTCTCATCTCAAAAAACTTAATGAAGGTAGGAAGATTTATTTTGAAAAACTTATTGGTGAGATAATATCAGAAATAAGCACATTTCCAACTAATCTTTCATTAAACGAGCAAGCCAATTTCGCCATTGGTTATTATCATCAAAGACAAGATTTCTTCACAAAGAAATCAGAAGAAAAAGAAAATGAATCAAACAACATTTAATCAAATAAAGGAGAATTAAAATGGAACCAATTAAAAATCGTTATGACTTTGTTTTTTACTTTGACGTAAAAGACGGCAATCCAAACGGCGATCCAGACGCTGGAAATTTACCAAGACTTGATGCAGAAACCGGTCACGGCTTAGTTACAGATGTTTGTATTAAAAGAAAAGTTAGAAATTATGTTTTAATGACGAAAGAAGAAAAATCACCTTATGATATTTTTATAAAAGAAAAAGCAGTGTTAAATACATTAATTGACAAAGCACACGAAGACGAAGAAGTTAAAACAAAAGAAAAAGGAGATAAAACAGAAGCTGCAAGAATGTGGATGTGTAAAAATTATTTTGATATAAGAACATTTGGTGCTGTAATGTCAACTGGAAAAAATGCTGGACAGGTTCGAGGACCAATTCAACTAACTTTTGCTCGTTCTATAGATCCAGTTGTTGCGCTTGAACATAGTATTACAAGAGTAGCAAAAACAACCGAAGAAAGATCAGAAGCTGGTGGCTCTGAAATGGGACGAAAATATACTGTTCCTTATGGTCTATATCGCTGTCACGGATTTATTTCTGCTCATCTTGCTGCTCAAACTGGATTTAATGAAGATGATTTGAATTTATTTTTTGAAGCTATGCAAAATATGTTTGAGCACGATCGTTCTGCAGCACGAGGGGAAATGAACACAAGAAAACTAATTGTGTTCAAGCATAAAACTGCTTTAGGAAATTATCCAACATACAAATTGTTTGAAAGAGTTACTCATAAAAAATTATGCGAAGGCCCAGCTCGCAATTACTCAGACTATGAAATCTATCTTGATGGGCAAACATTTCCGGAAATATTCAAGATTGT
>JANWVQ010000016.1 GCA_025056745.1 Ignavibacterium sp.
GCTGCAGCCACTGAAGGAGCAAGGGCAAGATTAACAAACCACATTACTTTTGAAGTTGACCAGCCAGAATGCAAATGCGGTGATGTAGTTAAATCAAAATAGACTTTTTGTTTTGTTTCTGTTTGTGTTAATGTTTCCATAATTATTTTTTTTTGTAAAAATCAATTTTCATTTTATCTATCAAAACTTGACTTGAAATTTTTATTTCAAAAAATTGTCATACTTCAACAAGTTTGGGTCTAAAGAATTATTTTAGCTGATTACTCTTTCTTTTTGCATCTGCAAAACTTTTTGCTTCCCTAATCTTATCCATTGAACTAGAGGAATGTTAGCTGGACAAGTGTAAGCACAAGTTCCACATTCCATACAAACTGTTATATCAGCTTCCTCAGCTTCTTCATATCTTTTCAGTTGTGAATATCTTGCTAATTTTGTTGGCATAAGATTCAATGGACAAGCATCCACACATTGCCCACATCTCAAACACGGCGTTTCAGAATTCTTTGAAACTTCTTCTTTAGTCAATACTAAAATTCCAGAAGTTGCTTTTAATACTGGTGCGTGTAAATCAAACTGTGCAACTCCCATCATTGGACCGCCAACTATAATTTTCACAGCATCATCAGTAACACCACCACAATAATCAATAACATTCTGAATTGGAGTTCCTACAGGTACAATTAAATTTTTAGGATTTTTTATTCCTTTCCCTGAGACGGTTAGAGCTGCTTTTATCAGAGCTTCACCTTTTACTACAGCATCATAAATTGCTAAAGCAGTTCCAATATTTTGAATTACTGCACCAACATCCATAGGAAGTTTTCCCGGCGGTACTTCTCTTCCTGTAACTGCCTTAATCAACATCTTTTCAGCACCTTGAGGATATTTAGTTTTTAGAGAAATTACCTCAAGACCACGATGATTTTTAACCTTTTCTGAAAGAATCTTGATGGCTTCTGGTTTATTATCTTCTATTCCAATAACTCCACGACTTACACCAAGTGCCTTTAAGATCAATTTAAATCCTTCAATTAAATCATCTGGTCTTTCAATCATAAATCTATAATCGCGGGTAAGATATGGTTCGCATTCACAACCATTAAGAATTACCACATCAATTTGTTTATCCTTTGGTGGGGATAATTTTACATAAGTTGGAAAAGCTGCGCCTCCTTGTCCAACAATACCAGCTTCAGCAACTCTTTGTCTTATTTCATCTGGAGTAATCGTTTCAGGGTTAAGTGGTGGTAAAAGTTCAACCCTTCCATCAGAATTATTTTCAGTTTTGATTACAATTGAATCTTTTGGAAATCCGGTGGGTGTAATTTCTTTTCCAATACTTAATACTTTACCAGCAACAGAAGAATGAATCGGAGCAGAGATAAAACCATCAGCTTTTGCAATCAATTGGCCCGGAACTACTGAATCGCCTTTTTTTACTACTGGAGTTGCATCTTTTCCAAGATGTTGGGAGATAGGAAGAATTATCTCTTCCGGTGCTGGCATAATTTCAAAAGCACAATTCTCTGTTAATTCTTTATATTCAGGTGGATGAACACCACCTCTAAAAGTCTTCAAAGCCAATTTACTCTCACTAATAATTAATTTCTAAACATTATTTTTTGCAGAAATTATGCCAAAAGAGACTTGATATTTTTAGCAAATTCCTAAAATTTTTAAATATTTGATGAGAATTATTCTAAAATGAAAGAATTTCCGCAAAATATTTTCATTAGTGAAAAATCATAAAAAGCTGAGAATGGATAAATTATAAAAAATGCTTTGACATTAATTATAAAATGAAATAATTTGGGGATAAAATTAATTCGCTTGGAGGGGCTTATGAAAAAATTTACATTATTCTTTGTTTTTACAATGTTTTATTTCAATTTCGTTCAGGCTCAAAATGCTAGGATGAGTGATACTATAGTTATCCCACCAAATTATACATCTGTTCCTGGAACAACAACTTTTTTAGGTCCACTTGCAAATTCCAGTCGTTCATATCAACTGCTGATAAACGAATCTTTATTAACTCCTTTTATTAATAAAGAAATTGTTGGTTTAAGTTGGAGATTACCTACAAGTGCTACAGCTCCTTGGCCAACATCAGATGTAACATTTTCTAATTATGATATTTATTTAAGTGAAAGTGTACCTCCAGCAAACAGAAGTTTAACTTTTAGCAATAATGTTGTTGGAGTTCAGAAATTAGTTAGAAGTGGACCTTTGGTAATTATAGCAAATGAATATCCTTTTGGGGGCAATCCAAATGAATTCGGAAAAGAAATAACTTTTAATCAAAGCTATACATATAACGGCGGTCATTTATTGATAGAAATTCGTCATCAAGGATTTTCAGGTTTATCAAGATCAGTAGATGCAATTGGCACTGCAATTTCTGGATATGGAACATTGTTCAGCGCTTTGTGGCAGGCTGCTTATATACCAACAACTGGTACACAAGCAAATTTCAGTGTTGTTAAATTAAGATTTGAAAATCCAATTCCTGTTGAATTAACTTCATTTACCGCTGAAGTTATTCAAAATAAAGTCAAGTTGCTTTGGACTACTTCAACAGAACTTAATAATCAAGGATTCGAGATTCAAAGAAAGTTAAAATCAGAATTTCATAGTAATTGGGAAACTGTAGGTTTTGTTGAGGGATTCGGAACTGTTACAGAACCTAAATCTTATGATTTTATCGATGAAGTTAAAAATGGTGTCTATGTTTATAGACTAAAGCAAATTGATTTTGATGGTTATTTTAATTTCAGTAAAGAAATTGAAGTTAATGTAAATGATTTTAATTCTTACTCCCTAGAACAAAATTTTCCAAATCCATTTAATCCTTTAACAAAGATAATATATTCAATACAAGAGCCCTCAAATGTTCAACTTTTTGTCCTAAATAGTTTAGGAGAAATCGTCGCTGTTTTAGTTAACGAATATCAGAGCGAAGGAGAATACTCAATAGAATTTAATTCACAAGGTTTAAGTAGTGGAATTTATTTTTATAAATTAAATGCAGGAAAATTCTCCGAAACACGGAAAATGTGCATTATTAAATAGGAAGAGGGTGGCATCGATTGACTAATTTTTTTATATGATAATTAAATCAAAAAGTCCCCATACATTGAAGAAAAATTATTAAAAAAACCTTCTTAAGGGAAATGGATTAGATTAAAAAAGAAGCTGCCTTAAAATTTCAATAATTTTATTGTAAAGATTAAAAAATGGAAAAACTAAATTTTGAAAATATTTTAAGACAGCTTCTTACTAAATAATCAGTTGGAAGAATAATTATCCAGCCCGACGATATTGATTTTTTCAACTTTTAATCGGGCGGTGCCTTTTCTGATGAGCCCTAATTCGTGAGCAGCAGCTTTTGAAAGGTCAAGTTCCCTACCTTCAATGTAAGGGCCTCTATCGTTTACACGAACTACGATTGAACGACCATTTTTAGGATTGGTGATTTTTAATAAAGTCCCAAATTTTAATGACTTATGGGCAACTGTATATGCCATTTGGTCAAATCTTTCGCCATTTGCTGTTTTTCTACCGTGAAATCCTGGTCCATACCAGGAGGCTTTCATCAATCCAAGATCTTCATATTGAATCAAGGATTGATCAGCAGTTGGAGTAACTATTGTAATATTTGACTCTTTTTCTTCAGCCACTGCCTCGTAGGACTCACTACTGTTTTGGGAGACCTCTAGCGAAAAGCCGACCAAAGAAATAAAGACCAATATTACAATAATTCTTTTACTATGTTTCAATAACTACCTCTGTTTGTTACTGATATATTTTACACCCCAAAGATATGTTTGGCTTTCAGATACAACAATGATTTATTTAACAATACCATTAAGTAGATAAATTATTAAAATATTCGACTTTTATAGTATATTAGTCGAATTTATTACAATATAAGTTCATTTAGAAGTTTTTCATAAGGCACTTTTATTTATTTTGAGTGTATAATTAACAAAGATTGGAGTAAAAGTGAATATTAAATTTAACTCTGCCACTTATTCTTTTCTGATTTTGTTATTTTCATCTTTGATTTTTATAGGAGCCTCATCGAATATGCCTTCGAAAGAAAATAACTTTTATCTATCCAATTATTCCATTTTCAAACCTGGTGATGAAGTAAAGGTGAATATTTATCATTATGAAAATCGTAGGTTGGATTTGGAGTTGGCTCTTCTGAAAGTTTCTGACCCAGTAAAACTTTTCAATAATCTTAGTTCAAACAAGAGAAGATATAATTTTGATATCTGGGGTGAAAACAACCAGTTTTTATTAGAAAATACAGAAAGGATTAAGTCCTGGAAAGATTTTATTGACAGAAATAATTTTTATCAGAATTATCTGAACTTAGGTAAAATTGAAAATCCCGGTTTATATATCCTTCAGGTTAAAAATCAATCGCAAATAGCTTATTGTCCAATTTTGGTTACAAATTATTCAATAATATCGAAAGAATTTAACTCAAGTCTTCTTGCAACAGTAGTTGATATTCAAACCGGAGAGATAATCAGAAATTCAGAGATAATTGTTTTTGCAAAAGACTCGGCTCAAAAGAGACTCAGGCCTGATAAAGATGGAATATTTTTAGAAAAAACAAATGCCTCAAATAACGACATTCAATTATTTGCGAAAGTGAAAGATGAAATTATTCCGTTTAATGTTTATTCATTTTTCGGACAAGAAAATAATTGGAATCTGGTAGGATATGTTTATACAAACCAACCAGTTTACAGACCGTCGCAGGTTGTTAATTTCAAAGCTATTCTGAGACTAACAAAAGGGAATGAAACGAAAAATTTTGAAAATCAGACCTGCAAAGTGAAAATAACTTCGCCGCAGAACAAAACGGTTTTCTCAGAAGAATTAACTACTAATGATTTCGGAACGATAAACGGCTCTTTCATTCTCGATGATGAAGCAGATTTGGGAAATTATACCATTGAAATTTCTCAGGATAACTATCGGGTTTATGGAAACTTTTCCGTTGAGGAGTATAAAAAACCAGAGTTTAAGGTTTTGGTCAATACTGAATTTAATCATTATTCAATTGGTGATACAATCAACGGCTCAGTCTCTGCTGAATATTACTTTGGAGCAAAAGTTAAAAATGCCACTGTGAAGGTGAACATTTTCAAACAGCAATATTGGTTTCCGTGGTGGCGAGGACATCGTTTTGCCTGGTTTTATGACTCATTTGAAAAAATCAGACCCTATCCGGGTTTTGGAAATGAACTGGTTCAACAAATCGAAGGTGAACTTGACGAAAACGGAAAATTTAATTTTTCCATCAAGCCACTTTCTGAAAAAGAATATGATTTCAGATATAACATTGTTGCGGAAGTAACTGACCAATCCCGAATAGCAATTTCGGGCTCGAAAGAAGTTTTGGTAAGCCGTGGACTATTTTCTATTTCTTCTTCAACTGAAAAGTATTTTTATAAGCCAAATGAAGAAGTGAAGATAAAAGTAAATATCACCGATTTTGATAATAAAGGAGTTCAAACTGATTTTAAAGTAATTATCATTTATCCTGAAGATAAACTTTACAGACCTTCTCACTTAAAAGACACGATAATTAGCAAAACAAATCAAAACGGAATTGGATTAGCTCTATTCAAACCTCGGGGAAATGTATCTGGCTATTTTTCTTATCAGGTTATTGCAATTGATAAAAAAGAAAATGAAATATCTTCGGGTGGCTCTTTTTATGTCGGCGATTATCAAAATTATTTTCAGACAAGATTTTCAAATCAGATTGAGATTGTAACTGACAAAGATGTTTATGAAATCGGAGATACTTTAACAGCTATAATTTTCACTCCAATTCAGTCTCAGCAATTTTTACTAACACTTGAAACTGATGAAGTGTTGAATTATAAAATCCTGACTTCTAAAAATCAT
>JANWVQ010000056.1 GCA_025056745.1 Ignavibacterium sp.
ACATTACAAAAGATTGTGCAAAAGCAACCTTCCCAAATCCATCTTGACCAAGTGTTCGTGTTAAATAAGGTATTAATAAAAGAGGCACTATATAATTAAAAAATTGTATTGTAAAAGTATAAATAGAATTTTTTACTAATAGACTATTTTGTAATCTCTTTAAAACTATCTTTGATTTATAGATATGCATTAAAAACGAATATTAACAAAAAAAATTCTTATTTCAAGTTAGAATTTAGAAAATATTAAATTTTTTGATATTTATTAAATCAAGTAAAAACAATTTTTTTTTTAGAAATTATGAATGAATTTTAGTAGTAACCCCTCGTTAATAAAAGACATTGATCATAATTTAATAACTATACTATCTAATTTATTAATTCTATTTGTTATCAATATCCTCATCAAAAACTCACAAACCCTCTCCCCAGCCTTTCCATCCCACTTTTCAGGTATTTTACCAATTTTTATTTCACCATTTAATCTTTGATTTATAATATCCTTGACTATTTCAAGATTAGTTCCTGCAAGGGTGTTTGTACCTTCTTCAACTGTTATAGGTCGCTCTGTGTTATTACGAATGGTGATACATTGTACTCCAAGAAAAGTAGTCTCTTCTTGAATTCCACCACTATCCGTTAAAACTAATTTTGCATTCTTTAGTAGAGATAAGAAATCTATATATCCAATTGGCTCTGTTAATATAACATCTGAATTAACATTAATACCAAATTTCTCAATGTTGTTTCTTGTCCTTGGATGAATTGGAAATACAATTTTTGTCGTTTTAGAAAAACTTTGAAGTAAATTAAAAAATTCTTCTAAGAACTCTTGTGAATCTACATTAGATGGTCTATGCATTGTAACTAAAATAAAATCTTTGCCTATTAAATCTAATTCTTTCAATATTTCTGAGTTATCAGCTTCTTTGAGAAATGTTATTAAACTATCAATCATTACATTACCGACAAAAAATATTTTACTTTCATCTACTCCTTCTCTTTTAAGATTTTCTATTCCACTCTTTTCTGTAACAAAAAGATAATCTGAAATTCTATCAGTTAAAATTCTATTTATTTCCTCTGGCATAGTCATATCAAAGCTTCGCAAACCAGCTTCTACGTGTGCTATTTTTATTCCCAATTTGGCAGCGACAATACTGCAAGCTAATGTTGAATTAACATCACCATATACAATAACAAGATCAGGTTTTTCATTAATCGCAACTTTTTCAAACTCAATCATTATCTTTGCTGTTTGTTCTGCCTGTGAGCCACTACCAACACCTAAATAAAAATCTGGTTCTGAAAGACCAAACTGCTCAAAGAAGATTTTCGACATATTATCATCGTAATGCTGGCCAGTATGACAAATCAAGTGTTTAACTTCAGGATAGTTTTTAATAAACTCCTTGTGTATAGGGGCCATCTTCATAAAATTCGGTCGTGCACCAACTATAGATATTATTTTCATATAATAGTTAATAAAATTTTATTTAACTTTTTGCCTACTCACAGCTTCGCCACTTCAGTCACATTGCTGAATTATTCAAATTAATATTTAGGACTCACAATCAAAATTTGCAGAATCAAATATACTGAATTAAATCTAAACCTTCAAAAAAAATTAATGTTAATTTTCTAAGTTGTGATGAAATTCATAGGAGGAGTAAGAAAAATGAAGAATTTATAATCAACAATAAATAATTAAAAAGTCATTGAGCATTTAACATTATCACATCTATTTGCTTAGTAAAATAACCAATGCAGAGTCGTAATTTTCAAAAGGAATTACGATTTCAAATAATCTATCATTTCTGTTCTTTAAATTGAAATCTTCACTGAACCAAGCTTCAGCTAATATTTCTTCACCTTCAGTTGGATATTCCTTGCCATTTAAGTGATCATTTACGTACGACAAATTACTTACATTGCTATTAATTCTTATAAACTTATATTTGAAGAATTTATTAATAACAGTCCATTTAATTTTTTTATCTTTAATAAAAATACTTGCAGTCGGATGTTGCCCTATTTCAGAATATCTAATTGCTGCTGAAGTTAAAGATACATTAAAATACTGAGATAGATCTTTTAACAATTTATAATTGAATTTTTTTCCTTTTGTGAAATTAACGAACCAATCTGTATGCATTAATAATTCAGCAGCAAAATCATTAGCATTTTTCTCACGTCCGTTTCTACTATAATTTCCAAATATATCGTCATACTTACAAGTATAAGAAAGCTTATCATTAACCTGAAATCCTCTTTCATTATAAAAATGCCCTAACTCGTGTGCAATAGTAAATCTTTTTCTTGTTTCCAACTTGATATCTTTACTTATAGTTATAACAGCAACACCACTACTTATAACAATTTTTCCGAGTGCAGATTTCAAATAGTCATAAATTATTTTTACGCTATCAGTATTAGCTATTTCATCGAAATCAATTTCATCTGGAGATTTAAAATTAAATCTTTTAATCACTTTAACTGCATTTGCAACTGCTAAATTGTTTTTTTCCATTTATCCCCTTTTAATATTAAAATATTTGTAATGTGCTTATTGTTAAAAGTATCTTTATATCTCACATTAAGATTTTTCATTCTTTTTTTCAGCAGAGCCTTTAGAATTTCCTTTTATCAATTCACTTAATAATTTGAGGTCCTTTTCAGTTATTTCAAGATTGCCTTTTTGATCACGAGCAGCAAGTAAATATTTATTTCGTTCATCATATTCTAATTCTTTAAGTTTTTTTTCAATGAAAGTATTAACTTTTTTTAATAGATCATTTTTTAGTTTCTCTATTTTTTCCTCGGTATAACCAGCTGATTTTAAGTATTCCATAATTTCATTTTCATTCATTGAATCTATTTTTCCAAATATAGATTCAAGATTAATATTTGTTTTCATAAAACACCTTTTTTATGTGTGTTATTAAATTAGATAAAAACTAATTAGCATTATTAGATGAAATCTTTCTTTTAATTCTTTTTTTTGAATTATCTACTTCATTGCCAGAAATTTTTAATTTTTTTGAAATATCCTTTCTATTATAGCCTTGTAAAATAAGATCAAATACTTCAATATCTCTATTATCACTCAATTTTTTTTTTACTATTTGAATATTTTCTTTAACTTCATAATCTTTTTGAATATCAATATCGCTGACAAAATCAACTCCATAATTTTCTTCCTCATCATTTCCATCATCAGTAATATTTAGAGATTCTCTCAATACAAGATATTTGTTTTTATTAGGATTAAAATAATCTAATAAATACCACTCAAGAATTTTATTAAACCCTCTACAAAATGTTTTGTAATTTGTTAAATCTATTTCCCTTCGACCCTGTAAAATCAAGAATATGACCTCACTTATAATGTCCTCTGGTTGTAAATCATTAGAGATATTTTTCTCTGAATCGAAAACCATAGAACATTTCAAAAGGGTTTTTTCATAATTTTCATTGATGAAGGTGGTTAAATAATCGTGTAATTTACAGACATCCTCCTTATTGTAAACAGACCGTTGTTTTTCATTTTTTCCCAAATTTTTCATTATGACCTCCAATAAATATTAATATTAAAATTTTACTGTGATTTATACTATACCAAAGTATGAAATAACAACTTATCTGACAAATTAAATTTTAATACTAAGTATAAATATTATTTAGCTTTAGCGTTTTACCAGAAAGGTTATTTTCAAATTGAAATTCAATTAGTCTCAAATATCATTTTTATAAATCTTCAAAATTTATTTGATTTCAGAATGATGTAGATAAATCTCATCTCCAAAAGGACTTCATATAATCTACAAAATAAATTCATATCATCTTCGGATTCGTAATTTCATTATTCATTTACATACAAATAATATGTCGATATGTCAATTCGTGAGCCATTAAGTCACAATATTTCATTTTTTTATAAAAAGAAAAAAATTTTTTTCTAGTCGTGGCAAAATCGTTCAAAATTTTCTCTTTAAATAGTAGAAGGCAATTGGTAAAAACGAATGAATATGATTTCAAACGAAATAGTAAGACAATTAAAATTTAAGGCTATAGATTTTCTATTTATTCTCGATAAAAGCTCGTTACAAAGTCGTTACAAAGCCGTTCTACTCTCGTTCAAGAACGAGAAGGAAACGGTAATTATTCGAATCTTAAAATCCCTAATTATTCATAAATCACTAATAAAACGAGGTCCTCCAGTCCTGATTCACAATTAAACATTTACTTTAATTAACTAACATTTAATAACTAAAATAGGAGGAAAAAACAATGGCACAATTAAAAAATAAATATTTTGGCGAACTCAAAGGTAAATTAGGTGATGTAGTATTCAGACAGAGAGGTAAAACAAATTATATTACTCAACAACCACGTAAATATAATCGCTCTCGAGACCCTGAACATCAAAATCGTATAAACACATTCAGGTTGGCTATAAAATTAGCCTCTGCTGTCAATTCCATCTCAGATTTGAAAGAAATTTGGGATGATAAAAGTTATATAGGATCATCAACTTATAATCATTTGGTATCAGTGCTTTACCCAAATCTAAGGAGCGTCGATTCATATTCTTTGGTTAGAATTACTCCAGAGCGCAGCTTTAGTATTAAAGTAAAGCAGATAGTTATTAGTGAAACCCAACTTGATTTGAATATAGAGCCGTTGAGAGGTAATTCAGGTATAAATCCAGATCTTGAGAATAAGGCAAGAATTGTTGGCGTAATTTGGTTATATGACCCAATTTCATCTAATAATCCAAAAGATGAATTCACGAAGTTCGTTTCAGATTACGTTGATCTCGACATCAACAACAACATTGTTTTTAATTTAAGTTTTAGCTCGAGCACAACAGAGCTGCTTAAATTATATAATCAATGTCGAATTTACAGCTCACTGATAACGTTCACTAGTGAATTCAGTTTAGTCAGCTTCTCCAACACTTTTTATGCTGATCTAAGCATAAGAAGATAGTCTTGAGTAGATGAGGCTGTAAGTTCATATAAAAACAGTGGTTCTCAACGTTCTTAAGGAATGTGGTTAAGTTGAGAACCACTGGGTTTTTGTTTAATTTATAATGTAGAATGAATAATTAGCAATTAAAAATTTCATTTAAGAATTAACATTCTATCTCAAATCAGGTTTTTTATTTGCTTGACAAAATTTCTGAAATCATCTAAGAAATCAAGCATTGAATATAATTTTTTAGGATCAACAGATATATATTCGTGAACTATTATATTTCTTAAACCAACCATTTTTAACAATCTTTCACATATTTCTTTGCCTATATAATTCTCCTTACACATTAATTCAATACACTCACTATAACTTTTAGCATTTCCAATATTAAATTTTACTACTAAGTGACAACAAATATCAATTATAATTTGTATTGATTCAAATAAACCATATCGAAGAATCCATTCAATTTGTATATTATTTATCAAATCATCCACTTTATAATTAATACGGAATTTTTCTAATTCTTTGATATTTTCTTCAAGTTTATAAAGTCTATCAATCATTATAAAGTTTACCAAACTTTAAATTTTCAATACGACTTAATAGAGCATTATTCATCTTTTCTCTTAAAGGTTGAATATCGAAATAATATAACAATGCTTCCCTTTTGAATTTTATGAATTCTTCTTCATCCTTGATAAAAATTACTTTGTGTTGATTAACTATGTTAAAAGCAAAATATGGAAATTTTTTAGGAAGATTATTTAATTCAACCAAATCTATTTTCAACTTAGTAATCTTCTCTAAATCATAAATTATTTTACCAATACTCAACAAATCAAATTCACTTTTAGTATAAATTCCAATATCTAAATCACTTAAGTTATGATTATTATTTGACACAAAAGACCCGAATATCAATGCAAAAGATATATTCTCGTATTGAAGGAGATAGTTATTAATTTTATCTAACATAATTTAGAAAATCGACAATTAGAAATTAACAATTGAGAATTCATTGAACATCTAACATTCAACATTTAAATCAAATTTCGAATTTAATTCCCTGAGCTAATGGGAGTTGAGTTCCATAATTAATAGTATTAGTTTGACGTCTCATATAAAATTTCCAAACATCAGACCCTGATTCTCGCCCTCCGCCAGTCTCCTTCTCACCACCAAACGCCCCTCCAATTTCTGCCCCAGATGTCCCAATGTTTACATTTGCGATACCACAATCTGACCCTTCAGCTGATAAGAAAATTTCTGCCTCTCGTAAATCATTTGTGAATATTGATGACGATAACCCTTGGACAACTCCATTTTGTAATTCAATTGCTTTAGTCACATCACCAGAGTATTTAATCAAATATAAAATTGGTGCGAAAGTTTCTTCTTGAACGATTGAATAATGATTTTCAGCTTCAACAAGTGCTGGTACAACATAAAGCCCAGATTTATATTGCTCACCTTCTAATACTTCTCCACCGAAAATTATTTTACCACCTTCTTCTACAACTTTTACCAAAGCATTCTTAAAATCATCAACAGCGCTTTTATCAACCAGCGGGCCAACGTGATTATTTGGATCAAGTGGATTGCCAATTTTCAAACTCTTGTATGCTTTTACTAATGCTTCTTTAACTTGCTCATAAATTGACTCGTGAATAATTAATCTTCTTGTAGTTGTACATCTTTGACCTGCTGTTCCAACTGCACCAAAAACTACAGCTGGTATAGCGAGTTTTAAATCTGCATTGGGAGTGATAATAATTGCATTATTACCACCCAACTCTAAAATTGCTTTTCCAAATCTTTTTGCAATAACTTCGGCAGCGTGCCTTCCAACTGATGTTGAGCCAGTCACTGAAACTAATGGTATTCTTTTATCATTTAGAATTTTCTCACCGATTGTGGAACCTTTTCCAATGATCAGATTAAATATTCCTTCAGGTAAATTATTTTCACGAATTACTTCCTGAACAATATTATGAGTTGCGATAGCACTCAAAGGAACTTTTGAAGCAGGTTTCCATAAATTCACATCACCGCATACTGCTGCTATCATTGCATTCCAAGACCAAACTGCAACTGGAAAGTTGAAAGCTGAAATAGTGCATACAATACCAAGAGGATGATATTGTTCATACATTCTATGATTTGGTCTTTCAGAGTGCATTGTAAAACCATACAGCATTCTCGATTGCCCTACTGCAAAATCACAGATATCAATCATCTCTTGAACTTCACCAAGACCTTCTTGTAATGATTTGCCCATCTCGTAAGATACTAATCTGCCCAAGTCTTGTTTATACTTTCTAAGCTTATCTCCAATTTGTCTAACTATCTCACCTCTTTTTGGAGCAGGAACTTTTCTCCAATATTTGAATGCCTCCTCAGCTGTTTTAATAACATTCTCATAATCTTCATTTGATGCTTGATAAACTGATGCAATATATTCACCATCAACTGGAGAATAAATTTTCAATTCTCCTTCTGAAGTAGTTTCATTCCATTTTAATCCAGTTGATGAACCGAAGTTTTTTTCTTTAATTCCGAGGTTTTTTAAGAAATCCATTTTTTACTCCTTTAATTTGAAGTGTAATTTTGAGTGGTTTAATCATTTAATAACTTTATAAATTAACATTTCAAAATTACTGAAGGTTATAGTGAAAACAATAAGAAATTAAACTCTCAAAATATCTGTTAATTTTTATAAACTTTATAACCGAGTTTTAATAGGAATTAATTATTGGTTATTTAATCTAGAATAATGTTTATTACAAATTCTTTCATTAATAAAAAAAAGAATGTGTTTACAAAGTTAATTTCGATACACAAAACTTAGTTTCAGTCAATTTCAAAAAAGAAATACATTTTATCAAATTAATAATCTGATAATTAGATTGATTCAAGATAGATTTCAGAACAATTAATAATTTTTTCCATCTAAAAACATCGAAGAGTTTAATAATCTTTTATTGATTACTTAATTTTTTTTGCTTTATTTTAACAATAATAATTTTATAAAAAGATGAGTTATGAAATATCTTTTAATTTTTCTATTTGCATTGAATATTACCTTATTTCCACAAGGTGAAGATAAGCATATATGGCGTCAGCTTGTAAGCGAGAGTGGAGAAAAGTTTTGGTATGATCCAACCACTTTCGATTCAGTTTCTAATGACAGGTTAGACGTTTGGATTTTAGAATCACATAGACCACCACTTCGATTTGAAGGTATTGAAGCAGATGTTTATAGATCAAAAATTCTTTACACAATTAATTTACTTACTGCTAAATATGGTCTTAAAAAAATACGCTACTATGGTTTAACAAATAAAGAACTTTATTCTTACGACTATGATATGTATATCTCCGATGATACTTTCTCTTTTCCATATCCTATAATAACTGGCTCTAAAATACACTTAGTCTTACAGGAATTTTTGAAGAAAAAAAGAATGCAGAGGTGAAGACTAAAATGCAATTCAATGAAGAATTAATTGTAGTAAAAGAATCAACTTTGCACGGTAAAGGAATTTTTACTTCTGTCCCGATAAATAAAGGTACTATCATTATGAAAATTATTGGTGAAATCATCGATGAAGAAGAATGCATTAGGCGTGAGAATGAGGAAAATAATGTTTACATATTTTATAAAGATGACAATGTTTATATTGATGCCAAAAATTCAGAAAAGATAAAATATCTAAATCACAGTTGTGATTGTAATTGTTATGTAGATGAAGATGAAAATGGTGATCTAATTCTCGTTGCCTTAAGAGATATTCAAAAGGACGAGGAACTTACAATTGATTATGGTTATGAAGAAATTTATAATGATTGCAGTTGTAATGAATGCGATAATAAATCAAATTAAGTAACAATCTGAGTATGCAAGGCAATTTCTTCCAATATTGATGAAACTCTTAAGCATTCTGGTAAATCACCTTCAAACACAACTGCTTTTCCTTTAACGTGGACTTCAAAGGTAAGTGAACGAGCTTTTTCGTATGAACATTTAATCGCTTTTATTAATTGAGCGATAACTTCATCAAATGAGTGCCAGTCATCATTATAAAGAATTACTCTACTTGCTAAACGTTCAACAGTTTCGGAATCTTCAATTATTTCTGGTTTTTGTTGTTTCTGAGTATCCATATTGCCCTCACCTAAAAATAATTTCTGATTCTAAATTCAGCTTTTATCTCATTTTCTACTAATTGTTTCGCTTTTGGTATTTCAACATCGTCAATATCAACAACGGTCATTATCACTTTATCAACATAATTAACAGACTCTTTGGCAAAATTAATCATTCCATTAAAATAATCTTTATCAACTCTCATAAGTTTTGAATATTGATCAGCATCAGTAGAATTAAGACTGATTGATACTGTATCTATTTTACCTTTCATTTCAGGAATGATATTTCTCTTGTTTATAAAATTTCCGTGACCATTAGTATTTAATCTTGTTTTACCGCCATTTTTTTTAACATATTCAGCAACTTCTTTAACAACTTCCCATCTCAAAGTAGGTTCTCCGTAGCCACAAAAAACAATTTCATCGTATTTTGAAGGATCTCCGATTTCTCGAATATAAACATCCGCAGGAGGTTCTTCAGATTTTTTCATTCCTAAATTATAACCACTAATAAATGGATCAGTTTTTCTTCTACAAAAAATACAATCTGCATTACATCTGTTGGTAACATTGATATACAATGAATTTCCCAACTGATAAGTAAAACTTGTTTCTGGTTTTTTACCAATTCCAAAAATTCTAAATGCATTTAGAGATGTAATTTTTCCAACACTTTCAACTGAAAGATTTTTAAGTTCTGATATAATATTTACAGTATTTATCAAATATGAGGGTTCATTTCTTTTGCCTCTATAAGGCATTGGACTCATAAAAGGGGCATCAGTTTCAAGCAATAAATGATTTACATCTACTGCTTTTAATATCTCTCTTAGCTCATCAGACTTTTTATAAGTAACATTTCCAGTAAATGAAATAAAATGATTCATTTTGATATAATCAATAGCATCATCTAAAGAGGCATTGAAACAATGAAATTGTGCTTTCAATCCTGTAGAGCAGTATGAACTTATTATCTCAAACATATCACTATCGGAATCTCTATTATGAATAATGATTGGTAGTTCTAGTTCTAAGGCTAAATTTATTTGATCCTTAAATGCTTCAATTTGTTTTTCTTTAGGTGAAAAGTCATAGTAATAATCAAGTCCTATTTCTCCGATGGCGACAACTTTATTATGCTTACTTAATTGTTTTAATTCATTCAAAATACTTTTATCCCAGTTTTTAGTCTCGTGAGGATGAACTCCAACTGCAACATATATGAAATCATATTTTTCACTCAGAGTAATTGATTTTTTGGCCGTCTCAATATCAGTTGAAGGAACTAAGATATAATCAATTGAATTTTCTTTAGCTCTCTTGATAACATCGTCTAAATCGTTTTGAAAATTATCATAAAAAAGATGTGCGTGAGTATCAATAAACATATCAAACAACTTCTCCTATGAGTAATGCGTGTTCATTCATTAAATGACAAAGGTCGAATAATTTTCTTTCATCTTTTGGTGAAATAATGATACATAAACCTATACCCATATTAAATACTTTTCTCATTTCTGATATTCTTAAATCACCAACTTTTTTAATCAATTGAAAAATTTGTGGTGGTGTCCAGTTACCCCAAAAAATATTTATCTTCAATCCATCTGGTATTATTCTCATAGTATTTGAAACTATTCCCCCACCAGTAATATGAGCTAATCCTTTAATTTCTATTTCTTCTTTTAATGTTTTAATTAAACTTAGATATGATTTATGGACTCTTAAAAGTTCTTTCCATAAATGGTTATTGAGCTCAGGGATAAAATCATCGAGGTTGTATTTTTTTAATAAAACCTTTCTAACGAGTGAATAACCATTTGTATGTAAACCGTTAGATGCAACACCAATAATAATATCTTTAGGCTTGATTTTAGAGCCATCTATTATTTTTGTTTTTTCAACTATTCCTACTATTGTTCCAGCAATATCATAATCTGATTCACTGTATAAACCAGGCATCTCGGCGGTCTCACCACCGATTAAAGCGCAGTTGTTTTCTCTACAAGCGATTGCAAAACCCTCTACAATTTTTTCAGCGACATCTGGATTTAATTTTCCTGTTGCAAAGTAATCAAGAAAAAATAATGGCTCTGCTCCACAAACTGCTATATCATTAACACAATGATTAACCAAATCCTGACCAATTGTATTATGAATATTTTTTTCAATTGCAATTTTTAACTTTGTTCCTACTCCATCTACGCTTGAAACCAATACTGGATTTTTATAATTAGAAAGGTTCAGTTCATAAAAACCGCCGAACAATCCTATATCTGATAAAACATTTTTATTGAAAGTAGATTTGGCTAATTTTTTTATTTTTTGAACTGCTTTATCTCCTGCACTTATGTCAACTCCTGCTTTCTTATATGTCTCTGACAAAATATTCTCCGTTTTTCTTTCAAAAATAAATATTATAGTTCAAGTTTTTAATTTCAACTATTAATAATCATTATCAAAGTTTTGAATTTATTGTTTTAATAAAAATTTTTTATAAATATTAACTCAAAACATTAAAAATCACAAAAAGCACTTTACTTTAGTAAGAAAATTTCTTTTTTAATGCTTCTTGAACAACCGGTGGGACGAAGTTACTTACATCTGCTTTAAGAGATGCAAGGTTTCTAATGACAGTAGAATTCAAATAAGTATATCTTTCGTGAGGCATCAGAAATATGGTTGTTATATCACCTGCTAATTTTCTGTTCATTAATGCCATTTGAAATTCAAATTCGAAATCACTTATTTGTCTTAAACCTCTTATAATTCCAATTGCACCTACTTGTTTTGCGTGTTCGACTGTCAAACCATCAAATGAATCAACAACAACTTTATCAAACTCTTTTAGGCTTTCTCTTAGCATTTCAACTCTTTCTTCTGTTGTGAAAAGAGGAGTCTTTGAAGGATTTATTGCCACTGTGACAACAACTTGATCGAATAAATCCACTGCTCTTCTTACGATATCAATATGACCGTTTGTTACAGGATCAAATGTCCCTGGATATATAACTTTTTTCATAAGATTTTATGTTTTGTTTTGATTAGTAATTTCGTATAAACAGGCATCACCAATTATTTTGAAAGGTTCTATTCCGAGTTCATTTATATCTTTGTTCTTTGTTTGAATCGATCTTTCTATTATCATCAAGGCTTCATCTTTCAACAAATTATTTTTTTTTACATTCTCAACTACCGAATAAATATCATATTCAAAAAATGGTGGATCGGCTAAAATCAAATCATACTTTCCAGCTTTTTCTGACTTAGTAAAAAAATATGCTTCACTTCTAATAATCTTACAATGATTTTCTAAAGATAATGATTTAATATTTTCTTTAAGGTTAAAATAAATTTTCGTATTCTTCTCTACAAATGTTACTCTTTTAGCACCTCTACTTAAGCATTCAATACCAAGAGCTCCACTGCCAGAGTATAAGTCTAACACTTCAATTCCATCAAATGAAATTTTATTATTCAAAATATTAAAAAGTGTTTCTCTTACTCTATCAGTGGTAGGTCTAATAAATTTTGATTGGGGGACATTTATCATTCTTCCCTTCAAATAACCCGAGATTATTCTCATTCTCATAGTTTTAATTAACTCTTAGCGCAATGCCTAATGAAGCTGCAAACGAATTGTATTTTTTCAGATAAGATTTGTTCTCAAATAATTCTTGTGAAACTTTTAGTTTATCAAAAGGATTAAACATTATAAAATCAATATTCAAAGATTTTCTTAATAATGAAACTAAATTTGAAGAAATATCATCACCAGTTATAAAACTTGAATCAATAGAATCAGAATTTATTTTAGAGAAAATTTCAGAGTTGAATTCTTTATTCAATATCTCTGGCAAATCACCAATTCTGTTATAATAGAACGACTTTATTTTAATTGCTTTATTACCATTATTTAAACAATACGCAGCTATATTTTTTTCTAAATAAATTATTAAATAATATCCTTTGCATAAAACCGAATTGCTACTGTTTACTGAAACGATTGATGCAGTAAGTGGATTGTCAATGTATAATAATTTCAATTGATTGTTTTGGGCAAAATTTTCTATTAAACTCAAGTATTGTTCTTCAATACCAAAGGCTATCGCCTCAGTGTATTTATTAAATTGATTTGGTTCTACTTTGTAATAGTGAACATTTAGTTTTTCATCTCTGAAGGGAAATAAAATTTTATATTGAATTTTCAAATCCTCAACAGCTTCTTGATAGCTTATTCTATTATCTAATGGTAGTTGAATAATTGAGAATAATTCTAATGGTAAACAGAAGGATATATAATTTGGATTTATTGAAGAATTTAATTGTAATTCCTGATAGGCGCTCTGTAAAAGAGCACCTATCTTTGAAACTTTATCACGTTCAAAATTTATTTCTTCGTTTAAATAAACTTCATCTACATTTACTAAATTTATTTCATTATTAACAACTGCAACTTCAGAAACTTGTAGTTTTGTTTTAGTTAAATTGAAGCCAGCATATCTATGTCCTGAAGAAGACATCTTAGAATAATTACTCCCAGGATGCAGTGTTTTTCAAAGCGTCGTTATCAAGACTTCCAATTGTTCCATTTCCGTCAGGATCTTCGATATAATATCTTGTTCCAATTAAAGTTTTTACATCGACACGAAGGATTCGACCACTTGGAGTTACAACAGTATCTTTTGTGACAGTGGTATCGATTTTAACTATGAATCTTTGTCCTGTTCTAGGAGTTGTGAATAAACTTTCTGGTGTGAATTCTCCGTGAGATAATTTTACGAAAGGATCAGAAGGTTTCTTAGTTACTGGATCAATTCCTTTTCTAATACTATCAACAAATTTGTCATACTTTATGAAGTTAATAAGAGTATCGAGATTATCAGTAAAACGACCATATTTTTTCTGATAAAGAATTTCTGCGTGTTTAAGATTTGTCATTCTTAATCTGGATTCTTTTTTAATATACTTTTCTCTTTCAATTATTTCTTGTGGATCGATAATAGCAACTTTTATCAAAATTCCGACAAGGATAATAATTACTGTATAAAGTGCAGCGTGCACATACCAAGGATCTTCATTTGAGTGGTTAATATTTGACATTGTACCTCCGAAATTTAGAATTCTAATTAAATGAAAATGTATTTAATTATTGTTTCAAACTTTTTATCACCTATACCTTTTACTCTTTTTAATTCTTCAAGTTTCCGAAATTTACCAATTTTTTCTCGCATATTAATAATTGCCTCAGCTGTTTTTTCACCAATACCAGGCAAACTCATCAATTGTTCTTTTGTAGCAGTATTTAAATTTATACTTTTTTCTTTAGGTAATATTTTTTTTGAAAATGATTTGAATTTTGTATTGTTAAAATCTAAAACTTCTTGTTTAGAAGCAACATTTGTTTGAAGATTTTCTAAATTATTTTCATCGTCATTATAAAAAAATAAACTGTCTTGGAATTCATAACTAAACTTTTTTGTCAAATCAGTTTTGTTTGAAACATTAAAAATAAGATTAAGAGCTAATCCAAAAAGGAAAGATGCAGTTACGAAAAGCAACAATCTAAACTCTGTTGGAGTGAGTCCAAATTTGTAGGAGATATTAAATGCCATTTTAAGTAATTATCATAAAAATTTTTTGAAGAAGCTTTTGTCCTCAACTAACTTTGATTTGAAATTAGGTTGCTCTGCAAGTTCTTTAATAAGCTCTTTTTCTTTAGATGTAATTTTCTTAGGAATTTCAACTGTTATTCTGATTATTTGATCACCAAAACCAGGTTGATTTAAATGTTTAATTCCTTTATTTGTCATTTTCAGTAATTTCCCCGACTGAGTTCCTGGTTCAATAGTAACCATTGCTTTACCAGTTAAAGTTGGGACTTCAACCTCTGTTCCAAGAATTGCCTCTGGAATTGAAAGATGCAAATCGTAAATAACATTATCATCTTCTCTTATAAAATATTGATGTTCAATCTCTTTGAACACGACGACCAAATCACCATTATCGCCTCCTCTTTTTCCAGCATTACCCTGTCCTCGCAAAGTCATATAACTACCGTCGTGAACCCCTGCTGGGACTTCAATTTTTACTGTTGATTCATCTTGTATCCTTCCTTCTCCCTGACATTTTCTACAAGCTATATCAACAACTTCACCTTCACCATTACAACTTGAACAAGTGGTAATATTAACAAATTGTCCAAAGATAGAGCGGCTAACTTGTCTAATTTCTCCAGAACCTTTGCAGACAGCACAAACTTTTTTGGATGTACCTTTTTCAGCTCCCGTTCCATAGCAATCATCACATTTAACATATCGCTTTAGTTTTATTTTCTTTTCAGTGCCTGTTGCGATTTCTTCTAAAGTTAGATTTAATACAACTCTTAAATCAGAACCTGGAGTACCTACAGATCTTCTTCTACCACCTCTTGATCGCGTTGAGGAGGTTCCGAAAAATTCATCGAAAATTGAACCACTTCCAAATATATCTGAGAAATGTCTAAAAATGTCGTTAATATCCGTAAATCCACTTGATGAGAAACCACTTGCTCTTAATCCATCGTGTCCAAACCTATCATATTTTGCCCTTTTTTCATCATCACTTAGCACTTCATAAGCTTCAGCAGCTTCTTTGAATTTTTCTTCCGCATCTTTATCACCCGGATTTCTATCAGGGTGATATTGCATCGCAAGCTTTCGATAAGCTTTTTTAATCTCATCTTTTGTTGCGTTTTTAGATACTCCTAAAACTTCGTAATAGTCTCTTTTTGTCATACGTTTTCTTGCTCTTGTGTTTGATGATCTGAACTTACAATTACTTTTGCAAATCTTATTACTTTATCTTTTAACATATAACCTTTTTCAATTTCTTCAAGAACTGTATGAGGTGGATTGTTGTGATCTTCTTTTTGCATAATAGCTTCGTGGAAATGAACGTCAAAAGGTTGTCCTACAGATTCAATTTTTTTAACTCCAAAGTCTGTAAGTATTTTTATAAATTTATTATAAATCAGTTCTATTCCAGTTTTTATTGAGTTGATATCCTGAGCATCATTAAAATGTTTTAATGACCTTTCAAAGTCATCTATTACAGGTAATAAATTTCTTATAAAACTCTCTGCAGCATAATTTATCAAAGCAAGTTGTTCATTTTCGACGCGCTTTTTGTAATTCTCGAATTCAGCAGCTTTTCTTAAAAACTTATCCTTCCAAGAATCTCTTTCTTTTTCAAGTTCTTCGATTTGTTGTTTTAATTGAATCAACTCATTTTGTTCTGATGCCTCATTAGTTATTGTTTCTGATTTTTCATCTTGAACAGTTTCTTCTTTTAACTCTTCTTTTTTTTCTTCACTCATATAACCTCCTATCTATTTTGAGCTCCTAAAAAATTAGATAATGTTTCTGATATGAAACCAACTATTGATATAATTTTTGAATATTCCATTCTCTTAGGACCTATAATTCCTAAAATTCCTTTTACTTCACCAATGTTATATTCTTTGGTAACGAGACTATACTCATAAAATTTTTCGTGTAAATTTTCTTTCCCGATTTTGACAATAACCGAATCTTTTGTTTCTTCCTTATGCTGCTCAAGAATATGAATGACTACATCTTTATTTTCTATCAACTCAATGATACTTTCAAACTTCTCAGGGTCTTCAAACTCAGGCTGGTGAAGAATGTTTTTAGCACCAGTCATAATTATTCGATCATCTTTAATAGTATCAGAAAAAACTTTATTTGCATATTCTAAAAAGAGACGAATTATTGGTTTTTCATCATTTTCAACATCTTTAAAGCGTTCTGAAAAGGTGGATTTAATTTGTTTAAATGTTAAGCCACATAACTTTTCATTCAACTTACTTTCTACTGATTCCAAAACAGAGCTATTAATTTCTGAATCCATCTCTAATGTAACTGTTTTGATCAGTCCAGAGGTAACACTTATTACGACCAATAATCTTTTACTTGTAATTTCAATTAACTGGATTTTATTTAGGACAGCGTCATCTAACGCAGGATAGGATACACAAGCAATCTGCCGAGTTACTTGACTTAAAATGTTAGAAGCAACTTTTATTAACTCATCAGGATCATTGGATATATTTTTAAGTTTATCTTCGATTGATTTTTTTTCTAATTCATTCAATTTCGGTTGAGGCATTAAAGCATCAACGTAATATCGATATCCTTTATCGGTTGGAATTCTTCCAGCAGATGTATGTGGATGATCAATGTAACCTGACTCCTCCAAATCAGCCATTACATTTCTAATTGTAGCCGGTGAAAATCCAATCTCGTATTTTTTGGAAATAAAACGAGAACCAACCGGCGTTGCGGTCAGAATAAACTGTTGGATTATAGATTTAAGTATTAATTTCTCTCTTTCGTTTAATTCTTCGTGAATCATAGTTTTTAATTAATTTGCACGCAAATATATCATTTACTACTGAATTTTTGACTTACTAACAAGATTTTAGACGAACAAACTCCATTTAAGTCTCAATCTATAGATGAAACAATTAACATAGGAATTAAGTTTTACTATTAATTTTATGCCCGTATTTTGACTTTTATGTAAAATTTTCATCAATACTTGAATAAACTTAATCTAAAATTTTTAAGTTTTATAAAATAATCGATGATACAATCTTAAGTATTAGATTTTGTTAAAATCATTCAAATTTTATAAGAATAATTCTCGGGATTTGTTATCTGTTCGAATGTTATTAAATAAACAATATTCTATCTATCATTTTTCAGAAAAGATAAATGTTATTACTATATTTTCAATATAAATTATGAAACAAATGAAAGGGAAAAATATGTTTAAAAAATTCATTTTCATTGTATTAATAATTTTTCTAACAAACGAATCGGCTCTACCCTGCACAAATTTTATTGTTACAAAAGGAGCTTCAACTGATGGTTCTGTTCATATATGTTACACAGCTGATTCATTTACTTTGTATGGAGAATTATATTATTTCCCTGCTGCTAAATACCCTGAAGGAACTTGGTTAGATATTTATGATTGGGACACAGGTAAATATTTAGGCAGAATAAAACAAGCTCGCGAAACTTACAACGTTGTTGGTAATATGAATGAATATCAAGTAGTAATAGGTGAAACAACTTTTGGTGGACGAGAAGAATTAATTAACAAAAAAGGGATTCTCGATTATGGTAGTTTAATGTATATAGCTTTACAAAGATCAAAAACCGCACGTGAAGCAATTAAAATTATGACAGATTTAGTTGAAGAATATGGATATTATAGCTCAGGCGAGTCATTCTCAATAGCTGATGCCAATGAAGCTTGGATTCTTGAGATGATTGGTAAAGGTGAAGGCAGAAAGGGTGCTGTTTGGGTTGCTGTAAGAATCCCAGATGGATACGTCTCCGCTCACGCTAATCACGCAAGGATTACAAAAATAAATTTTAACGATCCAGATAATTATTTGTATTCAAAAGACGTTGTAAGCTTTGCAAGAGAGATGGGCTATTTTAACGGAAGGGATGAGGATTTTAGTTTTTCTGACGTTTATGCTCCTCTTGATTTCGGTGCAATTAGATTCTGCGAGGCAAGAGTTTGGTCTTTGTTTAGAAGGGTAAATAAGGATATGGAAAAATATATTTCCTATATAAGAGGCGAATCCTTAGAAAGAATGCCTTTGTATATTAAACCAGACCAAAAACTTTCACTAGCTGATGTTAAAAAATTAATGCGAGACCACTATGAAGGAACAGAGTTAGATATAACAAAAGGAATTGCCTCAGGTTGGTATAATACACCAGTTCGATGGCGTCCTCTTGTCTGGGAATACGAGGGTAATCAATACTTTAATGAAAGGCCGATCTCAACTCCTCAAACGGGCTTTTCATTTGTCTCTCAAGCAAGATCTTATTTACCAAGAGAAGTCGGGGGAGTTTTGTGGTTCGGTGTTGATGATACTTACTTTACTGTTTGGGTCCCAATGTATTCTTCAATAACAAAGATACCCTATAATTTTCAACAAGGACTTGGTTCATTGAACAAATATCACAGTGATGCTGCATTTTGGATTTTTAATTTCGTCTCCAATTACGCATATCCAAAGTTCTCAATTGTAAAAGATGATATTCAAAAGGTCCAATCAGAATTAGAAGGTAAGTTTCACGCTCGTCAAAAATCAATTGAAGATGCTGCTCAAGTTCTGCTAAAGGAATCTCAGGCAAAAGCAATTGATTATCTCACAAACTACTCCAACGAAATGGCTAAAATAACTATTGAAAGATGGAGAAAACTCGGTGAGGATTTAATTGTTAAATATTTGGATGGAATTAAGAAAAATGAATATGGTAATCCAGTAAATATTGGTTATTCAAAAGAATTCAAAAAGTATATTGTTGAAGAGAGTGGGGATAAGTATAAAATGAAAAAACTTCCAACTGAATTAGATGAAGAATATGCCAGTGCAATAAAAAATGCAGATAGTCTTCTAAAATCAAAAAAATACGATGAGGCAAAAAAAGAATTTCAAAAAGCTTTGAGTATTAAACCAGAAGACGAATCAGTTAAATCAAAACTCAATAAAATTGAAGAACTTCTAAAAAGAATCGACGAATTACATAAAGAAAACTTCGAAGTGAAATAAATAATAAATGCCACTAATTACTACTTAGTTTAATGTAATTAGTGGCATTCTCCTGATTTCTTAAATGTTTTTTTAATTTAGAATTTAGAATTTATAATGTATAATTTATATTGAAGAAATTATGATCTTATTTTTTCAAGAGGTCTCGAATTTCAGTTAAAAGTTTAACTTCGATTGATGGTTCAGATATCTTTGGTTTTTCTTGTTCTTTCGACTTTAAAGAATTAATTCCTTTTATCAATAAAAAAACTGAAAAAGCAATAATTAAAAAATCAACAACGTTGTTTAAGAATTTTCCATAACTTAAAAGCACTGGAGGATTCTCACCCTCAGCTGATTTTAACACAATTGCGAAATTACTAAAATCTACCCCGCCAAGGATTAAACCAATCGGTGGCATAATTACATCTGAAACCAATGAAGAAACGATTTTTCCAAATGCAGTTCCAATTATAATACCAACTGCAAGGTCGACAACATTTCCCCTTAAAGCAAATTTTTTAAACTCTTCAAAAAATTTCATAAAACCTCCACATAAATGAGACAGTCTCAAAGTTTTAATTATGGATTTCTCAAAAATAATTTTTCAACAAAAACTTCATTAAAATTTTAATTAATCTAATATAATCTTTTACTTTGAGACTGTCTAAATATTTCAAGCTTAAATTTAATTATTTCATTAATACCATTTTCTTAACAGATGTAAAGTTATCTGTTGAGAGTTTATAAACATATACACCTGATGGCAAATCTTTTGCATCAAAATCAACCCTGTGATATCCTTGTTCCTTAGGCTCATTAATTAAAACAGCTACTTCCTCTCCAACTAAATTGTAAACTGATAACTTAACATTTGATCTTTCCTTCAATACATAACCTATTTTTGTTTTTTGATTAAATTGATTGTGATAATTTTGTTCTAATACAAAATCATTCAAACCTCTTACATCAATCTCAATTTCATCTGAGAAATGGAATAAACCATTAAAATCTATTTGCTTTAATCTATAGATATAGCTTCCATCAAGTAAATCTCTATCTATAAATGAGTAAGTTTGAGGAGCAGTTGTAGTTCCTGCGCCTTTAACAAATCCGACAGAGACGTAGGTATCTGAATATTTTGTCTTTCTTTGAATCTCAAAACCGTGATTATTTAGCTCAGAGGCAGTAGTCCATTCTAATTTAACTGCTGAATTAAGCAATGAAGCTGTAAATGAAGTTAATTCTACTGGTAGTGGAGGACCACTGAATTTCAAAATTGTTCCGTTATTACCAACAGCCCAAGCAAAGTTTGAGGTTGCATCAATTCCGTATAAAGCTTGAGTAGTACCAGTTGGAAGCGATACCCAATCAATTCCATTAGTAGTATAATAACTTACTCCACTATTACCAACAGCCAAATACAAATTGAAATTAGGAACATTAACTATATATCTAAAGCCAACTCCAGATAGGGTTGATGTTGTCCAAGTGCTTCCACCGTTTGTTGTTCTTGCAACTGTTCCATCAAGACAGACTACAATACCATTATTAGCATTTGCAAATGCGACGTAACTTGAACCAGCATAACCTTGTTGTTGATTGAATCCTGTGACAGTCCAAGTCAAACCTTTATCAGTTGATCTGTAAACTTTGGTTGGATTAACATTTGAGCTGTAGTATGATGTAAACCACACGTTATTTCCAAAGATGTCAATTGAACCTGCTGCTCCATATTCTCCATTTACACTATCTGCAGGCGGAATATTTGCTCGAGGCACTCTGACCCAAGTAGTACCTCCATTAGTAGTTCTTAAAATCTCCCAGTAAGTTGAGGGATATGGATCTGGATCAGCATAACAAATTCCTTCATTAGCATTAAAAAATCTTATTGCGTCACCAAAACCATTTGGATTGTTGTATTGTTGAACCCAAGAAGTTCCGCCGTTAGTAGTTTTCCAAATGTAAAAATTAGCAGTGCCTCCAACTGTACCGGTAACCCACGCGACCTCTGCATCCAAAGCGTCAATTGAGTAATTGATAACATTGGGATCCGTTGGTGTCCTTAATTCCCAGGTTGTTCCACCATTCGTTGTTCTTAGAACAACACCGTTATTTCCGCAAGCCCAGACAACATTATCATTAACAGCCTTGACTTGGCGGATTCTAACTGTTGTGCCACTAGTTTGTGCTACCCATTGTGAATAAATTTCAGTAGCACCGAAAAGAAGCAAAAGAAGAACAATTAAAAGTTTTTTCATAGTACCTCCTTTTATTTTTTTATTTACAAGCGGATTGGTCCCGCTTTTTTAACTTCTTCACTACATCCGTTTTCATACAATTTGAAATTTTCAATAAACCTCGCTGCTAAAGCATCATATTTTTTCCAATACTCGTCTTTATTGCCCCAACTGCTTGAAGGATCGAGAACTTCATCGGGGACTTCTGGACAAGTTAGTGGTACCTCGAAACCGAATAATTTATCTTTTCTATAATTCACATAATCGAGTTTCCCCTCCAATGCAGCATTAAGAAGATTTCTTGTATGTCGAATACTAATTCTTTTACCAACACCAAATCTTCCACCGACCCAACCTGTATTAACAAGCCAAACATTTACTTTGTGTTTTAACATTCGTTCTTTTAACATTGAAGCATATTCGAAAGGATGCCGTACCATAAAAGGAGCACCAAAGCAAGCTGAGAAAGTTATTTGTGGTTCTATTCCCAATCCTATCTCTGTGCCTGCAATTTTTGATGTATAACCACTTATAAAGTGATACTGAGCTTGAGCAGGATTTAATCTTGCAATAGGTGGTAAAACTCCAGATGCATCACAAGTTAAAAAAATGATATTTTTTGGGTGTGAACGAACATAACCTTCTTTTACAATATTAGGAATAAATTCCAATGGATAAGAGCAACGAGTATTTTCAGTTATATGATCATCATCAAGATCGATATATCTGCTAACTGGATCAAAGACTACATTTTCGAGAATTGTTCCAAATCTTTTTGTTGTAGCATAGATTTCAGGTTCATTTTCAGCTGATAATCTGATAACTTTTGCATAACATCCACCTTCAAAATTGAAAACTCCTTGAGAGCTCCAACCGTGTTCATCATCACCAATAAGTTTTCTTTTTGGATCAGCTGAAAGTGTAGTTTTACCAGTACCACTTAAACCGAAAAATAGTGCTACATCACCGTCTTTACCAACATTTGCGGAGCAATGCATTGGGAGAACATCTTCAAAAGTTAGTAGATAATTAAGAAGAGTAAATACAGATTTTTTTATTTCGCCTCCATATAAAGTATTCAATATAACTGCCATCCTCTGTTCGAAATTAAGAATTATTGCTGTCTCACTTCTCGTCCCATCAATTATAGGATCTGCTTTAAAGCCTGGTAAACTAATAACAGTAAATTCAGGAACGAACTTTTTTAATTCATCTTTATTTTCAGTTGTTATAAACATATTTCTTGCAAATAAACTATGCCAAGCTTTTTCAGTAATTATTCTGATCGGCATTCTATAATCTGGATCAGCACCGACATAACAATCTTGAACAAAAAGTTCTTCACCAATTAAGTATGCTTGAATTCTTCCGACTAATTGATTAAATTTTTCAGAGCTGAAGGGACGATTATAAGCGCCCCACCAAATTTTATCTTTAGTACTATTCTCTTGAACAATAAACTTATCAGCTGCAGCACGTGCTGTATGCTTTCCAGTATGAACAACTAAAGCTCCTTGTTTTGAAATTTTCCCTTCATTTCTAAATATTGCTTCCTCATAAAGTGCTTCAACAGGAAGATTCCAATATACTCTATCAAGGCCTGTGAATCCTTGATTTTTAAGGCGAAAATCTGAAGCTAATTCGGATGCTTGTTTACTTGCAGGGGTTTCGAATTCTAAATACTTACTCATGACCAATCCCTCACTAATTTTCTATCGCCAATATAAAGTTCATTTGGAGAGTTGGGATCAAGTGCCCACTTCATTCTTTCAATTCCTTCTTGAATTTCTTTAATTGCTCCACAGAAACTTAATCTTAAATATCCGTCCAAACCAAATTCTTTTCCAGGGACTGTCAACACTTGAACTTTATCAATTAAAAATTCAGAGAGCTTGTTAGAATCTTTTTCATAAGCTGAAAAATCTGCAAAGCAATAAAAAGTACCATCAGGCTTTGTTACTTTTACTCCATCAAAAGATTTTAAAAGATCGATCATAACATTTCTATTGTTTTCAAGGGTTACGCGCAAACTTTCTACAGAGGATTGAATACCATTTAAAGCCCCGACAGCTGCTTTTTGCAATAGGACAGATGGTCCAGAGGTTTGATGACCTTGAATATTTGCCATAGCTTCAATCACTTTTTTATTTCCTACAGCCCAACCAATTCTATAACCAGTCATAGCATATTGTTTTGAAACACCATTGATGATTATGATTTTTGAATTCTCATCAAGTTTTTTTGCGAACTTAAAACAATTAATTGGTTTTCTTCCATCGAATATTAAACGGTGATATATATCATCCATAATCAACCATAGATCTTTTTTCTCACAGGACTCAACGACTTCAGCGATAAAATCTTCACTATACATTGCTCCAGTTGGATTATTTGGGCTATTAATTATAACCGCTTTTGTATAAGAACCTACTCTATCAACAATATCTTTTATGCTTGGATAAAACGAACCATCTTCTGGCAAAACAGGAACAGGGATTGCGCCGACCAAGCGAATCATATCTGGATAACTTACCCAATACGGAGCTGGAAAAATAACTTCTTCTTGAGGATTTAATATTGCTTGTAAAGCAACCATTATTGCCTGCTTTGCACCACTTGAGGCAATTACATTTTCAGGTCTAACCCTTCTCTCGTAGAACTCTTCAGTATATCGAATAATAGCTTGTTTAAGAGCAGGTATTCCATCAGCAGGAGCATATCTTACTTCGCCTGTGTTAACATGTGCAATCAATGACAACATTGCATCTAAAGGAGCTTTTGCTTTGGGTTCTCCTCCACCAAGGTGAATAACTGGTTCACCCTTTTCTTTTAAGATTGCAAATTTTTCGTTTAGCTTTAAGGTGGGGGAAGGCTTGATTGATTTGGCTATAAGACTGAGACTCATAAATACTTCCGTAAGAAATTTATAAATTTTATATATGAAACTTATTTGATAAGTTTTAGATTAACAAACTAATTTGATTCGTTAATTATTCTTTTAAGTTGTTAAAAATTCCTACTTGTCCTATTGGTAGGATTATATTGGATATTAATGGACTTACCAAAGTATTTTAAAACAAAAAAGGGTTGCAAAATTTTGCAACCCTTTTTCTTCAAAGAATTATCTTTAATTGAATATGTATCTGACTCCGAATTGAATTCTATAAACATCAAAAATAGTAGCAGATGGTTGGAATGTCTTATCGATTAACTTTCCACCAATGTTTCTCAATCTGTAAACAGGTTGATTATTAGCACCCACACTTCTGAAAATAAGTGGTTGTGTAGTTGTAAAGACATCACCAACGCCCCAGTTTCTATTTAAGAGATTTGTAAAGTTGATGAAATCTAATCTGAACTGAAGTGTATTTTTACTACCTAAAATATCAAAGTTATAATCTTGAATTATACTAAAATCAGCTCTCCATACCATTGGCATAAATACTCCACCTCTTTCAGCATATTTACCTCTGTTTTTGCTAAGATAAGGATCTTGCTTAATGAATGCTTCCCAAGCATCTTTTTGTTGTTGAATTGTAAATGTAACACCACTTTCAGTGTATTGTTCAAAGAACATCTCGGACTGATCTTTTGGAATATAAATCAAGTCGTTGCTTGTACCACCATCATTATTCATATCACCGGCATAGGTATAACTTGCATTTCCTTGAGTGAAGCCTTCGACAAAAAGTGAGAATGTTGTGTTGTCAACTTTATATGATAATGCACCAATAAATCTATGACCTGGGGAATAAATTGAGAAACCTAAACCAGGATCATTTGCATTTCCATAATGTTGATTATTATTCCAAGAACCAAAAGCGATTGAACCGGGATCTACAGTATTCTTAGCAACACCATAGTTATAACCAACCTTGAAGAACCAATTATCAGAGAAAGGTTTTTCTAAAGATGCTGATATGTTCCAAGAATATCCAACATTCTGATTTTTCAAAACTATAGCATTATCAATTTTCTGATAAATCTTTCTTGAGTTAACAGTTTTCCATCTTGGTCTGTTATCAACACCGCTGTAAAATGTGTCTGGTTTTGCTTGATTAGCATTTATATAATATATACCATTGACATCTTTGCTATACATAAATTCTACAGTTCCAACAAATCCCCAGAATAATTTTTGATCAATTCCAATATTTGAGCGCCAGATTTGAGGGAACTTAAAGTCTGGATCGGTTAGTGCCAATTCATAAGCTGATGCAGGTGCACCTGTAGCTGGTTGTTTATATTTATCAGGATTTGGATGGAAAGCTCTTCTACGAGTATTTTCTACTCTTTCAAATCCTGTTAAAACTCCATTATTTCCTATTTGGTTAGAAATCCATACATAAGCTGGTCTTCCAGTGAATATTCCTGTACCACCACGAAGTTGGGTTGTCTTATCTCCGAATACATCAAGATTAAATCCAATTCTTGGTGAGAAGAGAATATTTGGATCTGGCATCTTATCAGTCTTGTATTGAACAGTTTTACCATTTTCATCCATAAATTTCATTGTATCAACCTCGGCATTTCTGTAACCAGTCTTTTGGAAGAAAGGAACATCAACTCTGAAACCACCGATAATATTTAAGTTATCAGTAATTTGCCATTGATCTTGTGCATAAATACCACCATACCAAACTTTAAGAGGTTGAATTGGTTTTGTTTGACCAGGTATGTTAGACCATCTAACTTGAAATCTTCTCAATGTAACAGTTGAAGAATCTCTATTAGGGTTTGCTAAATAACCATTTGCATCTGCATAAAAATCAGCTAAAGAATTGTAAACATAAACACTTTGAGAACCAGGGAAGAATACATTTTCAGATTCATATCTTTCTAAGCTTAAGCCAAAAGTAAGACTATGATTTCCAAGATATAAACTTAAGTTGTTTTGTAATTGATAACTCTTGTATCTCAACTCATTATTTGGAGTAAAAGGCTCAAATCCGAATGATGTATAAACAGAACCTCCACTTAATATATCAACAAATGGGAAGAACTTTCCTACAGGATCTCTACTTTCATCATTAAATGTATAACCTACGATTAAATTATTAGCCATATTGTCTGAAAGAATTGAGTTCCATTCTCCAACAATCGATCGAATGTTCTCCATAATTCGATAATTTGAATTTGCGAAATTCAATGCTTGAGTTGTACTTCTACGAGTTCCCCAACCTAAGGAGCTTGAATTAGAAAGTAATACATCCGTGAAAGAATCGAGATGGGTATAACGTAAGCTAATTTTATTTTGTTGATCCAAATTATAATCTAATCTTAAAAGAAATCTTGTCGATGGAGTTTGGAAATCATAACCTTGATAAGGACCTGTTTCATAATCAAATTTTTCTTTTAAGTATTTGCTTAATGCATCCAAATCACTTTTCAGAACTCTGGTGATGTTTCCACCAACAGGAGTCAATGTATCAGGTCGAGCTAAGAAAGTTGTTCCAGGCTGGACTAAATTATCATCTTCATAATTTACGAAGAAGAACAGTTTTCCTGGCAAAATAGGTCCACCTAATCTTAGACCAACTTGCTTGAATTTGAATTTACCCGGATTAACCAAATTTTCTCTTGCTTGAGTTCCGACTAAATCTTCATTTCTTAAATTATAATAAATAGAGCCTTGAAATCTATTAGTTCCTGATTTTGTAACAGTGTTAACTCCTGCTCCAACGAAATTACCATTACGAACATCAAAAGGAGAAATATTAACTTGAATTTGTTCAATAGCGTCAAGAGATATTGGTGCAACACCTGTTCTATCGCCTGGTAATCCAGCTAAGCCGAATGAATTATTAAAATAAGAACCATCAACAGTTATATTGTTCATTCTATTATCCATTCCTGCGAAGCTTGCATTACGACCAGCTTGAGGAGTAAGTTTTGTTAAATCTTCTATTCTTTTTGAGATTGTTGGGAATGATTCAATTGTCTGTCTTGAGATTGTAGTTGAAGTTCCAGTTCTATCTGATCTTATAATTTCATCTCTTTCTGCAACGACTGTAATATCCTCTAATTGGACAGCTGATTCAGTAAGTTTAACATCCAATCTATAATTTTGGCCAAGTTCAAGGAAAACATTTTCAATAACTTGATTGTTATAACCAACGAATGAGAAAGTGACTTTATAAGGTCCACCGACTCTCATTCCGTTGATGTTGTATCGGCCGTCTGCTCGGCTTGATGTTCCATATTGGGTTCCAGATGGTTCGTGAACTGCTATTATGTTTGCTCCAGGTAATGCTTCTCCATTTGAGTCGGTTACTACACCACTCATACTGGATGTTGTTACTACCTGAGAGTTTATCTCAGTTGTTAATGAAGCAAAGAGGAAGAAAGTTAAAAATAAAAAAGCAAGTCGAAATTTACTCATAGATTTCTCCTATTTGTTTTGAAATGATTTTATAATTAAAAGAACTTTTAATTGAGACGCTCTAAGTTATAGGCTATGATTTTAATCACAAAGATTTTTTTTAGATTTAATAAAAAGTTAATTATTGCCAGTTTATGAAAAAAATCAAATTTTTCAAAGATTTTACCATTTAACCATTACAAAATAAGATAATTTCGTAAAAAAATTTTACAAATTTGCTCATATTCAGTGGTTATATATTTTAGAATTATGATTTTATATCGTTATATACTAAAAAATCATCTAATTCCATTTGTATTTTCAATATTCACCCTAACTGGGGTCTTCTTACTACAGTTTCTAATGAGATTCGCAGATAGATTGGTTGGGAAAGGATTAGATGCTTGGGTTATTATTAAACTTATTGCATATAATTTAAGCTGGATGTTTGTTCTAGTTGTACCAATGTCATCTTTAGTATCAACTTTAATGGCATTTGGGAACCTGAGTCAGAATAATGAAATTACAATTATGAAATCAAGTGGAATTAGTCTTTATAAAATGATGCTATCTCCGGTCATTGCGAGCATAATTGTTGCTTATTTATTATTTTTATTTAACAATGAAGTCCTTCCAGATGCTAATCATCAAGCTAAAGTCTTAATGAGTGATATTTCAAGAACCAAACCCACATTATCATTAGAGCCTGGATTTTTTTCTCAAGAGGTTTCTAACTATGCAATATTAGCAAGGAGAATTGATCAAAACACAAATGAACTTTTTGATTTAACTATTTATGATTATTCAAACTTATATAAAATAAATGTAGTAACCGCCAAACGAGGAAAAATATTTTTTTCTGCAAATCAAACAAAATTGATAATGTCTTTGGAAGATGGTGAAATTCACGAAAGCGATGTTAACAATACAAGCATATATAGACGATTAAAATTTGAGAGACATAAAATAGCAATGAATGCTGAACAATTTTCTTTTCAACAAACTGGTGGTTATTCCCGTGGCGAAAGAGAACTTAGCATTCAGGCAATGAATTATATTACTGATAGTCTAAAAAACAGCAAAGATCTATATCAAAAACAGTTGGTTGAAAATTCATACTCTTATCTTTTATTAAATAATAATATTCCATTTCACGTAAGAGAGGTTTATATAAAAGATCCTAAGAATGATAAAATAGTTATACTTGAAAGATTGAATACTGCAAAATCTATAATAACATCCTCGGTAAGACAAATTGAATTTACTCAAAGAGAAATAAACAACTATGAAGTAGAAATTCATAAAAAATACGCATTACCAGTAGCTTGTCTGATATTTATTTTAATTGGCGCACCTCTTGGCGTAATGGTTAGAAAAGGAGGATTCGGAGTTGCAGCTGGTATTAGTCTATTCTTTTTCCTGATATATTGGGCATTCTTGATTGGTGGTGAGAAATTATCTGATAGAGGAATTATCTCACCTTTCTGGGGAATGTGGGCTGGTAATGTTTTTTTTGGGGTAATCGGATTGATTTTAATAATTCGAACTAATCTTGAAGTAAAAACAATTTCTTTTGACTTTTTGAAAAAAATTATTCCAAAATCTCTTTCATTCAAAAGCGAAAACGATGAGAATCAAAATTATTGATAGATATCTTATCAAACAGTTTCTTCAAACTACCTTATTTGGGCTACTTGCCTTTATAATAATATTTATCATAATTGACGTTATGGAGAATCTTGATGATTTTATTGATCAAGGAGTACCTTATTTCAGAGTACTTCAATATTATCTTGTATTTTCTCCAGAGATTGTTCGTTTAATGACACCAGTGGCTGTATTGTTTGCTGCATTGTTCACAGTTGGAAAATCTGCTAACCTCAGTGAAATAGTTGCGATAAAGTCGAGTGGTATTAGTTTTTTCAGATTTATGATGCCATTTCTTATTACATCATTTTTCATATCTATTATTTCAATTTACTTCGGTGGTTTTATTGTTCCTATGGCTAACAAAAATAAGATTAAAATTGAACAAGTTTATCTAAAGAAAAGTATGTATTATGCCCAAAGTAATGTTTTCTTTCAGGATAGTAAAACAAGAATTGTTTCAATTGGTTTTTTTGATTCGGATAATAATAGAGCAAATCAAATTAGTATTCAAGAATTTTCTGATAATGATCTAACAATTATGAAATCTAGGTTAGATGCTCCATTTCTATATTTTGATGATAAAGAAAAACATTGGGTTGCTGAAAATGGTGTTTATAGAGAATTCAGTAAAGAAAAAGAAAATATCGAGCACTTTACAAAAAAAATTATTTACAACTTAAACTTTAAACCTGAGGATTTATCAAATAAACAACTTAAAGTTTCTGAGATGAATTTGATTGAATTAAAAAATTTAATTGAAACACAGAAAAGAGCCGGTAATGATCCTTCATCTACTCTAATTGATTATCATTCAATTTTTGCATTCGCAGCTACTAACATTATTGTGGTATTGTTTGCTTTACCAATATCAACTGACAAGCGTAAAGGTGGTTTAGCATCTCAAGTTGGCATTAATATTCTTGTTACATTTCTCTATCTTGTCTTTGTTGAGATTAGTCAGGCTTTTGGTAAAAATGGTTCTTTGTCTCCGGTTTTAACTGCTTGGTTTGCAAATATAATTTTTCTAATTGCAGCTTTAATTAATTTACTACGGGCAAAATTTTAACAGACTGATTGTTTTTTATGTGCTTTAGATTTTAATAGAACTTTATTCTCACTTGAAAATTGATTGACTAAAACTTGAACTTCTTTTTCAGACCCCAAAAGATCCTGAAGTGTGATTCGATTTAACAAATCATCAAGCATTGTTTGAATAGTTTTCCATAGAGAGCGAATTGAGCAATCAATCGAATTCGTGCAAATATTTTCAATGCCAGAATGTAAATCACAAAAAGATGATTCATACAATTTACCACCCAATGATGCGAGGACATCTCCTACAATTATTTCACGCGCATCACGAGTAAGTTTGTATCCACCAGTTTGACCCCTTGAACTTTCAACGAACCCAGCAAGGCGAAGTATTCTTAATATTTTTGCAACGTTCGCCTCACTGAGTCCTTCTTGTTCGCTGAGTTCAGGTATAGTCATTCCATTTTCAGAATTATCCTTTCCAATTCTTAACAGCAATCTTAAACCATATTCTTCTTGTGCACTGAATTTCATTTTTAGCTATTCTATTTATTTTCATTGAAAAGAGGAATTTTTGAACCACAGGCTTTAGCATGCATAACTTGAGCAAATTGTTCTGGACTGATTGAAGGTCCTTTCGCTGTGCATAGTTCATTAAATACTTGTTTAAGATTATTTGCAATATGTTCTGCTGAAAAGCCTTCAATATCCATTCTTCTCATAAAGAATAGTAATTCACCATTTTTGAATAAAGCAATACTTGGAGAAGAGGGAGGGAATCCTTTTATATATTCTCTAACTCTATCAACAGCATCTCTTTCCTGACCTGCAAAAACAGTATAAAGTTTATCTGGTATGATATCGTTCTGTAATGCAAGAGAAACACCTGGTCTAGCGCTTCCAGCTGCACAACCGCAAACTGAATTAATCATTACTAAAACAGTTTTATCTTTATTATTCAATATTGCGTTATCTACATCTTCTGGAGTAAGTAATTCAGTAAAACCAACTGCAATTAGTTCATCGCGCATCGGTTGGACAGCTTGCTGATCATACAATGGTGGTCTTGAAATAATATTTAGCATATCACTCCTTTAATTTGTTTTTAATTAATGTTAGGAAAATGAAAGTCAGAGTTTTTAGTTCAAGTTTAAGTTCAAGTTCAAGTTTAAGCTAAAATCATTTTTTAGGATTTTATATTATTTTCTAAAACTTGAACTTGAACCTGAACTTGAACTGATCATAGAAAACCCAATTTTAATTTCGCTACTTCAGACATCATATCTTTATCCCACGGTGGTGACCAAACGACATTAACTTTGGCACTTTTAACACCTTTTATTGCTGATACTTTACTCTCTACTTCAGCTGGTAGAGATTGCGCAGCCGGACACATCGGAGATGTTAAAGTCATTTTGATTTTTACGTTTGCATCATCATCAATCGCAATTTCATAAATCAATCCTAATTCAAAAATATCAACTGGAATTTCTGGATCGTAACAAGTTTTAAGTGCTGCAATAATTTTTTCTTCTAATTCTTGTTTATTTATCTCACTCATTCGATTTATTTTTAATAATTATTAAATCTTATAACTAAATCTCTCTAAAACTTTTACTATTATTCATAATCTTGCTCTCACTCAGTACTCACCTTCTCGCCTTTTCCTTCAAGAGCTCCGATCATAGTATGCCAAGCAAGAGAAGCACATTTAACTCGAGCAGGAAATTCACGCACTCCAGAGAATACTGCTAATTTACCAAGTTCCTCTAAATTAACTTCTTCATCAACTTTTGCAGTAATAAGATGATGAAACTTTTCAAATATTTTTTTAGCTTCATCAACCGTTTTACCTTTAATCATTGAAGTCATAAGAGATGCAGATGCTTTTGAGATTGCACAACCTGAGCCTTGAAATGAGATATCTTTAATTAAATTATTTTCATCGACTAATAGATATATTGTAATATTATCTCCACAAAGTGGATTGTATCCTTCTAAGAAATAAGTTGGGTTTTCAATCTTTCTAAAATTTCTTGGTGATTTATTATGATCTAAAATAACTTGCTGATATAATTCTCTTAATTCTTGTTGCATCAGGCAAAAACCTCTAAAATTTTTTTAAGTCCATTATAAAGAATATCAACTTCTTCAATTGTGTTATACATTCCAAAAGACGCACGAGATGTAGCAGGTATTTTAAACCTATCCATAACTGGCTGAGTGCAATGATGACCTGTTCTTATTGCAACTCCTTCAAAATCTAAAAAAGTACCAACATCGTGTGGATGAACATTTTCTAAAACAAAAGACAAAACAGAAATTTTATTTTTTGATGTCCCTATTATTCTCAAACCTTTTAGAGTACTAATTTTTTCAGTGGCATATTCAAGTAAATAATTTTCATAAGCAGCAATCTTATCTAAGCCAACGTAGGTTACATAATCAATAGCAGCTCCCAGTCCTATCGCACCGGCTATGTTAGGCGTACCAGCTTCAAATTTATGTGGAAGTTCATTATACGTCGTTTTTTGAAAAGTCACTCTTGAAATCATATCACCTCCGCCTTGATATGGAGGCATATTTTCAAGATGATTTACTTTACCATACAAGATTCCAATTCCAGTAGGTCCATATAATTTATGACCACTGAAAGCCAAGAAATCACAATCCAAATCTTGTACATCAATATTCAAGTGATTAACGGCTTGCGCAGCATCTAAAAGTACAGGAACATTGTATGAATGAGCTATATTTATTATCTCTTTAACTGGATTAACTGTCCCAAGAGAATTTGATGCATAAACAACAGAAACAAGTTTAGTTTTTTCTGAGATAAGTTTTTCAAATTCCTCAATAATTAATTCGCCATTATCATCAATAGGAATGACTTTAAGATTAGCTTTTTTTTCTTCACAAATCAATTGCCAAGGAACAATATTGGAATGATGTTCCATTTCAGATATGATTATATCATCACCTTCTTTTAAGACTTTTCTACAGTAAGTTTGAGCTACTAAATTAATCGATTCAGTTGTGCCCTTGGTAAATATTATTTCATTTTTACCTAAAGCATTAATAAATTTTTTTACTTTAATTCTAGCACTTTCAAAAGCTTCTGTGGCTTCTTGACTTAAAGCGTGAACACCTCTGTGAATATTTGCATTTTGTTTGTAGTAATAATTTTCCAAACTATGCAAAACGTGTAGTGGTTTTTGAGTTGTGGCAGCATTGTCAAGATAGACAAGAGGTTTCCCGTGAACTAATTGACTAAGTATCGGGAAATCGCTTCTGATTTTTTCTACGTTATAATCTAGCTTTTTTTTGATTTCAGTATTATCTTCTTTAATAAGCATCTAATTGAACTTTCTCGTAATAATTTTCTCCAAATAATCTCGCAATGCTTCAATTTTAATTGAGGTTATAACATCGCTTGCGAAAGCGTGAATAAGCATTGCGGTTGCTGCTTCTTGTCCTATTCCTCTAGTTTTTAGGTAAAACATTGCTTCTTCATTTAATTTTCCAACAGTAGCACCGTGAGAACATTTAACATCATCTGCAAAAATTTCCAATTGTGGTTTTGAATTCATTGTTGCAGATTCAGATAATAAAATTGTATTATTCTCTTGAAAAGCATTGGTCTTTTGTGCATCGGGTCTTACCATCACTTTGCCGTTAAATACCCCTCTTGAATTACCTTGAAGAATTCCTTTATAATGTTCGTGACTATTACAATTAGGTTGTGCGTGATCAATCAAAGTATGAGCATCAAATAACTGTTCGCCATCAATCATAAACAATCCATTTAAAGTGCTTTCTCCACCTTGTCCAATAAATCTTGTGTTAAATTCATTTCTTGAGAATTTTGCTCCTGTAGAAATTAAATGTGAACTAAAATTACTATACCTTTCTTGGTTAACATCCATTCTACCTATATGAACAGCTTGTAAACTCTCTTCCTGAAGTCTTATATGATCCAATATACCATTTTCATCAACAAATATTTCTGTTACGCTATTGGTGAAATATTTTGTATCAGTATCAGATACATAATGTTCAATTATAGAAACTTGAGAATTTTTCCCAATAAAAAAGAGATTTCGCGGTTGAACTAAGTTATTTTCTTGTATAGAATTCTGATAGAAAATTATATGAATTGGATCTTCTATTATTTTACCATCAGGAATGTAAATAAAAACACCATCATTTATAAAAGAAGTATTTAAGGAAGTAAAAAAATTGTCTTTATTATCAGAGATTTTACCTAAATATTTTTCAACAATTGGATGATTTAACTTCAGAGCCTCAGCTAAACTAATTATTTCAACACCTTTTGGTATATCAAGTAATTTTGATAAGTTTTTATTAAAAAATCCATTTACTAAAGTAATCAAACTATGTTCAAGATTATCAAATAGGAATTTTTGAATATGATCGAAAGAAAAATCTAATTTTTGATTTGATATTTTGAAGTATTCATTATTAAGAAAAGAGACGTTTGTGTATTTCCATTCTTCATTTTTTATGGTTGGTAAATCAAGAGTGTTAAAATATTCAAATGACTTCTTTCTAAAAGAATGAATTGGTAAATCTTTTTCACCATTCAAATTTCTTTCAAATTCTAAAAAATTATTTAAAGCAATTTCTTTAAAGTTCATTTTATTCATTTTATCTGTCCCCTTTTTTTAAGCAGAAACTTCTTCAGTTTGATTTTTTATCCAGTCATAACCTTTTTCTTCAAGTTCCAGTGCTAATTCTTTTGAACCTGATTTAACAATCTTTCCTTGATAAAGAACGTGCACATAATCTGGTATTATGTAATTCAAAAGTCTCTGATAGTGAGTAACAACAACAATTGCATTTTCATTTGAGCGCAAAGTATTAACTCCATTTGCGACTATTCTTAAAGCATCTATATCTAATCCTGAATCTGTTTCATCTAAAATTGCTAATTTCGGATTTAGAACAGCCATTTGAAAAATCTCATTTCGTTTCTTTTCTCCTCCTGAAAATCCTTCATTAACTGATCTACTTAGGAATTTTTCATCAAGATTTACTAATTTACTTTTTTCCTTGAGAAGTTGAAGGAATTCAATTGCATCTAATTCTTCTTCTCCACGATATTTTCTTATCTCATTAACTGCTGTTTTGAGAAGATTCGTATTACTAACTCCAGGAATTTCAACAGGATATTGAAAAGCTAAAAATAGACCTTCTCTTGCACGATCTTCAGGAGCTAATTCAAGAAGATTTTTTCCATTGTACCAAATTTCTCCTTCTGTTATTTCATAATCCTCCCTGCCTGCAAGAATAGATGCTAAGGTTGATTTACCAGAGCCATTAGGTCCCATTATTGCGTGAACTTCACCAAAATCTACCTTGAGATCAATTCCTTTTAATATTTCATTTCCGTTGATACTTGCGTGTAAGTTTTTTATTTCTAGTAACATCTTTTCTCCTTTGTTAATTAAACTTTATTTAAGAATTATTTATTAATAATTTCTCGATAAATTATCCAACACTTCCTTCAAGTGAAATGCTCAATAATTTCTGAGCTTCAACTGCAAATTCCATCGGCAATTCGGCTAAAACTTCTTTAACATATCCATTAACAATTAAATTAACAGCATCTTCTTTGGATATTCCCCTTTGATTAAGATAGAAAATTTGATCTTCACCGATTTTTGAAGTTGTAGCTTCGTGTTCAACTTGTGCAGTTGGATTATTTATTTCTAAATATGGAAAAGTATGAGCACCACATTTATCACCAATTAAAAGTGAGTCACACTGAGAAAAATTTCTCGCATTCTCAGCCTTTTTTCCTATTTTAACAAGACCTCTATAGCTGTTATTACTTCTTCCAGCTGAAATACCTTTTGAAACTATAGTGCTTTTAGTATTCTTTCCGATATGAATCATTTTTGTGCCTGTATCGGCTTGTTGATAGTTATTTGTAACTGCTACAGAATAAAACTCACCAATTGAATTATCTCCTTGTAAAATACAGCTTGGATATTTCCAAGTGATTGCTGAGCCAGTTTCAACCTGAGTCCAAGAAATTTTTGAGTTTACACCTTTACATAATCCTCTTTTAGTTACGAAGTTGTAAATACCACCTTTTCCTTCTTTGTCACCTGGATACCAATTTTGAACAGTTGAGTATTTAATTGTAGCATTATCAAGTGCAATTAATTCTACAACTGCAGCGTGTAATTGATTCTCATCTCTAATTGGCGCAGTGCAACCTTCAAGGTAGCTTACATAAGCTCCTTCGTCTGCAACTATCAAGGTTCTTTCAAATTGTCCTGTTTCTGAGGCATTAATTCTGAAATACGTAGAAAGTTCCATAGGACATCTAACTCCTTTTGGAACATAAACGAAAGAACCATCACTAAAAACAGCGGAGTTTAATGCAGCAAAAAAATTATCAGTATAAGGGACTACACTACCAAGATATTTTTTTATTAAATCTGGATGTTCTTTTATTGCTTCAGACATTGAGCAAAAAATAATACCTAATTCTTTAAGTTTGTCCTTGAATGTTGTAGCAACAGAAACGGAGTCGAAAACTGCATCTACTGCGACGCCAGCTAACATCATCTGCTCTTCAAGTGGAATTCCAAGTTTGTTGTAAGTCTCTCTGATAGCTGGATCAATTTCATCTAATGAGTTGTATTTCGGTTTCTTTTTGGGTGCAGAATAATAAGATATATCCTGATAATCAATCGGATCATATTTCACATTTGGCCAATGAGGTTCAGTCATAGTTAACCAATGACGATAAGCTTTTAATCTCCATTCCAACATCCAGTCTGGCTCGCCTTTCTTTTCAGATAACTGCCTAATTATATCTTCATTAAGCCCTTTAGGGAGTTTATCTTCTTCAACTTCTGTCACAAAACCGTATTTATATTCACGATTTGCAAGTTCCTCAATTTTCTGTGTTTCTGTTACGCTCATTTAATTCTCCGATTTTTTTATTTTTTACTTTCAAAATTATTGAATCTTTACAAAAATGTCAAGATTGACTTCCAAACATTTATTTTTAAGATAAAGTTCAGGTTTGATTAGAGTTCAAGTTCAAGTTCAGGTTCAAGTAAAGTTTAAGTTCAAGGTTAATATACTAAATAAATTGTTTTTTGGTCTGTAATGGGTTAATTTTGAAAAGAAAATTCAGGATTTACTATTGAACGAACAGAACGAAAATAAAAATATATCACCAGATTTCGAGGAATCGAAAAGCTCTTCATTTTTTAGAAGAAAAGGACATAAAAGATTTTATTTTAGGAAAAAACCAATTCAAAATTATAATAATACTGAAAGTTCTTTGAGCTCTCATTTTAAGAAAATCTCTATTGTAGTTCCTCTATATAATGAAGAAGAATCTTTACAACCTTTGGCAGCGGAAATTCGAAAAGCTCTTAAACCATTAAACATTCAATACGAAGTTTTGCTAATTGACGATGGTAGCACAGATAAATCTTTAAGTGTAATCAAAGAAATAGCTAGAACAGATAATAGGTTTAAGTATATAAGCTTTAGAAAAAATTATGGTAAATCAGCCGCATTACAAGTAGGTTTCAACAATGCATCTGGTGATGTGGTTATAACAATGGATGCTGACCTTCAGGATGATCCACACGAAATACCAAATTTAATTAAAAAACTTCAGGAAGGTTTTGATCTCTGCTCTGGTTGGAAAAAACAGAGATATGATCCTTTTATTAAAAAATACTCTTCTCGTTTTTTTAATTTTGTTACTAGAGTTATCAGTGGGATAAAAATTCACGATTTTAATTGTGGCTTGAAAGCTTATCGCTCAGATGTTGTTAAAAATATAAAAGTTTATGGTGAGTTACATAGATACATACCAGTCTTAGCAAAATGGCAAGGTTTTACTGTAACAGAGATTGTTGTTAAACATCATCCAAGAAAATATGGAAAAACTAAATTTGGAATTTCGAGATTCTTTAAAGGATTCATTGATTTGATAACTGTTATATTCTCAACTCGATATATCAAAAGACCGATGCACTTCTTTGGATTCTTCGGAGCTTTGTCTTTTTTTATAGGTATAATTGTAAATTCATATCTAACTTATCTTTGGATCTCTGGTCAACCACTGAGCAATAGACCAATGTTGTTTCTGGGAATTCTTCTAATTATCGTAGGTGTTCAATTTTTCTCAGTTGGTCTTCTTGGTGAGATGATTGTACATAGCTCTTTGAGTGAAAAGGAATATGTAATTAAAGATAAAAATATTTAACCCTCAATAAAGCTTCGCTAAAAATGAAATATGATCCTGTTAAAAATGTTTTTGCTTCAATAATTAAAAAACTTCCCTTTTTAAGAATAATATTTTATAAATTACTTGACTTGTTTTTCTTACGCTCTTGGTATGTGAGAAGAGAATTAAAGAAGATTCGTAAACTTTTTGGTCATAAGAAAATTTCAATTTTAGATGCAGGTTCTGGTTTTGGACAATACACTTATTTTATGGCTAAAAAACTTCAACCTTGTGAAATTAAATCAATAGATATCAAAAAGGACTGGATTGAAAATTGTAAAATTTTTTTTGCAAACAATAAGATATTTAATGTTGATTTCTCTGTCGAAGATTTATTAAAAATTAATTACTCAGAAAAATTTGATTTAATTCTTTGTGTTGATGTAATGGAACACATTCAAGATGACCTTACAGTTTTTGAAAATTTTTATAAAGCACTTAAGCCTGATGGTTATTTAATAATCAACACCCCATCTATTTATGGTGGTAGCGATGTTCACAGCGATGATGATGAAAGTTTTATAGGTGAACACGCGCGAATCGGTTATTCTAAAGAAGAATTTGAAAGCAAACTACATCCATTTGGTTTTGTTACTTTTCAATCAAAATACACTTATGGTTTTTGGGGTGATAAAGCTTGGAGATTAGGAATAAAATACCCAATGATTATGTTAAGTTTCAGTAAAGTTTTTTTCATTTTATTACCTTTTTATTATTTACTTACATTTCCTTTTACATTTTTAATGATGTATATAGACTTTGTATCAAATAATAAAATTGGCTCTGGAATAAATTTTATTGCTCAAAAAAAAGTTTAATGGAGTAGTAATGACAAAACAAAAATCAAACTCAAAAATATCTAAGCAAACAAATGAGAGTATTTTTTCAAAATTTGATTTGAATAATTTAATTCAGCAAAAGTATCATCCTTTATTGGTTTTGGTAGTTATTCTTCTTCTATATTTTCTTTTTCTAAATCCACTTTATTTTGGGAATAAGACTTTTCAATCTGGTGACATACTCGTTATTGAAAGTATGAAGCCTTATCTTGAAAAAGAAAGAGATGGCTTTACTTTATGGAATCCATACATTTTTACTGGAATGCCCGCTTATGCAATTGCAGTTGGATTTAAATGGTTCAATTTGATTTGGGTATCACTTGAAATTGTCCATAGAATTTTTATGTTACCATTTTCTAATGATTATGCAATGTGGTCTTTGTATTTGATAATTTTAGCTTATACGAGTTTCACTTTCTTTTATAATAGATCCAAAAATACATTAATAAGTTTGTTTGTTGGTATTTCTACAGGATTTAGTACCGGTTTAATTGTTTTTCTATTTATAGGACACGTAACAAAACTTACATCTCTAGCATTTTATCCATTGATTTTCCTTATGCTATTTAATTTTCAAAAAGAGATAAAACTTCGAGATTTTTTTCTACTTACAATTATCTTAAATCTTTTTCTTCTTGGTTGGCACGTTCAAATAATATTTTACACTTTGTTTTCAATTGGTATTTACTTTATTTATTTCTTCTTTTATTCAATTTATAAAAAAGATTCTTTGTTCAGAAAACAAATAATTAAATCCGGTTTTGTTTTTCTTTTTGCAGCTATTATAGCTGTCGGAATACAATCTGATAGTTTAACTCAAATTTATGAATATACTCCTTATTCAACTCGAGGCACAGAAAGTCTATTGGAGAAACTAGCTCCAAAAACAGAAAAAACCGAATCAGCATATTATGATTATCATACAGAATGGTCATTTTCACCTGGGGAAGTTTTAACTTTTCTTGTCCCTTCATACTATGGATTTGGTAATTCAACATATAAAGGTCCTTTAACTAACAATCAAGAAGTTGAAGTGAATACTTATTTCGGTCAAATGCGATTTGTTGATGTTGCAATGTATATGGGAATATTAGTATTTATACTCGGTTTGTTTGCAATGATATCTTTAAGAAAGGAACCAATAGTTCAATTCTTAACTATTCTAACAATAATTTCTCTCTTTATTTCATTTGGAAGGAATTTTTCATTAGTATTCGATTTGATGTTTTATTACTTCCCATATTTCAACAAGTTTCGTGTACCTTCAATGATTCTTGTTTTAGTTCAGATGAGTTTTCCTGTTCTTGCAGGTTTAGGTTTGATGAAAATTATTTCCCTAAGAGACGAGAGAAATGAAAAACTATTTTTATTAATAAAGAAAATTTCATTTGTTGTCACAGGAATTTTTGTCTTGGTTATTTTATTGAATAACCCAATCTCAAAATGGTTCATTGAAAGAATAAATAATTATGCGGTTTCAATTCAACAAAGCAATCCTCAACTTGCACAACAACACCAAATCTTAGCAGAATATACAGCAGAAATGTTCACTACAGATTTAATTTTGGCAATGTTGTTTGTCACCATAGCCAGTTGGAGCATTTATTTGTTGACTATCAAAAAAATAAGCAAAGATGTTTTTGTAGGAATAATAATATTACTTACAATTATAGACTTGTGGAGAATTGATTCACGAGGCGCAAAATATACTGATATGCCCGATATAAAAAATTTATTTTCAAAACCTGATTACATTTCATTCATTGAAAATCAAAAAGATAAAGAGCCTTTTAGAATATTGAATATCAAACAAGATGGCTCACTTGGTTCTATTTCAAATAATGCAAACTTTCACGCTTACTTTTTAATTGAAGATTTCTATGGATATTCTGGGATAAAACCCCGTCCTTATCAGGATTACATTGATGTTGTTGGCCCCTTCAACCAAACTTTATGGAATATGTTAAATGTAAAATATATTATCTCAAATCAACAAATACCTTTTGAAGGATTAAAACCAATTTATAATTCAGAAGCTTCAACAGTTTTATTAAATCAAAATTATTTACCAAGATTATTTTTTATAAACAAAATTGTGAAAATGTCACCTTTAGATTTTATGAATAAAATTAAATCTAACGAAATCAACCCTCGAGATGTTGGAATAGTTGAAAATGAAAACATAGAAGTGGAGCCAGTTGATTCAACTGCGTCGATAAAGATAATTAATTACAAAGAAGATAGAATTGAAGCAGAGGTAGTAGCATCTGGAAAAAACTTTATATTCTTTGGTAATACTTATCATCCTGGATGGAATGCTTATATAAATGGACAAAAAACAAAAACGTATAAAACCAATCACGGTTACATTGGATTTATAACACCAAAAGGAAATCATAAAATTGTAATTGAATATTCACCAGCGAGTTTCTTTTTAGCGAGAAATGTTTCTTTAGTTTTGAGTTCTTTGATGATATTAGGATTACTAATTACTATTGGAATAGAAATATATAAAAAGAAAAATAACCTTGTGAAGAATTGAATTAATCTAAATAAGATAAATATTCCACAATCTGTCAATAAGATGAGACTTTAAGAAAAAATAATTCGTGAGATTGCGAAAGAATTAGAGAAATTATATGATAACGTTGAAATCTATTTATCTGATAGTCAAACAGATTCAAATAAAAGAAGTGTGGAGATGTTGCTCTGGAATTAAATTGGGAGCTATCGAAAGTTGATTTTACAAAAAATACCAATGAATTATGATTTTGGAACGTAAATATCCTGAACTAGAATTTGATTTAATTAATTGGAATGAAGTATCAGATATAGATTTTCATAAAGAAATTGAAAGAAATAAAATTCAAATCAATAATTTCAACAAATTATTACACAAATCTATTTCAGACTTATCAAGTTGAGTGGGAATAACATAAATACTAAAATTAACTTCGGCTCAGAGACTTTCAAGAGATACTTTGCAAATACAAGTTGGATGTTTGTGGAAAAAATCTTTAGAATTTTAGTAGCTTTTTTAGTTGGAATTGTATTAGCAAGATATCTCGGACCTGATGAGTATGGTCTTTTCAATTATGCAATAAGTTTTGCTGGATTATTCACATCATTTGCAAATCTTGGAATGGATAGCATCGTTGTTCGTGAATTAGTGAAGTCTCCAAATAGAAAAGATGAAATTTTAGGAACAGTTTTTCGGCTTAGAATTATCGGTTCATTAGTAACAATTACTTTAGCTACACTTACAGCATATCTAATTAACGAGCCTTCTTATAATTTGACGTTGATAGTGATCATAGCATCTTCAACTATCTTTCAATCATCTGGAGTAATCGAACAATTTTTTCAATCAAGAGTTGAAGCGAAATATAATGTTTATGCCCAATCATTTTCATTTTTTATTTCTGCAGCATTAAAAATTTTACTTGTATTATTAAATAAACCTTTAATCTTTTTAGCATTAGCGCACGCAATTGAGTATGTTTTTTTATTTATTGGATATTTATATGTATATAAAAACACTAAATCTTCTCTTAAAACTTGGCGTTATGACAGAAAGACTGCAATTGAATTTTTAAAGGATTCTTGGCCTTTACTTTTATCTGGTGTTGTTATTTCTATTTATATGAAAATTGATCAAGTTATGATAAAATCGTTTTTGACTTATAAAGACTTAGGATATTATGCAGTTGCAGTAAAACTTTGTGAAGCGTGGTATTTTGTGCCAGTGGTTATAAGCACGTCTGTTTTCCCTGCAATTGTAAATGCGAAAAATTCAAGCCAACAACTTTATTTCAGTCGAATACAAAAACTTTATGATTTTCTAGCGTTAATATCGATCGGAATTGCTATTCCAGTTACAATTTTTTCAAATTTAATCATTGAAATTTTATTTGGGAATTCGTATCAACCCGCATCTTCAGTATTAACAATTTATATTTGGGCTGGTGTGGCGACTTTTCTTGGAGTGGCAAGTAATCAATATCTAATAACGGAAAATTTAACTAAACTCTCATTTTACAGAACTCTTTTAGGAATGATTATCAATGTTTTAATGAATTTATTTTTAATACCCGCTTATGGTATAAATGGAGCAGCTTTTGCCACTTTAATATCGTATTCAGTAACTGTATTTTCAATTTATTTTGATAAACGCGCAAGAGAACAATTTTATATGATGTTTAAGTCAATAATGTTGGTGAATATTTTGAAGTTAATTAAAAGTAAAATAGAACTCAGAAAAACTAAATGATAATTTTTCACAACAGAGTATTTATATGATTGAAATAAAAAAAATTTTATACAAGCTTAAAAATTTGTTATTAAAATATTATCAGTTTTTATTCTGCAGGAAAATATTTCAACCTATAAATAATATTATTTATGATTTTGCCTTAGTAGGAAAAGGAATTGGGGGTTCAACTGATATATCAAAAAATGGTGAGGGGAGATTTTTAAAATCACTTTCATTTCTTTACAACGAAAAAAGTTTTATTGTATTTGATATTGGAGCAAATGTTGGTGAATACTCATCGGAGATACTACAGCTTTTTTCAAAATGTTATATCTATGCTTTTGAACCAAATCCAAAATCATTTATTCTATTATCTAAAAAGTTCAACCATTTGAATAATGTAATGTTATATAATTTAGGTTTAGGAAGTATAAAGACCACAACAAAACTTTATGATTACAAAGAAGAAGAAGGCTCTACTCACGCCTCTATTTATAAAAGTATGTTTGAATCATTCTATGGTAACAAAGAAACTATATCATATGAAATTGAGATAATTACTCTTGATGATTTTTTGGAAAAAGAGAATATACAAAGTGTAGATTTATTAAAAATTGATATTGAGGGAGGAGAATTAGAAGTATTAAAAGGTGCTAAAAAATCTATAAATGAAAATAGAATTAAAATTATTCAATTTGAATTTAATTATACTCACATTTGTAGTAGAGTATTCTTAAAAGATTTTTTCGATTTACTGGCGAATTATGACCTTTATAGAGTAATATTAGATGGTCTTTGTAAATTAAAATACGACGCAAAAGATGAAATTTTTATGTTCCAAAATATTATAGCTATTAATAAACTATATAAAGATTTATTTAATAAAATAATTTGAATAAAAAAATTGGTAATATTGTTTATTATTTTAAAAAAACCTAATATCAATTCCTTTTCATAAATCCAATCTTAAATTTATTAGAACTTATAGAGTAAGCTGAATAATAAATTCTTTCTTCATTATTTACTTTTATGTAAGATGGATAAGCTATACCATTACTACCCCAATTATTAGCAGTGTTATTTTTTCTAAAAAATGGATTTCTACTATCTTTAGTCCAATGAAATCCATCAATTGAATAAGCATAACCAAAGCCATTATTTCCAGCATCGTGATAAACCATTTTATAGATTCCATTTTCAAGGTAAATTGTTGGATACATTACCCCATATACTTCCCAATTTTGATTAGCTGTTAAAATTGGATTTCCTGAATACTTCTCAAAGTTTATTCCATCATTAGAAACAGCAAGTCCAATATTATAATTAGGATAATTACGCCCGATGTAATAAAGTAGATATTTGCTATCTTTTTTAATTACAAAACAAGTTGCTACTTGATATTCCCACCCAGTACCTGGGTATAAAATGGGAGTTGACCTTTTTACCCAATTTATTCCATCAACAGAAGTTGCCAGACCAATATACCACGGAGCATTTTGATTAGAAAATCCAACAAAATACATTTTATAAACATCTCCATCTTTTATTATGTGTCCAGGATGAACAGCCCATGAATCCCATTCAAAGCTTCCTGGTGATAAAACTGGTGTCGGATGT
>JANWVQ010000079.1 GCA_025056745.1 Ignavibacterium sp.
AAACTTCAAGATTGCAGTTTAAAGCATCAAAATCGGAGTTAAAAACTTCAAGTTTGCAGTTAAAAGCATCAAAATCGGAGTTAAAAGCTTCAAGTTTGCAGTTTAAAACATCAAAATCGGAGTTAAAAACTTCAAGATTGCAGTTTAAAACATCAAAATTGAAGTAAAAATCTTCAAAACAGAAGCAAAAAGGTTCAAAATAGTTGCTAAAAGGTTGATGACAGGAGTAATTTGGTTGAACAATGTTGCTTTTTGCTTCAGCAACGTTGTTTTTTGCTTCAGTAACGTTACATTACGGTCAAACAATGTTACAATATGTTTTAGGACGATTGCATAACGTTTTGGGAACATTGAATTTAGTTTAGGAAACATTACATTAAGTTTCGGGAATATTGCAGAATGTTATGTGAAGGTTGCATAATAAATTGAGAAGTCTGCACTGAGTTTTGTGAACGTTACATTGAGTTTGGGAAGATTAGTTTTCTTATTAATAAGTCATACAATGGTTTGAATTAATAAATATTTATAACATTTAGTTATTTTTTCTTTACTTATTTATGCATCTATTTCTTTATGCTTTTTGGAATTATAGTTTGTAATATGTGACGAGTGTAGGGCGTATTTAATTTGAACTGAATGTTTATGAATTATAATTGAAAATACTTTTTGTGTTAATTAATTTTCAAAGAGAACTTTGACTTTAATTGAGAATGTGATGAGGAATTCAAGAGTTTCTTCAATTGAGTTGAAATTGTTAATTATTTCAAGTTTCATTGTATCTTTATTTTGAATAAATTTTACTTCGTTTTTGTATTCTTCCAATATAAATCTCATCAGTTTAAGAAAATTTTCTTTATAGTAATCTTCGTTATTACCTTGAGGAAGGATAATAGATATAGTTTTTTGTTTAATTATAATTTTATCGAAGAGAGCAAAAGAGGCATATAATTTAAGAGTGGCAGCAAGAATAAGTCTTTCAACCATTTGTGGTAATTGACCAAATCTATCGAAGAGTTCTTCTTTTATTTCGTTAATATCATCAATTGAGTTAGCAGAGAAAAGAGCAGTGTAGAAAGCTAATCTATCGGATTCAGATTCGATATAAGAATCAGGTAAAGCAATTTGGAAGAAAGTTTCAATTTTAGTATCAGATTTTTGAGTTTGCTTAGGAAGAGATTTGAAAACTTCTTTGAATTCGTTTTGACGGAGTTCTTCAACTGCTTCATTAATGAGTTTTATGTAAAGGTCAAAACCAATTTCTTCAATAAATCCAGATTGTTCTTTTCCGAGAAGATTTCCAGCCCCTCGAATTTCAAGATCACGCATAGAGAGATTAAAACCAGCACCAATTTCAGAATGTTCTTCAACTGCTTGAAGTCTTCTTAAAGCTTTTTTAGTTAATCCGTGCGTAGATGGAACGAGGAAATAAGCATAAGCTTGTCTGTTAGATCTCCCAACTCTTCCTCTAAGTTGATGAAGTTCAGCAAGCCCAAATTTGTCAGCACGATTAACAATGATTGTATTAACAATAGGAATATCAATACCAGATTCGATAATTTTTGTTGAGAGAAGTAAGTCAAATTCTTTATGAAGGAATTTATGAATTACCTCTTCAAGTTTTGATGGCGATAGTTTGCCGTGAGCAATACCTATTTTAGCTTCTGGAATATGTTTTTTTAGATAGTCAGCAATTTTGTCAATTGATTCAATTCTATCGTGAACGAAGAAAACTTGCCCATCTCTGCTAAGTTCGAATAGTACCCATTCTCTGATTTTTTTAATGTCGAAAGTAGAAACCTGAGTGTAAACTGGTTGTCGATTTGGAGGTGGGGTTGAAATGATTGAAAGATCTCTTGCTCCAAGTAGAGAAAGATTTAATGTTCTTGGAATTGGTGTAGCTGTAAGAGTAAGGGTATCAACATTGATTTTAATTTGTTTAAGTTTTTCTTTAGCAGCAACTCCGAATCGATGTTCTTCATCAATTATAAGTAATCCCAAGTCAAAAAATTTCACATCATCACTAAGTAAGCGATGAGTGCCGATGATAATATCAATTTGACCAGTTTCTAATTTTTTTAGTATTTCGCTTTGTTCTTTTTTGGTTTGAAATCTTGATAAAGAAGCTACTTTAACTGGGAATTGAGATAATCTGTCTTTGAAGGTATTGAAATGTTGCTCAGCTAGGATAGTAGTTGGGACTAAAAGCGCAACTTGTTTGCTATCTTGTACGGCTTTGAAAGCGGCTCTAACAGCAACTTCTGTTTTTCCAAAACCGACATCGCCACAAATTAGTCTATCCATCGGGTTTGGGCTTTCCATATCTTTTTTAACTTCTTCGGTAGCTCTTGCTTGGTCAGGAGTGTCTTCGTAGATGAAAGATGCTTCAAGTTCTTTTTGCCAAATAGTATCTGGTGAGAAAGAAAATCCAGTGGATGCTTTTCTTTTTGCATAAAGTTCGATCAATTCGCGCGCAGCTTCTTTAATTTTCTTTTTAGCACGTGCTTTTTTATTGAACCACTCCGATGTGCCAAGCTTTGTTAATGTTGGAGTAAGATTTTCGTTTGAGGAATATTTTTTAACAAGACTCAAAAAATTCAAATTTACATAGACGACATCATTATCAGCATATAGAATTTTCATTGCTTCTTGAGTTACTTCGCCTAATGTTATTTTCTCAAGTCCTAAGTATTTACCTATTCCAAAATTTTCGTGGACAACGTAATCGCCTTTCTTGATTGCAGAAAGACTTTTGTTTCTTGCTTTCTTTGATTTTGTTTCTTTCGGTAGAAAAGCTCGATATGGTTTGTTGAAAATCTGATAGTCAGAAAGCAAAAGTAATTTATCATTAAAGCTGATAAACCCTTCTTTTATTGGAAAAGTTGTAATAAAAATTTTTGATGATAAAATTAAATTCTCAAATTCTTCATTGAATTCAATTAAAAGTTCTTTAATTCTATCCTTTTGGATATCGTTCTCTGTGCAAATGATAACTTTGAATTCTTTCTGAATATAACTGTTAATAGTATCAAAAAGAAGATTGAAGTTTGACCTAATTACCGGAGCAGGAGAAAGATTTAAGTTTATTCTTTTAACGTTATCTAATTCTCTTTCGATTAGCCATAAAGAGGAGGGAAGGTCAATGTTAAGTTTAAGTTCAAGTTCAGGTTCAAGTTTAGGTTCAGGTTCAAGTTCAAGTTTAGGTTCAAGTTCAGGATTTGAGATGTTCTCACTGGTTTGAAAAAATTTAACTAAATCATATTCCGATGAAATAGTTAAACAATCAGATAGATAATCAAAAATTTTTACTGTTTCGCCTTGTTGAGAGTTTTCAATAAGAGATGAAAGTGTTACGGAATTTACTTTCTCAATTGATCTTTGAGATTCTTCATCAAAATATCGAATTGATTCGATAAAATTTCCATCAAATTCAATTCTTGTAGGATGTTTTTCAGAATAAGACCAAAAATCAATAATCGAGCCTCTGATTGCATAACAACCTGGCACCTCAACAAATTTGTCTTTAGAATATCCAATTAGATTTAAGTATTCAATGAATTCATCGTAATCTAACTCTGATCCAACATTTATTTGAGTAAGAGAATTATTAAATTTTTCTTTGTTTGGAAATTGAGTATTTAATATTGCGAAAGTTGAAATGACGATATTGTTGCTACTTTTTTGGATTGTGGCAATTTTTTCTTGGATTGATTCATAAGAAAAATCTGTAAACGGAACAATCTGAGCTTTAACCTCAAGAAGATTAAGTTCAATGAATAATTCGTTGACTAATTTATTATCGGTTAGAAGTATTAAGATATTTTTATAAATTTTGCATAGTTCACCAACAAGAATAGCTTTAGAAGAACCAGATAAAGGCGAAAAATAATTAACCTTGTTATTCTTCTTAAGCGATTCTTTAACTAAATCAATAAAACCAAACTCAAAATCCTTAATGCCCAAAAAATCCTGCTTAAAGTCGTATCAGAAAAACAATTTTATTGGTTGGCAAATTTATATTATCTGATGAATAATTTTTATCACGATTTAGAACAAATTTTGCAGTGTAATATCCAATAATTGCACCCATCAACACATCAGAGAACCAATGCTTATTGTTATAAATTCTCGAAAATCCAACTAAAGTTGCAGCAGAGTACCAAAAAGTTTTCCAGATAAAGGTCTTGTTCTGCTCTGCCATTATTGTAGAGAAAGAAAACGCTAAACTTGTATGACCTGAAGGAAACGCCTGAAATTTATCTTCAAGTTCAAAAAAATTAAATTCATATTTATCATCTGTTTCATAAGGTCTCGTTCTTCCAAATAAAGTTTTAAGTCCATAAGTTGTTAAGCCAGTAAGTAAACTTGATGATATAAGATTAACTGACAATTCTCTAACTTCTTTTTTATTTGTAATGTTACCATAAAGAAATAAGCTTAAAGTCGAAGCTGAGATAAATTCAATGTGATAATATGAATCGAATTTTCTTAGTAAAGTAAGAGAAGAATCAAATTTGCTTTGAGAAAAGTTTTTTATTTCACTGTCCATTAAAGTTGAAAGAGAAACAAAACAAGAAATAATTCCTGTTGTTTGAAAATCTTCTGATGAAAATTTTAGTGGTGCTTGAAAGTACTCTTTTGAATTATTGTAGATGCTTTGTAAGTCTTGTTTTAGTTGATTAACATTTTGAGCAGAAACGAAAAACGAGAAGATAAAAATTGAGTTTAATAAAGTTAGTTTTAGCATTTAATAAAAATTTTAGTCAAAAAAAAACATCTTCAGTAGCCACGAATTTCACTAATTAACACTAATTTATTTCTGTAATTCGATTACAATTAATTTTTTTCCTTTTTCGTTTCGAGGATTATTTGGTTTATAAGCAAGTTCATAAACTGTAGATTTTTTAATATTTGTTTTGTATTTCATTTCGGCTTTTGCAAATTCTTCATTCAAATCGCCGCCTTTAACGGATACAACATAGGCTTTTTCTTTAACTAATGGAAGAGCATACCTAATTAAAATTATCAGCGGAACAGTTGCTCTGCTGACGACCATATCAAATTGTTCTTTATATTTTTCAATAAATTCATCACTTTCAACACGATAGTTTTCTGCAATTATATTACTTAATTTTAGTTTATCAATAAATTCTCTAACGGCATCTACTTTCTTTGCTGTTGAATCAACTAAAATACCTCTCAAATCTGGTCTCATAATTGCGATTGGAATTCCAGGAAAACCCCCTCCTGTTCCAATGTCAATAAATTTTGAAATTTTGTCAGGAAAAAATTTAGTTATATAAGCTGAGATGAAAACGTGTCTTTCAAGAACATTTTCAATATCGTTTTTTGATATGAGATTGATTTCTTTATTTTTTTCTGTAACAAGATGTGCGAAATAGGCAAGTCTATCAGTTTTTGTTACTTCAGAAGTTAAACCATTTTCCCAGAAATAGTTCTGCAGTTCTTTTTGAAATTCTTGCTGTTTAGTTAATGGCATAAAAAAACCTAAAAATTAACTTTTCAAATATACCAATAAAATTGCAATATCTGAAGGAGTAACACCTGATATACGTGACGCTTGTCCTATGGAGCGGGGTTTTACTTTTGACAATTTCTCTCTTCCTTCCCGTGATAGTTGTTTAATTGAATTATAATCAATATTTAAAGGTATCTTCAAATCTTCATATTTTTCTATTTTTTCGATTGTCTCAAATTGTCTTTTGATATAACCTTCATATTTTATTTCGATTTCGATCTGCTGAAGAACTTCATTATTTTCTAACAACTCTTTATTAAATAAATTATTAACACTATCCAGTGATAAAACTTCTTTAAGCGTTATTTCTGGTCTTTTGACAACTTTCGAAATACTTTCAGGGGAATCTACGTTACTTAATCCCTTTGATTGAAGGAATGAATTAAGTTCGTGAAATTTGATTTTGTTATTATTGCATAAATCAATTCCAGATTGAATTAAAATCTCTTTTTTCTGTAAATCCTGATATTTTTCTTTTGGTATTAAACCAAACTCAAATCCGTATTTGAATAATCTTCTATCGGCATTATCAGCTCTAAGTAAAAGTCTATGCTCAGCTCTTGAAGTAAACATTCTATAAGGCTCATCTGTTGATTTAGTAACCAAATCATCAATTAAAACTCCAATATAAGCTTCACTTCTTTTCAAAGTAAATTCTTTTCTTTTTTGAATTTTTAGGGCAGCATTTATCCCGGCAATTAGTCCTTGAGCCGCAGCTTCTTCATATCCAGATGTCCCATTTATTTGGCCGGCGAAGTATAAACCTTTAACGAGCTTTGTTTCCAAAGTTGAATCAACTTGATGAGGTGGAAAGTAATCATATTCAACGGCATATCCTGGTCTGACCATTTCAACATTCTCAAGGCCTTTAATTTTCTTTAACGCCTCGAGTTGAATTTCAGCTGGAAGAGAAGTAGAAAATCCATTGAGGTAAATTAAGTCTGAATCAAGTCCTTCTGGTTCGAGGAAAAGTTGGTGTCGTTCTTTATCTGAAAACCTAACAATTTTATCTTCTATCGAAGGGCAATACCTCGGGCCAACTCCTTTGATTAACCCAGTAAACATTGGAGAAAAAGCAAAACCCTTTTCTAAAGTTTTGTGAACAGTACTGTCTGTATAAGTTATAAAACAACTTAGTTGAGGTAAGAAAGGGAATTGAGATTCATCTGTAAAATGTGAAAATGGTTGGGGGTCCTCATCACCAGGTTGCTCTTCGAGAATATCCCAATTTATACTGTTTTTATGTAGTCTTGGTGGAGTTCCTGTTTTTAATCTACCAGATTCAAATCCAATTTTTACTAATGATTCAGTAATTCCGACGGCTGGTGGTTCACCAAACCTTCCACCCGAGGTTGCTTTTAATCCAGTATGCATTAAACCATTTAGGAAAGTTCCATTTGAAAGAATTAATGCATTACAGCCGTATTCATTATTTTTAGCTGTTTTTATACCAACAACGGAGTAATTTTCAACAATAACCTCAATGACAGATTCTTCAACTATTTCTAAGTTTGGCAGTGAAGAAACCACATTATAGGCTTCTTCAGAATACAATTTTCTGTCATTCTGACTTCTTGGTGACCAAACAGCAGGACCTTTCGAGCGATTTAGCATTCTAAATTGAATTCCTGATCTATCCGCGATTTTTCCCATTTCTCCGCCGAGTGCATCAATTTCGCGGACTAAATGACCTTTTGCAGTTCCGCCAATTGCTGGATTGCAAGACATTCTTCCCATAGCATAGCGGTCCATCGTGAAAAGAGCAGTTTTACAACCCATTCTCGAAGTTGCTGACGCTGCTTCTATGCCAGCATGGCCACCACCGACTACTATAACATCGAACTTTTTAATCATAAAGCTTAAGTATTTTGTGTTTCACGTGAAACAGAAACAAATAATAAAGGAAAATGTTCCACGTGGAACTATTTATTTCCCTATACAAAATTGCATAAATATGTTGTTTAATATATCATCGTTTGTAACTTCCCCGATAATTTCTCCTAAACTAATTGCAGCATTTCTCAAATCAACAGATACGAATTCCCCTGAAAAATTTTTTATTATCGACTCGTGTGCATTTAATAAATATTCCCTTGATTTTTTCAAACAATTATAATGGCGAATATTGGAAACTAAAACTGACTTTTCTGTATAATAATTCCCACCAAAGGCAGACTCAACAAGCTTTTTAGTTAATAATTGAAATCCTGAGCCAGTTTTAGCTGAAATTTTTACATCACCAGATAAATTTGTATTCGGATCTATGTCGATTTTATTTATGACCTTAATGATTCTTTCGGGTTTTGTATAATTCAATAGTTCCTTATACAATTCCTGAGATTCACCCTGCTCAACATCTTCAATAAACAATACCAAATCTGCATTTTTTACTGTTTCCCTACTTCTTAAAATTCCTTCTTTTTCAATAACATCTGATGAATCTCTAAGTCCAGCTGTATCAAAAAGTCTGAAAAGAATTCCATCAATTGAGATTTCTTCTCTAATCACATCCCGAGTTGTTCCAGGAATGTCACTTACAATTGCACGGGATTCCTTAAGTAAATAATTTAATATTGATGATTTCCCAACGTTTGGTTTGCCTACTAAAGCAACATTAACACCATCTCTAATAACTTTTCCAACATTATAACTTTCCAACAGAGAATCTATTTCAATGATTATTTCATCAAGCATTTTAATTAAATCATTTCTATTTACAAATTCAACATCTTCTTCAGCAAAATCTAATTCAAGTTCAATGTAAGAAAGTGTATTTACGATTGATTTTCTTAAAAAATCTACCTTTTTTGATAAAAGTCCATCAAGTTGATTCCTTGCCCCTTTGAAAGATGCCTCTGTTCTTGAGTAAATAAGGTCAATAACTGCTTCGGCTTGAGATAAATCTATTTTGTTATTCAAAAAAGCTCGTTTTGTAAATTCACCTGGCTCGGCTAATCTTACTTTATTTGTTCCAATAAATAAATTGATAATGTTTTGAACTATAAAAGGATTACCGTGACAACTTATCTCAACACTATTTTCACCGGTATAAGAATTTGGAGATATGTAAACTGTAGCAATAACATCATCAATAACACCAAACTCATTACTTACTAATTTACCATAATGAGCTCTATGACTTTCCGATTCGACTAACCTCGTTCTTCCTTCAAAGAAAAGATCAGTAATTTCTATAGCATCTTTGCCACTTAATCTGATTACAGATATTGCACCAACTCCAGGAGGGGTTGCTAAAGCTATTATTGTATCTTCTTTCACTTTCGGATTGTTATAATTTTAGTATTACAAAAATAATTAAATTAAATTCAAATTATAGCCTATTAAAGCTTGACCTGTTTTTATCATTTATTTATCAGTACGTTGGAGAATTTAACCAAAGTAAAAAAAAATTTTAATACTATAAATTTTTATTTTTATTAAATAATGTTTATGTAAAATATTTGTTTAATAATAATTTCCATCGAAATGAACGATATAACGACAAATTATATTATTTTTTATTATATGAATAATTATCAGAATCTTGACATCACAATTTTTGAAACTGAAATAATTAACTTGATGTTTTTGCAAATAAAGTCACTTAGTTTATGAAAATATATTTTCGCATTTTTATCTTAACTTTTTTATTAATAATTATCCTAATTACAATTTCTAACAACGCATTTAATAGTGATTTAATCAATAAAAATGATTTAAAATTTTTGGATGCAGATAGTTTAATTAACAATTCAAAAAATATGAATAAGAAAGTAATTAAAACAGAAAGCGAATGGAAGCAAATTCTCACGCCTGAACAATATTATGTTATAAGACAAAAAGGCACAGAGCGAGCTTTCACAGGTGAATATTGGAATCATTTCGAGGAAGGAGTTTATTGCTGCGCCGCTTGTGGAGCTGAACTATTTTCATCTGATACAAAATTTGAGTCCCATTGTGGATGGCCAAGCTTTTTCATTCCATTAGCAAAAGATAGAGTTTATTATTTGGAAGATAGAAGCTTTGGAATGATTAGAACAGAGGTTTTGTGTGCAACTTGCGATGGACATCTTGGACACGTTTTTGATGATGGACCTAAACCGACTGGATTGCGTTATTGTATAAATTCTGTTTCGTTAAAGTTTGTGCCTAAAAAATAAAAAAAAAGGCTGTCTCAATTAATTAAATTCAAAAAAAATTTTTTATTGAGACAGCCTGATTAAAAATTTTGAATCTTACTTGTTAGTATAAGCTATCCAGTAACCAGACATACTATATACTTTTGAATCTGCCCAAGTTCTTACCTTTAATGTAAATCCATCTCTCGATACTGAAATTGCTTCGATATTGTATCTACTGTTTGTATCCTTATCGGTATCAATTTGTGAAACAGATAACACGACTGTTGGTTTCGATTCAAATGGTTTTGGAAATTCTATATCAATTGTCATTGATCGATCACCGTTGCCTTTGTCTAAACTATATCCTGACACACTGGGATTGATTGACCAAGTTCCACTTTGAACAAATGATTGTGAAAATGATACAGATGAAAAAACAAACATTAAGATAAAGAGAGCAATTAATTTTTTCATTTGAACCTCCTTTAATTTTATTTGTGTAAAATTAAGTTTATTTGTTTTAAGTTAAAAGAAAATTAATCAAAAATATTTTACTATCTAATTGATAATTTATTTTCAGTATGTTAATACATTGTTAATATTTTGTTGTTTATGTGTTGATTAAATATTAGATATCCACATCATAGTTATTGAATGTTAATTAATCATTCTTACAAAAAACTGCTCGTCTATTTTTCTTTTATTGAACTCATTATAAATCAACCACTTAAAAACTTATTCACATATTAACATAACTTATTAGAATTAAATTTTTATATTTAAAACATAAAACATTATTTAACATTGCTTATAACTTACCAACTTATATACTTATCGGGCATTTTATTTTTAGGATTATTTCCTTTCAAATAATATTCAAACCATTCCATTGTTCTGACTAAATAATCATATCTTGCCGTATTTTTAGAATTACCGTGACCTTGTCCTGGATAAAAAACAAGCCTTACTGGAGCCTTGCTATGTAATTTTAATGCTCTATATAATTCTAAACCTTGTGAAGGATGAACTCTTGGGTCTTCTTTACCGTGTAATATTAATGTTGGTGTTTTTGAAAGATGTGCATATCTGACTGGACTTCTTTCCCAAACTAATTGCTCATTTTCATATATCCAGAAGCCCCAATGAACGTAGTAATCTTCATAAGGAATATCAGTTGTATATCTTTTTGAAATTTGATTTCCAATTCCGACAAATACAACAGAAGCAGCAAATCTATTTGAATGTTTTGTAGCAGCCCAAGCTGAAAAGTAACCACCGTAAGAACCACCACCTATTCCAACTCGCAAACTATCAACATAACCTAATTTTATAAGATGATCAATTCCATCTAAGACGTCATCAAACTCTTTTCCTGCTAGATCTCCGAATCCCATCATAGTAAAATCAACTCCTCTTCCAGATGATGCTCTATAATTTGGCATAAATACAAAAAAGTCCTTTACAGCTGCAAATTGCCCCCAGCTACCGTAACCTGTGTTCCATCCATTTTGAATCGCAGCTTCAGGTCCTCCGTGTATGTAGTTTATCAATGGATATCTTTTCCCTGATTCGTAATTAAGTGGATATATTAAAACTCCTTCTATCCTTAATCCATCTCTTGATTTATATTCAATTCTTTCTTGCTTTGCTAATTTTACATCTTTTAACCATTCATTATGATTGGTCAGTTTTTGTAAACCAGTATCATAATTAAACAAGAATAATTCATTCGGATGTTCTGATGTATTTCCTCCAAAGGAAATTAGGTTATTATTGAGATCAAATTGATTAAATACTACTTTTCCTGCTTCTATAATTAATTTGCTTTTATCTGAATTTATATTTTGTTCTCTTAGTGTTATATCAACACCTTCCTCAGAGTTGAACAATACAGTTTCATTATCTTTCCACTTAACAGAAATAACAGAGCCTTCAAATCCTTTTGAATAATTTCTCAATTCGTTAAAACTCTTCGAATTTGGAACTTCACAAATAAACAAACTTCCACTTACAGCATCATTAACACTTGATGCAGAAACAAATGCCAAATGTTTTCCATCTGGACTAAATTTCAAATCGGTTAATTTACCTGGATTTTCTACTAACTTATATTTTAACCCAGTTTCTGAATCAACAACATATATTCTTTTAAACATATATGAATCATCTACTAAATTTCTATCAGCAATTGCTGCAGCAATATTTTTAGAATCAGGTGACCAATCGAATTCAAAAACAGATACAGCTGATGTGATTTGTTTAGATTCCTTTTTAACTATGTCATATACATAAAGATTTCTGTTTTGATATTCTTCTTCATAAATCTCAGCATCAAATCCTTTTGATAACAATTCCGACTTTTTAGGATTAATATCATCAAGACGAACGTAAGCTATTTTATTTCCATCAGGACTGACTAAAAAAGATATTATATCAGATTTTTCATCAATAAGCGCTCTTGCTTTTCCCCCATCCTTTGAAACAGAATAAATATTACTAAACTTATCCCCTTCAAACTTTGATATAAAATAAATCTCCTTTGAATTTTTTGCCCACTGAACTGAAGATATATTGAGATTATCATTAAAAAGTTTAGTTGACTTTTTATTTAATAAATCATAAACATACAAGTTACTATAATTACTTCCTGGCTTATCTGTTAGAGGTCTTGGAACTATGAGAGTATAGGCAATATTCTTTCCATCGGGTGATATTTTAACTTCATTAACATTTTGAATATTGAATAAATCATTTAATTCAAGCGAACGACTTTGCGAATAAACATTTATAAAAGAAATTATGACTAAAAGATACAGCAATAAAAAGTTCCTATTCAATTTTTTCATATTTCCTCCTCAATGAATTTTAATTAAGTAATATTTGAAAAGATACTATTTTGATTTTACTGAATTGAAAAAAGTTTTATTCAAATCACTTCATAATTTTTCAAAAAGAATTTAGTGAAAACATTACGTATGAACCATTAAACATCATAATAATAATTTTTATTGATTAACAAAAATGAATTTACAAGAGATCTCTTATCCTATAACTACAATGCTTGATTTCAATAGCTGATATATATAAGCATAAAAAGTAATAAAAATAAATTGAACATTAACCTAATAAGGTTATAACTTAATGTAACAATGCAGAAACAAGATGCAATATTCCCAAAAATTATTTTAAGCCTCAAAATTCATAATTATAACCATACAGATAAAGTTGCACTATCTAATAAACCAAGTGGAACTTTCAAAAATCAAATAGTATGTTTAATGAAGCAAAAAGCAACATTGTTCAACCAAATTACTCCTTTAACCAACCTTTTAGCAACGATTTCGAATCTTTTTGCTTCTGTTTTGAAGATTTTTACTACAATTTTGATGTTTTAAACTGCAATCTTGAAGTTTTTAACTCCGATTTTGATGTTTTTAACTGCAAACTTGAAGCTTTTAACTCCGATTTTGAGGTTTTTAACTGCAATTTTGGAGTTTTTAACTCCGATTTTGATGCTTTTAACTGCAATTTTGAAGCTTTTAACTCCGATTTTCTAGTTCTTTACTCCTTTCTGAATGCTTTCTACTTCAATTTTTGACCTATTTGCTCAAATGATTTAACCCAATGATTCATACCTTTAGCATAACAAATAGGATAAGTAAAACATTAGAAAGAAAGATAAACAGGATGAGATAAAAAATTCGACCGAAAAGATATAGAAAGTTTTAAAGAAAAACTGCCAAAAAATGAAGATAAAAAAGATGCGAAAATAGTTCAAAAACGCAGGGTAAAACTTGAACCTATGTCCAAAAAAATGAACAGCACTGTTTCAAAGAGAGAAAAATTGCGAAAATAATCCAAAAACGAAACTTGAACCCCCCGGGGTTTTTAGTGAAAAATAGGTTCGAGGAAAATTTGCTAAAAAGAAATAAAAAAAAATTTGGAAAATAAAATAAAAACGCATAATTTAGGGTCAAGAAAAACGGGTTTTAATCGAACCATAGTGGAATTGAGATGTTAAACCTGCTTGTATTTTCTGAAATACCAACTACGTTTTAATCGAACCATAGTGGAATTGAGATGATAAAATAGATACATAAACTATGGCATTCAACAGCCGTTTTAATCGAACCATAGTGGAATTGAGATTCAAAGTTCCCAAATCAGTTTTTTTGTT
>JANWVQ010000140.1 GCA_025056745.1 Ignavibacterium sp.
GTTTTAGAAGTTAAAATTAAAAGTTCAAAAGAATTCAGCCTTCAACAAAATTATCCAAATCCATTTAATTCATCTACAAGAATTAGTTGGAAATCTCCAATTAGTGGATGGCATACGATAAAGCTATTTGATTTATTAGGAAGAGAAGTCGAAACGATTGTTGAAGGTTTTTATGAGTCAGGATATCATTCAACATTATATATTATAAATTCTTCATTACCGAGTGGTGTATATTTTTATCAATTAAAGGTGGGAGATTATATTCAAACAAAGAAATTAATTTTTGTTAAGTAAGCTTATTGTAATTAAGTTGAGAAAACTTATAAAAAATTTGTTGAAAGGAGATTAATTGAAAAAATATTTATTTACATTTTTAATACTAATATGTTCTTTTATTTTTCTTGGTTGGGGTTCGGTTGGTCATAGAATTATAAATAGAAATGCACCATCATCTTTTCCTCAGCAATTAAATTTTCTATCCTTTTGGGCTGACTCTTTAGCTGCAAATGCTTCAAATGCTGATAACAGGAGAAGCTGGGATCCTAATGAAGCTGTTAAACATTATATAGATATAGACAACTACCCTGAGTTTATTTTAACTGGACGAATAAATCACAATTTTGATTCACTTGTTGCATTGCACGGACTGTCTTTTGTAATGGAGCAGGGAATCTTACCTTGGGCAATTATTAAAACTTATGATTCTCTTGTTGTTGCTTTTCAATCTCAGAACTGGAATAAAGCAATGCTAATTGCTGCTGATTTAGGACATTATTTAGCTGATGCAAATATGCCATTACATCTAACCCGAAATTACAATGGGCAATATACCGGACAGACAGGAATTCACTCAAGGTATGAATCAACAATGATTGGAAATTATCAGAACCAAATTATATATAATTCTCTTCCTGCGGTTTTAGTTAACGATATATCTGACTATGTTTTTAATATGATCTATAACAATTATAGGTATGTAGATTCCGTTTTATATGCAGATATCGTTGCGAGAACTGTCTCAGGAGGATCATACAATTCAATATATTATCAAAAGCTTTGGGAGTTAACAAAATCATATACTATCAATTTTTTTAGACAGTCATCCCATTCACTAGCAAGTTTAATTTATACAGCTTGGGTTAATGCAGGGCAACCAGTAATGAATGTTTCTGAAACAGGAGAAATTATAGATAAAACTTTCCATTTATATCAAAATTTCCCAAATCCATTTGGCTCAATAAATTCATATCAAAATTTAAGCACAAATATTAGTTGGCAATCTCCAATTAGTGGATGGCATACGATAAAGCTATTTGATTTATTAGGA
>JANWVQ010000168.1 GCA_025056745.1 Ignavibacterium sp.
TAATTTTTATGCTAACTACTTTTATTTTTTCTCAAACGAAATTCAAAGATGTTAATGAATTAGTCAAGCAAGGCGAATTCAGAAAAGCGTCTTCATTAATTGATGAAAAGCTCAAATCATCAGACTTATCTTATGAAGAAATTTTTCAACTTCAATTTGAAAAAGAAAGATTAGAAAGAATCAGAAAAGACTTCAACAAAACTTCTGAAGACATACTAAACTTTGTTAGAAAATATTATCCTAATGCTTCTGAAGATGATCTAATAAAATGGGAGGATGATGGCTCACTTGAATTCAAAATAATAGATGGTAAGAAATGGTATTTCGCTAGAGCTGCATCAAATCTGTTTAGAATAAATAAGGAAGCGAAAAGACAAAAAGAATTGGTTGATGGACCTTTTAAAGATCCGCTTGATGTTTTCTTAGAAGGTTATGTAAGAAAAGCGATTGCATCAGCTAAAGAAAAAAATTCAAGATTAGTAAATCCAGTCAAAATGAAATTAAATTATACAGTTACAGTTAATGAGAATGCTGTACCTGAAGGAGAAACAATTCGATGTTGGCTACCGTTTCCACGAGAGGGACATAGTCGTCAAACTGATGTAAAGCTTCTTGGAATAAATTCTGATGAATATGTTATTGCAAGCAATGATAACCAACAAAGGACAATTTATTTTGAGAAAGTAGCTCAAAAAGATCAGCCGACAATCTTTAATATAGTTTTAGAAGTTACAAACTATGCCGAAGTAAATTTCATTAATCCTGAAAATATCAAACCTTACAATAAAAATTCAGGTTTATATCAAATCTATACTTCAGAAAGATACCCTCACATTGTTTTCACAGATAAGATTAAAAATCTTTCCAAAGAAATTGTAGGCGATGAAAAAAATCCATATTTGATCGCAAAAAAAATTTTTACTTGGATTTCAGAAAATATACCTTGGGCGGGTGCAAGAGAATATTCAACTATTGAGAACATATCAGATTACTGTATTTCAAGAATGCACGGAGATTGTGGAATTAAAACACTTTTATTTATGACTCTCTGCAGATACAACGGAATTCCAGCGAAATGGCAAAGTGGTTGGATGTTGCATCCCGGAGAAGTGAATCTTCACGATTGGTCTGAGATTTATTTCGAAGGTTATGGCTGGTTACCTGTTGATCAATCTTTTGGCTTAGTAAATTCCGATAATTATGATGAAAGATACTTTTTCTTGGGAAGTACTGATTCTTTTCACCTCATAACTAATGATGATTATTCTTCTCCCCTATTCCCAACAAAAATTTTCCCAAGGAGTGAAACAGTTGATTTTCAGCGTGGTGAACTTGAATGGCGAGGTGGTAATCTCTATTTTGATAAGTGGAAATATAAAATGGAAGTAGAATATCTTGAATTAAATAATTAGGAATTACTATGAACTATTTAATTATTTTTTTTATAATTAACTTTTTATTAAATGCTATGGCACAAGTTGATCCACAAATTGAAAAAATCAAATCAATTATTATCGCTACAAAAAATAAATTTGCACCAGATAAAAGAACTGCTCTATTTAATGTTGAACTTGTAAAGATAGATAAAAAATATTACATCAAAGGTGAAACAAACATTCAAGAAGCTAAAGATTATTTAATAATGTCACTTGATGGTGAAGGACTACTTTACGAAGATAGTGTTGAAGTATTACCTTCAAAATCTCTTGGCGATAAAATATATGGAGTAATCAACCTTTCAGTTTCAAATATAAGAACGAATCCAGAACATCCTGCTGAACTATCGACTCAGGCATTACTTGGAACTCCAATTAAAGTTTTAAAGAAAGGTCAAAGTGGATATTACTTAATCCAAACACCTGACAAATATCTTTCTTGGTTAGATGATGATGGTTTTCAGCTTATGAATAAATCAGAATGGGATGCTTGGAAAAAATCAGAGAAGATAATTTACACAAACGATTTTGGATGGGCTTATCAATCAGCAGATAAAAATTCAATGAGAGTATCGGATTTAGTCGCTGGAAATTTACTTAAACTTTTAAGTGAAGAAAAAGATTTTTACAAAGTTGAATTTCCTGATAAAAGAACAGCTTATATTCATAAGTCTGAGGCTGAAAGATTTAATCAATGGTATCAATCGTTAAAGCCCACTGGTGAATCAATCCTACAAACAGCATACAGATTTATGGGAGTACCATATTTATGGGGAGGCACTTCCGTAAAAGGAATGGATTGTAGCGGATTTACAAAAACAGTTTACTTCTTAAACGGTATAATATTACCACGGGATGCTTCGCAACAAGTGTATACTGGTGAATTAATCAATACTGAAAATGGTTGGAAGAATCTTCAAGCAGGCGATTTATTATTTTTCGGTACAAAAGCAACAGAAAATAGAAAAGAAAGAATTACTCACGTTGCAATTTATATTGGTGATGGCGATTTTATACACGCAGCTGGAAGAGTTAAAATAAATAGTTTCAATCAATCAAAACCTTATTATAGTGATTATAGAAAATCTGGTTTTATTAGAGCAAAAAGAATACTAACTTCAATAGGTAAAAATGGCATTGAGAGAATTATGGAAAATGATTTTTACAAATAACTAATTAGCAAGAAATTTTTCACATAATTTATTATCTAAATAATCAATGTCTTTAATATCATCATCGAATATTTCTATAATCTTTAAATCTTTTTCAGGAATGATTGTAGTAACTGAACGATTAACAAAATCGAGGGTCACTGAGAAATAATTTTTATTCAAACATTTTTGAATTGTTCCTATTATTCCTGCAAAAGGTCCATCAATAATTAATACTTTTCGTCCAGTGGGAATTCCTTCATAAACAAAAACATCAGAGGCTTTTTCGATAAATTTTCTAAAATTTTCCATTTGCCATTCGGGTATGATTGCAGGTTTACCTCTATCAAATAAGCATCTAACAATTGAGGATAGTTCAAGAGCTTTAATTCTTTCCTTTTCTGAGCAGAAAATAAAAATGTAACTTTTAATAATAACTTCATCAACGATTTTATAACGATCACTCCATTTATTTTTTTTCTTTACTAATGGGAGGTAATTTTCAATAGAGATTTTATCTAACTGTTCTTTAGCTTTTTTTTCTTGTCTTGGTTTTGTATAAAGAACATACCAAAATTTTTTTTCTTCCATAAATCTTCTGATTAGTGATGAATCAAAAAAAATGTCACACTTAAAACAGATAAGTGTGACATTTTAATAACATTCTACATATTATTATTGAAGTTTAAAGACAACTGGAATTGAAACTTGAACCTTTACAGGTTTACCTCTTTGCTTACCAGGTTTAAATTTAGTCTTCTTAACCGCTTCTAAAGCTGCTTCATCACAACCAGCGCCGATACCTTTTATAATTTTAGCATCTCGAACATCTCCGTTCTCATCAACAAAGGCGAGCACATAAACTTTGCCTTCAACACCTGCTCTTTTTGCAATTTCCGGATAAACAATTTTCTGTTGAATAGCCATTATACCACCAATTGGTTCAGGCATCTCTTCAACTGCAACGAAATACTGAGGCTCTTCTTCTACAATTTTCTTATCTTCTTTTGGTGGTGGTGGCGGTGCTGACATTTCAGCACTTAAATCAATTTCAGTTTCACCTATTTCAATATCCTCCAAAACCTCATCAGATGGAGCTTCAATTGGAATAGGTGGTTTTGGTGGTGGAGGTGGTCTGTTCTCCTGTTTTGTCTGTTGGATATCCTCCACTTGAAAGAGTTCTTGAGGACCTTCTAATTTAACCTCAGAACCGGATAAGTCTGGAAAATACTTGAAGGCAACTATCATCAAGAATAATGAGATTATAAGACTTATCTCGAATACCCTCTTGTATTTTGCCATTAAATCCGCTTCTTTTGTTCTTTTTAGTGGCATTTTAACTCCTTTATTCGAAATTTAGCGTTGCTAACTTATAAAATGATTTTAAATTATCAAACTAACTTTTCTGATTATTTAACTATTTTTTTTGTAAGTGGTTCCAATTTTTTATTAAAGAAATTTTCAAGTGTCTCTCTCAAATAATATAATAACAATCTTGCAGATAGAGAACCAATAATTACACCTATAAAATCTGCAACCCAATCCAAAAAATCACAAGAGCGTCCCGGAATAAAAAGTTGATGAAGTTCATCTACTGCTCCATATAAAGAAGCAAACAATATCGTAAATAAAAATGAATACTTTCTTAAGATTAAGTGTCTATCTTGATAATAAAAATTAAAGTAGATAAAAAAACTCAAAACGAAATATGCAATAATATGCTCTATTTTATCGTCTAGTCCACTTGAAGGCAAACTATCTGATGGCAATGAAGTCAAAATGATGATTGTAATCCAATGTATTAGCAATGGAAGTCTAAGAAAAACAAAAATTCTTTGTTGGGTATTTTTAATCAATATAAACTCCTTAAAAGATTAATCGAATTTGGAATTTCATTTATAATATCAGAGGCAAGGATTCCAAATTCAGTTTTTTTGTTTTTGAGTAAATCTGCAGCAAGTCCGTGCAAATATACTGATAAAATTGCAGAGCTGAATATATCTTTGCTTTGGGATAAAAATCCAGCAACCATTCCTGTTAATACATCACCACTACCAAATTTCGCAAGTCCAGAATTTCCAGTTGAATTAATAAATGATTCACCATTGCTGTTGAAAGTTATAGTTGGAGCACCTTTAAGAACAAGAGTAGTTTTATTTTTTTTAGCAAACTCACTGCCATATTTAATTACATCTTTTTTTATTTCATCAACTGATTCTTTAATAAGAGAACTAAACTCACCTAAGTGAGGAGTTAAAATACATTTTGTTAAATCATACTTATCTAAGTTATCTTTTATTGAGTATAAAGCATCTGCATCAATAATGCAAAATTTAAATTCTTTTTTCGACAATAAAATATCAACAAATTCTATTGTTTCCTCCTCTCTACCCAATCCGCAACCAACAGCAACTACATCAGCCCATTTAATTTTTGATTTAATATCATCATAATTATCTGGTTTAATCCATTTTGAACTTTTATCGCCATAGATTTGAATGACAACTTCTGGAAGATTTTTGTAAACATATTTTTTAACGATTTCAGGAATCGATAATATCACTGCACCAGCGCCAACTTTGAATGCAGCTTTAGAGGTTAATATGCCTGCACCAGGATATTCATAAGAACCAGTAATTGATAATACTTTTCCTGCTGTGTATTTATTCAAACTTTTTGATCTTTTAGGAAGTAATTCATATACATCTTTAGATTCAACAAGAAAGGTTGAAGTTTTAACATCATTAAAATAATCTCTGCCGACACCTATTTCTTCAAGAATAATTTCACCGCAAGACTCATAACCATTTGATATATAAAGACCTTTTTTCAACTCTCCCAATGTTATAGTTAAATCACTCTTGAAAACCGTAGAACTATAGCCAGTATCTGCATTTAATCCCGTTGGAACATCAACGGCGACCTTTTTATTTGAGAAAGAATTTATTTTTTTTATAATTGATAGAATAGGTTCTTTAAGTTCACCTGAAAATCCACTCCCCAAAATTGCATCAACTATTAAATCAACTTGCTTAAACTTGTTCAAATCATTCAATGAATTGAATTTTTTAAGTTGAATATTTTTTCTACGTTTTGAAAGATTCAGGAGAATATTGAAATTAATTCTACAATCTTCACTCATCTCTTTTTCATCACCGAGGTATAAACAGAGAACACTCAAACCTGAATTTGATAAATGTCTTGCAACAGCAAATCCATCTCCACCGTTGTTACCCTTTCCACAAATTAATCCAACAGACTTTATATCATTAAATTTTTTCAGAATGCTGCTTGAAATATTTTTTGCAGCGTTCTCCATCAGTACGATACCTGGTACTTTAAGAGAATTTATAGCGTAGGAATCAAACTCTCTTACTTGTGAGGTTGAATATAACGGGATCATAAAAGTTATTTTTTTGTTAGTTAAAATAATCTCAAAGAAGAGATTATAAAGCAGAGTTTATTATACCTAAAAATGAACCCGGGAAAATGCCAAGAAGAATTACTAATAAAACTGAGATGTATAATGCAATTAAACCAGAGTTAGTTTTACTTACTCCCAATTCAGTTTCAGAATCTTTGAAATACATTAGAACTACAAGTCTTAAGTAAAAATAAACACTAATGACACTCGATAATACTCCAAGAATAGCGAGAATTGTTAAGTCAGATTTTATTGCTGCCATAAAGATGTAATATTTTCCAAAGAATCCAGCGAATGGAGGAATTCCTGCTAATGAGAACATAAACAATGATAACAAAGCAGCAAGTAGTGGTTGTTTATTTGATAATCCAGCGTAATCATTTATTTCAAGATTTCTCTCTTCTTTGGATTCGATTATGCTAACAATTCCAAAAGCTCCGAGATTCATCAATGAGTAAGCAGTCAAATAAAAAATTACTCCGGCAATCCCTTCGGAGTTTGAAGCAGCGAGACCAATTAATAAATATCCAGCATTTGCAATTGATGAATATGCAAGCATTCTTTTAATATTTGTCTGACTCAATGCAACAATACTTCCGAAAAACATTGAAAGAACAGAAACAACACTTAAATAGGGTGTTATGATTTTTGAAGCACCAGAAGTAAATATTGCAAAGAGTGAAACAATTATAGCGGCAAATGCAGCTGTTTTACCAGCAGTTGAGAATAAAGCTGAAATTGTTGATGGAGAGCCTTGATAAACATCTGGCACCCATTGATGGAAAGGGAATGCAGCAACTTTGAATGAAAAACCTATCAAAAATAAAAGCACACCACTTAGAAATAATAAATTATTTGATAATTCTATAAACTTGTTTGTTATTACATCAATTGAAGTAGATTGAGCGGTCCCATATATAAGTGCAATTCCGTAAACAATGAATCCTGTTGCAAATGCACCCAACAAAAAATATTTGAGTGAAGCTTCAATTGCTGTGCTTCTTTTTCTGTTTATTCCAGCTAATACATAAAATGACACAGACATCAATTCTAAGCCCAAAAAGATTACAAATAAATCCTTTGCTGCAGCCATCAACATCATACCTAAAACAGAAGTTTGAATCAAAATATAATATTCTCCAAAAAGTGCTTCATATTTTTTGAGATAGTCAATAGATAATAAGCATACAATCATTGCAGTAAAATTGAACAAAGCATAAAAAATATTTACATAGCCACCAGTAGCAACCATATTTTGAAGTATTACTGACTTTGCATTAATTGTGACTAATGAAATTACGCCAACAACAAAAAAGAGAATTATTGAAAACCAACTATGAAATGATATACTTTTTTTATAGAAAAGTTCAACAGTAATCGAAACTAAAATTCCTGCAGCGATTAAAATCATTGGTAAGAAATTGTAAAACTCTTGAATATTATTAAACATATCAAACTCTGTTATTTATTCTGAAAATTTGAAAGTTGAATCGGATTATTTACTTGATAAATAACTTTTTTAGTAGCCTTTTCTGATAGATTTAAAAAAGTAGAAGGATATATTCCTATCCACACAATGAATATAAAAATTGGAATCATAACAAAAATTTCACGAGCATTCATATCAGTAAGATTCAACAGTGTTTGATTTTTAATCTCACCAAAAACTACTCTTTGATACATCCACAACAGATATACAGCAGCGAAAATAACTCCTGATGCAGCAAAGACTGTGAACCACCAGCTATCTAAAACACCTGATTTAAATGAACCGAGAAGAATTAAAAACTCTCCAACAAATCCATTTAATCCTGGTAATCCTATCGATGATAAAGAAGCGAATAATAATGCAAATGAAAAGAAAGGAACTACTTTTGCAATTCCACCATATTCAGCAATTTCTCTTGTATGAGTTCTTTCATAAATCACTCCAACCAAAAGGAACAAAGCTCCAGTTGATAGGCCGTGATTTATCATCTGAATAACTGCACCTTGAATAGATTCTGTTGTAATTGCAAAGATTCCTAAAACAACAAATCCCAAGTGTGAAACTGAAGAGTATGCAACCAACTTCTTCATATCTGTTTGAACCATTGCAACTAGAGCACCATAAATTATACCTATAACAGCTAATACTGATATGTATGGTGCCATCAAGAATGTTGCATCAGGAAATAATGGTAAATTAAATCTTAGTAATCCATAGGTTCCCATTTTTAATAAAACTCCTGCAAGAATCACAGAACCAGCCGTCGGAGCTTGAACGTGAGCATCTGGTAACCAAGTATGAAATGGAAATAGTGGAACTTTAATTGCAAAACTTAAAGCAAATGCTAAAAACATCCATATTTGTAAATCTCTTGTGATAGATGGTGCAACTTTAAGTAATTCAGTAAAATCTGTAGTGAATCCACCTAATGAATTTCCTGCATAAACTGCTAACCAAATAATAGCAACGAGCATCAATAAACTTCCAAGCATTGTATAAAGAAAGAATTTTATTGCTGCATATATTCGCTCTTTACCTCCCCAAATTCCAATTATAAAATACATCGGAATTAACATCGCTTCCCAAAAGATGTAGAACAAGAATAAATCCAACGCTGCAAACACTCCTATCATTCCTGTTTCCAGTGCCAGCATAAAAAACGTAAACTCTTTTATCTTATGTTCGATACTTGACCAGCTTGATATTAAAGTCAAAGGAGTGATAAATGTAGTCAATAAAATTAACAGTAACGAAATTCCATCTATTCCAACAAAATAATAAATGTTGATTCCTTCAATCCATTTGAATTTGTGTATGAATTGAAAATCAGGATTATTGCTGTCAAATTTGAAATAAATTATTAAAGATAGAATAAAGGCTAATATAGAGATAGCTAAGCCAAAATACTTAATCAGATTTGTTTTTTCTTTGTTGATTAAAAGTAAAAATAAAGAACCAATTAATGGGATAAAAATTAGATATGTAAGTAAAAAATTATTTTCCATAAACTAAAAACTCATTATTATCCAAAAAAGTGTTATTACAATGCCAAATACCATAATTAAGGCATAAAATTGAGCTATGCCTGTTTGAAATTTTCTCAAGTATGAACCAGCTGAATCAATTAGTTTTGCAATTAAATGTATTAAACCATCTATGACCTTTCCATCAGTAAATTTCCAAAATACTTTTCTTGATACTGTAACTATTGGATTCACAAACACTGCATCATAAAATTCATCAACATAGTATTTATTCCATAGCGTTTTGTAAAGTCCAGAGAATCGAGTTGATAAATTATCGACGATTTTAGGTGATCTCAGATAAATATATCGAGCCAATAGAATAGAACATGTTGCTAATATTACTGACAGAACCATAAGCAATATTTCTTCAAAGTGAGAGTGAAAACCGAAATGCATCAATTTTCGTTCTGCGTTATCAAAAATAGGACTCAACCAATTATGAAATTTATTTCCATTCTCTCCAGAAAAGACTTCTGGAATTCCAATAAATCCTCCAATTGCAGAAAGAACTGCGAGTATGATCAATGGAATTGTCATTACTTTTGGTGATTCGTGAGGATGCTTATCGTGTCCAAATCTTTCTTTACCTTCAAAGGTTAGGAAATATAATCTAAACATATAAAAGGCTGTCATCATTGCTGTAATAACTCCGGCAATCCAGAAAATAATTCCTACATTGGAATATGAATACCAAAGAATTTCGTCTTTACTAAAAAATCCTGATAATGGCGGAATACCTGAAATAGCTAACGCAGCAATTAAAAAAGTTAACGCAGTTTGAGGCATATATTTTTTCAAGCCACCATATTTCTGAATATCTTGTTCTTCGTGCATTGCGTGAATAACACTTCCAGCTCCCAAGAATAAAAGTGCTTTGAAGAATGCGTGAGTCATAACGTGAAAAATACCTGCACCGAAAGCCCCAACTCCCATAGCTAAAAACATATATCCTAATTGACTTACAGTTGAATAAGCAAGAACTTTTTTAATATCGTTTTGAACAAGTCCTATTGTAGCAGCGAAGAAAGCAGTCATAATTCCAATTATTGCAACAACCATCATAATTTGTGGAGCTGAAGCAAAAATTATTGAACATCGGGCGACCATATAAACACCTGCAGTAACCATAGTTGCGGCGTGAATCAATGCAGAAACAGGTGTTGGACCTGCCATAGCATCTGGTAACCATACATATAATGGAATTTGAGCTGATTTACCAGTCGCTCCTATGAAAAGAAAAATTGCAATAAAACCAAATGTTGCTGTTGAAACTGAGAAGCTATTTGCTTTTGAAAATACTTCATTAAAATTTAATGAACCAAATGTGAGGAATATTAAAAACATTCCCAATAAAAATCCAAAGTCTCCGATTCTGTTTACAATAAAAGCTTTCTTAGCTGCATCAGCTGTAGTGCCTTTTTCAAATTTTCGATCATACCAAAAGCCAATTAGTAAATAAGAACATAAACCAACTCCTTCCCAACCTAAGAATAATAGGACAAAATTATCAGCAAGAATTAAGTTCATCATTGCAAAGATGAATAGATTCAAATAAGCAAAAAACCTCCAAAATCCTTTATCGCCGTGCATATAACCAATCGAATAAACGTGAATTATAAATCCAACTCCTGTTACAATTAAAGCCATCACTAATGAAAGTTGATCAACTAAATAGGAGAAACTTACATCTAGTCCACCAACTTTCAACCAGGTAAATAAAGTTATAATCAATTGTCTTTGTTCGACTGGTAGAGCTAAAGTTTCAAAAAATGCAAAGAGAGTTATTAGAAACGATATTCCAATTGTTCCACTTCCAATTATACCAATTATTTTTTCATTCTTAATACGACTTCCAAAAATTCCATTTATCAGAAATCCTATTAGCGGGAGAACTACTGTTAAATATATCAATTCTCGCATAATCAATTACCACTTAAGAATGTTAATATCATCAATATTGACTGTTAATTTATTTCTGAATATTGCAATAATTATTGCAAGGCCAACAGCAGCTTCAGCAGCGGCAACTGTCATTACAAAAAAGACAAATAACTGTCCAACAGAACTACCTAAAAATGATGAGAATGCTACTAATGTTAGATTTGCAGAGTTTAACATTAACTCAATACACATAAAAACAATTATAGCATTTCTTCTAGTTAAAACGCCGGCAACTCCGACGATGAACATAAATGCACTTAAGATTAAATAGTATTCAATTGTTACTGTCATAGTTTAATCAATTTTTTTCTTTGCTAATATTAAAGCTCCAATGGTTGCTGCAAGGAGAAGAAATCCGGCTGCTTCAAATGGTAATACGTAATCTTTGAATAAAACATATCCAATTGATTCAATCGTGCCCGCTTCAACACTTGCTTCAAGATTTTTTGATACAATACCTGAAGGTCTCGAAAAGAATATGATATAAACCAATTGAAGAAAAATAAAACCTGCTAATACGAATGAGAAGATTTTTATTTTAGGATTTGATTCAAGAAATTTTTTCTCATTTTCAGGTCTTAATAACATAATCACAAATAGAAATAAAACCATAATTGCACCAGCATAAACAATTACTTGTGCTACTGCAATAAACTGAGCATTTAGAGTTAAATACAATCCAGCTAACGATGCAAAATTTAATATTAAATACAATGCAGCAATTACAGCATTATTTCTTGTAATCATCAAGACTGATGAAACTGCTGCGACGATTCCAAATACAAAAAATAAAATTACCTCTAAACTCATCAACCTTCTTCTACTAATTATTAATTGTTAATTTTTAATTGTTCATTCTTATTTCTCACGGTGTATTTCTGTAAATCATCCTTGGAAATGGAATAGCTTCTCTGAGATGATCAAGTCCGCAAATCCAGCTAACAGTTCTCTCCAATCCAAGTCCGAAACCAGAATGAGGGACAGAGCCATATCTTCTCAAATCCAGATACCATTCAAAAGCAGATTGTGGTAAGTTATGTTCTTTTATTCTTTGAAGTAAAATATCAAGATTATCTTCTCTTTGACTTCCACCAATAATCTCACCATAACCTTCAGGAGCCAAAACATCCACAGCTAAAGCATACCTCGGATCATTTGGATCTCTTTTCATATAAAAAGCTTTAACTTCAGCAGGATAATGATGAACCATTACTGGTCTATCGAATTGCTCTGAAATAATTGTTTCATCGCCACCACCAAAATCATTGCCCCACTGGAAATCAACTCCATTTTTCTTTAGAATCTCCACTGCTTCATCGTAATGAATTCTTGGAAAAGGTCTTTTTACATTTTGAAGTTTTGTTGTATCACGTTCTAAAACTTTTAATTCTTCTTCTTTATCTTTGAGAACTGTTTGAACAATATACTCTAAAAATTCTTCTGCTAAGTCCATATCATCATTTAAGTCAGCAAAAGCAACTTCAGGTTCAACCATCCAAAATTCTGTAAGATGTCTTCTTGTTTTAGATTTTTCTGCTCTAAAAGTTGGGCCAAAAGTATAAACTTTACCAAGAGCCATCGCACCAGCCTCTGCATAAAGCTGTCCTGATTGAGTCAAATAAGCTGAGCCTAAATCAAAATAAGGAGTTTCAAAAAGCGTTGAAGTTCCTTCAACTGCATTTGGTGTGAGAATTGGAGTATCGAGTAAAGTAAATCCTTTTCCATCAAAAAAATCGCGAATGGCTTTCACAATTCTATGCCTTATCTTCATAATAGCAACTTGCCGCTTGGAGCGAAGCCATAGATGACGATGATCAAGAAGAAATTCAATTCCGTGTTCTTTTGGAGTTATTGGATAATCGTGAGTTTCGTGAATTATAATTAAATCACGAGCATCGAGTTCATAACCGCCGGGAGCTTTGGGCTGTTCTTTAACTATTCCTCTTACAATTAAAGATGTTTCTTGCCCAATTCTGTCAGCTTTATCAAAAACTTCATCTGAAACATTACCTTTGAAATATACACATTGACAATAACCAGTCCCGTCTCGAAGTATTAAAAATTTAATTTTACCACTTGATCTTTTATTGTAAAGCCATCCGGCTAATGTTACTTCTTTATCAACGAACTGATTGATTTCTGAAATATTTACTTTCTGCATCAACTGTCTTTTTTTAAAAAAAATTGTTGCCAAATATAAAAGCAACCGAAAAAATATCAAACCTTGTGTTTTAATAAGATTTTAATTAGTAATAAAAGTATTCTGATTTTTGTCTCTAAATTTTCATTTTGAAGTGTTTTCAAAAGATTAATTTAGTGAAATCTTGCATAACCAATTTTTCAAGAATTTTTATTTCCATATTAATCTAAATTTTATTTTTCAAATTTAATAAAATTGACTTGTCCGTTGTTTATTTAATTTCCCCAAAATCAATTTCCTTAAATAAGATTCTAATAAGAAAAGAAAATTAATATTGATTTTATTCAGATTGTTCGTTTTGTTAAAGAGGAATTTGATTTTGATGAAAAAGATTGAATTTTCTCTTTAAAGTAAGGTTTAAAGGGTAAATTTCTTTTCTATATTAATTCTAATTCTTGCTCAAAACAAATAAAATTCAGAAATATATTAAAAGAGAATTAACTTAAAATGAACACAGCTAAGAAACGCTGTTAACGAATCTTTCTAATTTATCTAACTAACGAAAATAAAAAATCCCGAGACAGATTTTATCTCGGGATTATGTTGGTGACCCCAAGGGGATTTGAACCCCTGTTACCGCCGTGAAAGGGCGATGTCCTAACCACTAGACGATGGGGCCAATAATTTATACGAAGAACTAATAAAAAATAATAAAAGTTTCAAAGGGTGAGTAGTGGGATTCGAACCCACGACCCTCAGGGCCACAACCTGATGCTCTAACCAGCTGAGCTATACCCACCATAAATAATTTTACTTTAAATCAAGCTCTTAATTTAATTCAAACTCTAAATCTCACTTCCACTCTGACTTACTTAAATCATTTGTACGCCCTATTGAACTCTCCGAAGGATACTTCGCAGAATTAGAAACCCTCAGAATTTCAAATAACACTTCGAAAATTTCATCCGTACGCCCGAGTGGACTCGAACCACTAACCCTCAGCTTAGAAGGCTGATGCTCTATCCTGTTGAGCTACGGGCGCAAATTTCGTCGGGGCGGCGGGATTTGAACCTGCGACCTCCTGCTCCCAAGGCAGGCGCGCTAACCGGGCTGCGCTACGCCCCGTCTATCAAATTTTTCAAAAAACTCTATCACTAAAAATTTTTAAGTATGCAAATATAATTTTATTAAATATCAAATCAAAAATCACAACAATATAAAAATTGTATTTTTTGATTTGGGGAAAAGTGTTTTATCAATTCTTTCTATTTTCACTTAGCCTTTAACTTTCTATTATTCTTTGAAATTAAATTATTTTTTGATCAAATTCTGACAAATCCCAAAAGAAAATAATTAAGTTGATTAATTACCCTTTCCCCTACCTGCTTTTCTCGTTTAAGAGTCGTTTCTGTCTCGTATCTGACTCGATTCTGACTCGTTTCACATACGCTCCACATACGCTCCACATACGCTTCAGATACGCTTTAAAGTCGTATCTGACTCGAATATCTGTCGTTTATTTAAGGTTATCTTCTGAAATTAAATGAAATCTATTTATTGGTTCAGACTTAAAGGCTTTATATGATTTTTACAGTAAAATTTATTTAATTTTTATCTCAGATAAATGTAGAAAAGACTTCACAGTGCTATCAAAACATTCCTGAATAATTTCGACAGATTTTCTTTGACCAGGCCAGGATAGTAACTTTTTAGCTTCGTCCGCTAAAACCCATTTAAACTCTGAGTGCTCTGAACTTATTTTAACTAATGAATTATAATCAACTAAACCTAAAAACACAGGCACTTGATGAATAACATCATCTTCAAATAAGTAAAATGAATTAATATTAGGAACTACCCACAATTTTTCAGGGACTAAGCCAGTTTCTTCTTGAATTTCTCTTAAAGCAGATTCATAAGCTTTTTCCCCATCTTTTATTTTTCCTGAAACCATCTGCCATAAATTTGGAAACCATTGATGTGATGCTCTTTTTAATAATAGAAACTCTATTTGATCATTTGATTTTCTGATAATATGCGCTTCAATATAGTTTGTTGCTACTTTCAATTTTTCTCCATTATTTTATTTTAGAAAAACGCTCTTGCCTCTGCACGAGCCGAATGAATTGTCCTCGAATTACCTTGAGATCTTCCATCATAACTTAATGTTGTTTGTAAATTCGTAGATAAACGATAATCAAAATTAACTCTCCAAAGAAAATTTTTACCTAAAAGATTTCCACCAGTAATTTCGAAAGGAATTTGATTTATTGTTGTGTTTGCCGTTAGTTCGTTTCTTTCTACTTCAATTCTTAATCTTCCATTGCCCAAAAAAGATAAATTAAATCTTAATGCTTGAGAATTTATATCTACAATTGTCTTGTTTTGTGGAAAAGTATCTTCACTTCTACCTGTTCGAAATTTAAACCCAATCTCCATAATTCTCGATGGTCTATAAGAAAAATCTGAAGTTATGAAATTACTATTAACTCTTCGAGCTCTATTTGAAAATGTAGTAGTTGATAGATTATCAGTTGTAGTAGAAAAATCTGTTTGATTACTGACTTCTTGAATCATTCTAAATTTTATTCTTAAACTTTTTTCCTGATAATAGCCACGCTCAAAACCAGCATTGAATTCATTCAATGATTTTCTCTCTGTGAATCTTAATCTGAAACTTAAATCCTGTTGATTTTCGAAAATATAAATGTCCTGTTGAAAAAGATTTGAACCTCGAATTGTTGTAGCTTCCTTTTGAAATGTTGAAAGTCTTAATAAATAAACATTAGAATATTTTGTATCCTTACTATTCTCTTCAATACGCCATAAAGTTTCTGTTGATAGCGCACTTAATACTTCATCTATTAATGAATTTCCATTAGAAAGTTGACTAAGATCAAATTTCCATCTCGTGCTAAATTTAAGATCAATAACTGGAAAGAGTTGATCTGTAGGAACTGTTACAACAATAAAATCTCCATCAAAAACAGTAGGTTCGAATTCAAATTCATCAGCAATGCCATTGTTATTCAAGTCTCCTAAATACTTATAATTTCCTGTTCCTCTTTCCACACGAACGAAAACTTTTTGTAGTCGAGCTGATTTTTGAGTAGAGACCTCATAAAATAAGTCTCCATCAACTAATCTTTCCCAAAAATCAAATCTTGATTGAGAGCGTACAACAATAGATTGATTGTCTAAAAATCCCAGCCTCTTGAAATTATTGGAATAGCTTTTTTCTCTGTATCCAAAATTCAGTGAAGTAGTTATTTCTTTGAGTTCTGAATAAACTAAATCAAAAGAATAAAGTTGTGAATTTGATTCTTCAACAAGTTTTCCATTTAATGGAAGATAATCTTTTCTAAATGAATTTTTGGTTTGAAATCTTAATCCACTGATATTTAATAATTCAACAAAAGGAGTTATCTCAATAAATTTTAAACTTCCCTGAAGAAGTGAATCGGATCTTGTAAAATAGTCTGCTTTATCTTCAGCCTGAAATTCAATTCCTGGTTTGAAATACCCAATTTTATAAAATGCGTTTCCTTTATGTCTGTACCATTTATTTGAAATTGATTGATTTGATGATTTAACATAATCGAGATTGTAGTCAAATCCATATTTATCCTGAAATTGATATCGAATCAGATTATTGAATCTGTCGGAGATAAATTCATTACCTTTTCTTAAAAATCCAAAATTTGAGTTTAATTGAAGATTCTCGATTGGGAAATAATTAGCACCGACTTCAGTTAAATTTTCATTTGTTTGACTCGTTTGAATTGATGTATTGTAGTATCTATCAAATTCTACTTCGTTAAATCTATCAAATGAAACAAACTTTCTATCAATCAATCTTTTTCTAAGAAAGAAACTTCCTTTACCAAAGTTTAGATTATTAATTTTTAAGTCTTGTTGATTTAATTTGAACAAAAAATTTATTGCATAACCATTATTATCATTTTCATCCAAAGACGAAAATCTATTTCTATCCCAGGAGCTCATCGCTAAATCGATATCGAATGAGATTTTTTCGAAAGGTTCTGCTTGTAAATTAAAAGTTGATAATTGTTTTAATTGTGGAATCGGTAAAAAAGTTATTGGCAAATACGAACCAGCATTCTTTCCGACAAATTTATACTGACCAATACTTTCTCTAATATAATCGCCTCTACCCTCACCCACGTAAGAAAAAGATACATTATAAACTGCATTTGAATCACCTGGAGAATATACATAATAAGTAAACTGAGTTCCAGATATTATCGTGTCTTTGGCAAAATATAAACCTCTTATAATTCCCAATGAATCAGGTTCTGCTATACTTACACCAGATTTAACAGCTTTATTTCTATCATCTCCTGCATTTTTTAGAATCTCTTTATCTTGCTCAGATAGAATTATATCAATTGGAGAGTTTTGATCATCACCTTCTCTTAAAAACTGAAATCCGATTTTTAGTTTATCATTGAAGAACTTACTACCAGCGCCTGTTCCGAAGAAATTTCTACTGAATTGTCTGTCAGTATATTCAAAATCAACACTAATTCTACTTGCAGAAGTGATGATTCTTTTTGGTGTAAAAGTAATTGTTGCGTTGGAATATTCAATAGTGTAATCATTATTTTCACCTCTTTTAAGCTCAACTCCATCAAGGAAAACTTTTTCAGTTCCAGCAATAATGATTATATCTCTTTCATTGTTAATACCAGATAATCGATAAGGACCTTGAACACCATCAATGCCATTGAATTTATTTGTATTGAATTTTCCTCGAGAGCTCGCAAAAGATAAATATCCAAAAGAATTGCCATACTTAAATTCACCCATCAAACCTTGTAATTTTCTATCGACTACACCAAACTCACCAAATCTTTGTTGTAATTGATAATCTCCAAAAGTTCCTGTAGCATTAGGATGTTTGACTTGAATGAAAACTTTATCAAGTTCTTCCAGTCGCTCAGTATTTCCTTCAGGCTGAATTGGAGTATTTTCATCAGTAAGAGCTGCAACTAATTCAATGTCTTCGGAAATATTTCCAGAAAGTTGAAGTCTCAATCCACTTTTTAATGTGAAATCTTTATTCGTTCCGACAGTAAAGCCTCTGACTAAAGTTCCACTTTTTTGAAGACCGCTACCAAAAATGCTTTCAGCTGTCAATGGTTTGCTCTCTGGTTGAATAATTGCTTTAATATCTTGCTGGTCTTTATCATTCTGAATGATTAATGTTCTGAGTTTGTATTCTTTTCTCAATCCAAGATTTAATGAGAGATATGAAATTACAACTGTATCAAATATTGAATATGCAACTGTGTCTACAATCGAAAAATATCCATTTGTATAATCTACTTTATATGCTTCTTTTGAAAGAATTCTATCTTTTAATCTAACAACCTCTGAATTAGGTAAGATATTTGTTTGACTTAAATAATATTTATTTTCAAAATTTATTTTGAAAGAATCAACTGCAACAAAATAGTTGCTTAAAACTTGTGCAAATGAATTTGATTTTATTAAAAATAAAATTCCAAATAAAATTACTTTGTATCTCAGCTTCAAATTTGAAATATTTTTTGTTTCAAATTAAGATAAAGATGGTTAAAGTTTAAGTTTAAGTTCAAGTTCAAGTTCAGGTTTAAGTTCAAGTTTAAGTTCAGGTTCAAGTTTATGATAATATTACTTTTTTCAAATATAATTACTTATTTTTCAATTAATGTTTAATTTATTTACAACTATTGTAATTATTTTTGTATAAACAACTTAAAAAGATATAACAAACTATGAACATATCTAAGATAAATTTTTTACTAAGTTTAGATGAAATAATTCAAGCCTCAGTAAGGTCATCTGCTGATTTGCCAGGACTGATATGTGAATTTTTATCAAAAGAATTGGAGTTCGAAGCAGTTGCATTTTTTAAGATTAATCCAAATAATTCTCTAGAATTATTAGGAAAATCAGCAAATGTCAAAAAATCATTAGAGTTAGGAAATTCATATAATTGTGACACTTGCACTTCCCTGAGAAATAATCAAAAGTTAGTCTTTAGCATATCGAATAATTGCAAAATTCCAATTACAGAACACGTATTAAACTCTGGTTGCGTTGTAATACCTCTTTCAAATGGAACTGATATTCTGATAAAAATTTCTAATAATGAAAATTTCTCTCTCAATGATATCGAAAACCTTAACAAAGTTTCTAAGCTTCTTAAAAATATTTTAGAGATTTGGTTATTTGGCAGAGGTGGTGTTGAAATTTCAGCAAGTATGATTATTTCTAATATTGCTCAAGAGCTTAGAACTCCTGCAAATAGTATTGTAGGTTTTACTTCATTGTTAAGTGAAGAATCTCTTTCACCTTCTCAGAATGAGTATGTCTCAAATCTTAAAGAAAATGCTTTTGCCCTTCTAACACTTTTGAATGATTTAATTGATATTAGTAAAGTTGAAAATGGCACCATAAAACCTGTTTACAATTCAGTTAACCTACTTGAATTTATCTCTGATATTATTACTGCAGTAAAAAATAAAAGTGATAATAAAGCAATTGAATTGATCTTCGATGTTGATAGGTCAATAGATAACAACATAAAAATAGATTCTCAGAAAGTTAAATACATTCTCCAATCATTGCTTCATAATTCAATAAAACTTACAGATAGAGGTCGTATCTCATTGACTGTAAGTTCACAGGATAATAAACATTTGAACTTTAAAGTCATCGATACAAGTGGTGGACTTTCAAGTAAAAAACTATCAGACTTCTTTAAACCTTTTGGACTTTGGGAATCATTTAACTCAAAGATTTCAAACATTTCTGGTTTGAGTTTATACTTAGCAAAGAAGTATGTTGAAATGTTAGGTGGATATATAACTGTAACTAGTAATATTGGTAAAGGTAATTTTATCGAATTTTCAATTTTAGCTGATGTCAGTTCAAGAATAGAGAAGCAACTCGAACAAATTCCTAAACCAACTGCATCAAAAAATAAAATTCTTGTAATAGAGGATGATTACGCATCATCAAAGCTATTAAGTAACTACCTTACAAAATGGGGTTATGATCCTTTAATAGTCAATTCGTCTAAACAAGCTTTTGAAATGATTGAAAGTGAAGTTTTTCTTGCAATAATGATTGATGTTAATTTACCAGACATCAGCGGATTTGAATTAATGAAACAATTAAGAGCCCATCCAAAAGTAAAACATACGCCTATAATTGTATTAACAGTTGAAGCTGAAGAGCAAAAAGCATTTTTAATGGGTGGAGTTGAATATTTTCAGAAACCAATCAATTACAGATATCTCGTTGAAACTTTAATGAGCTATAAACTTAGAAAAGACTCCACCATTCTTATCGTTGATGATGATGTTCCAACTTTGAATTTAATAAAAAGCACGGTAGAACAAATTGGATTTAATACAATTGCTTTAAGTGATTCATCTAAAGTTATGAGTTATATTGAAAACACTCATCTTGATCTTGCAATTATAGATTTAGATATGCCAATAATTAATGGATTTGAACTTATAAAACTTATTAAAACGAAAAAACAATTTTTTAATCTTCCAATAATTATTTACACTGGAAAAGAATCATTTCAAGAAGAACTCAAGAAAATTGAAGGAATGTTCACAGAGTTACTTCATAAAAGTAGCACTAAAATGGAGAATCTTGCTGATGCTGTCGCTTCTCTTATTAATCGTGCTGATGAACCAACGAAGATTGAAGAATTAAAAGACAAGAAAGAAGGTTATAAAATTTTACTTGTAGAAGATTATAAACATTCTCAAATCATAGTAACGCGTTTATTAAAGAAAAATAATTTTGAATCTGTGGTAGTAGTTGAAAACGGACTTCAAGCTTTAGAAGCCGCCAAACAGCAAAAATTTGATTTAATACTTATGGATATGCAAATGCCTGTTATGAATGGATTTGAAGCAACTCAAAAAATCAGAGAGCTTCCAGAATACAAGGATACTCCAATAATCGCTTTAACTGCTTTTGCTATGAAAGGCGATAGAGAGCGCTGCCTTGAAGCAGGTGCAACAGATTACATTCCAAAACCTATTGACTCACAAGAATTTATCGAAAAGGTAAAATTTTATACTGAAAAAAGACATCAACTCACTTAAACTACTGAATAATTTTCTATGGAAAATCAAGTAAGAGTAAGATTTGCACCAAGTCCAACAGGTTATTTACACGTTGGTGGATTAAGAACCGCACTTTATAATTTCTTATTTGCAAGAAAAAATAAAGGTAAATTTATCTTAAGAATTGAAGACACAGACCGTAATCGTTATGTTGAAGGCGCTGTTGAAAATCTTATCGCTGCACTTAAATGGGCTGGGTTAGATTATGATGAAGGCCCTGATATTGGTGGTGATTATGGTCCATATATGCAATCTCAAAGATTAGATTTATATAAAAAATATGCGGATGAGTTAATTAAAAGTGGTAATGCTTATTATTGTTTCTGTTCTCAAGAGAGATTACAAAATCTTAGACAGGAACAAGAGAGACTAAAACTTCCTCAAATCAAATATGACAAACATTGTCTAAATCTCAATCCTGAAGAAATTGAAAACAATCTTAAAAATTCTATTCCTTATGTAATCAGACTTAATGTTAAACCAAATCAAAAAATTATTTTCCACGATATTGTTCGCAATGAAGTTATATTTGATAGTAATAACATAGATGATCAGATTTTGCTCAAAAGCGATGGATATCCGACTTATCATCTTGCAAATGTTGTTGATGACCATCTTATGAAAATTTCACACGTAATTAGAGGTGAAGAATGGCTTTCTTCGACTCCTAAACACGTAATTTTATATGACGCATTCGGTTGGGAAAGACCACAATTTGCTCATTTGCCTTTGTTATTAAATCCAGATAAATCTAAACTTAGTAAAAGACAAGGTGATGTCGCAGTAGAAGATTATCGCGATAAAGGTTATTTCAAAGAAGCATTGATAAATTTTGTTGCTCTACTTGGATGGAATGCCGGAGATGACAGAGAATTTTATTACCTAAACGAATTGATTGAAGCATTCTCTCTTGAGAAAGTTAATAAATCAGGTGCCGTTTTTGACACCATTAAATTGAACTCATTAAACGCCGAACATCTTAGAAAAAAACCTAATTCTGAATTACTTGAATTACTTAAAGTTGAATTTGCAAAATCTGAATTCGCTAATCTTAATATATCTGATGAAAAATTACTTCAAATAATTGATGCGATGAAAGAAAGAGTTACTTTCGTTTATGAGTTCATAACCAATTGTAAATATTTCTACAAACGTCCTGAGGAATACGATGAAAAAGCGCTTGAGAAAAATTGGAAAGATGATACTCCTAATTATTTGAGAAAATTTATTGAACTTATATCACAAATTGATAACCCATCCAAAGAAGATTATGAAAATGCTCTAAATACTGTGGCTGAAATCTATAATCTCGGTAAAGGCAAAATTATACATCCTTTAAGGTTAGCCGTATCAGGTCAAAGCACGGGTCCGGGAATGTTTGACTTATTGTTCATTCTCGGAAAAGATGAAGTGATAGAAAGAATTGAAATTGCAATAAATAGAATTGGTAGCAGATAAAAATATATTTTTTAAGTTGTAAATGTTAAATCGTAACTTCATTAGTTTTTATAAAATACGCTTAACATTTACAACTTAAATCTTAATTTGTATGAATTATTTCTGTTTTGGATTCCAGCTATCCTTGAGAGTTACAGTTCGATTAAAAACTAACTTATCTTTAGTTGAATATTTTGAATCAACACAAAAGTATCCAATTCTCTCAAATTGAAATTTATCCAAAGGTTTAGCATCTTTGACAAAAGGTTCGATTTTAGCATTTTGAATAATATTAAGTGAATTAGGATTAATATAATCTAACCAATTTTCCTCAGCTCCCGGATTTTCAATAGTAAACAATCTATCATACAATCTTACTTCAGCTTCAATGTAATCATTAGCATTTACCCAATGAATTGTCCCTTTAACTTTCTTAGTTGATGAACCACCTGATTTGGTTTCTGGATCATAAGTACATCTTAATTCAATTATATTTCCATCTTCATCTTTTATAACCTCTTCACATTTAATAATGTAGGCATATTTTAATCTTACTTCACCACCTGGCACTAAACGATGATATCCTTTTGGTGGATTTTCCATAAAATCTTCTTGCTCAATAAAAACTTCTTTAGAGAAAGATATTTTTCTCTTTCCAGCTTCTGGTTTCTCAGGGTTATTTACAGCTTCGAGCGTTTCTGTTTGATTTTCAGGATAGTTAGTTATCACAACTTTAATTGGATTAAGAACTGCCATTACTCTTTGGGCATTTTTATTTAAGTCTTCTCTAATTGCATATTCAAGAAGCGAAATATCAGTCAAAGCATCGCGTTTAGCTACTCCAACTAACTCAGAAAAATTCCATATAGCTTCAGGAGTATATCCTCTTCTACGATAGCCAGAAATAGTTGGCATTCTAGGATCATCCCAACCATCAACAAAACCTTTTTCAACTAACTCAAGAAGTTTTCTTTTACTCATTACAGTGTAAGATAAATTCAAACGAGCAAATTCAATTTGTTGAGGATGATAAATTCCTAATTCATCTAAAAACCAATCATAAAGAGGACGATGAACTTCAAACTCAAGAGTGCAAATAGAGTGAGTAATTCCTTCAATTGAATCTTCAAGGCCGTGTGCCCAATCATAGGTAGGATAAATGCACCATTTATCTCCAGTTCTGTGATGGGAAGCGTGAATGATTCTATACATAACTGGATCACGTAGAAGCATATTAGGAGAGGACATATCGATTTTAGCTCTTAACACCTTTTCACCATCTTTAAATTCACCTTTTCTCATTCTTTCAAAAAGATCTAGATTCTCTTCAACAGTTCTGTTTCTAAAGGGACTTTCTTTTCCAGGTTGAGTTACAGTTCCTCTATATTCTCTCATAGTTTCAGCATCTAAATCATCCACATAAGCTTTACCTTTTTTGATTAATTGAATTGCATACTCATACATTTGTTCAAAATAGTCAGATGCGTAGAAAATTCTATCCTCGAAGTCTGCGCCTAACCATTTAACATCTTCAATTATTGAATCAACGTATTCTTGATCTTCTTTAGTTGGGTTAGTATCATCAAAACGGAGATTGAATTTACCGTTGTAGTCTTTTGCAATTCCATAATTTAAGCAAATTGATTTAGCGTGTCCGATATGAAGATATCCATTCGGTTCAGGTGGAAAACGCGTATGTACTCGTCCACCCCATTTATTAGTTTTAAGGTCTTCGTCAATTATTTCGTAGATAAAATTTTTGGCTTTTTTAGACGGAACGTTATTTTCAGACATATTTAACCGAGCTTATTTTTTATTCAAAAATAAGCATAATGAAAGGAAGAGAAAAATCAGATTAGAAATTTGTTTATGAAAGTTTTATAAAACTATCTCTCCTGGGTCATCAACAGGTTCAATGCATTCCAAAGTTGGAATATGAAATTCTTCCATCAAATCTTCAATATCTTCATCTTCTTCTTCTGCGTATTCATTCCAATTATCAATCAAGTAAAAATCGAAATGTTCTTTTTTATTTCTTTTCTTACGATTTTTCTTTGAATTTGTTTTCATCTTAAACCTCCAAATAAAATTAAGTTTCTATTAAATTATCGTAATCAGTTGTAGAGAGTTTAATAAATGTAAAAAATCTAATTGATAAGAATAAGAAAAGATTATATTTTTGTGTTGTAAGAAATGTTCTTTAATGCCGAAGTGGCGGAATTGGCAGACGCGCTGGACTCAAAATCCAGTGGGGCTCACACCTCGTGCCGGTTCGAGTCCGGCCTTCGGTACTAATATTTAATCTCTGCTCTTTTACAGTATTTCTTTTATGCCTATTCTAGAGATCCTTTACTTGCTTTTAGATTGATTAAAGCTGATAAGAAAGTTTAGATACTATATCCAACATCAAAATAAATTTCATTAAAATCTTTTAAAAAAATCTAATTATTAAAATCATTTAATCGAACTTAAATAGAATAAAATTAGTCATTAAAAGCCCTACTAATATTGATTTAATTTTTCAATTTATTATATTACATAAGTAATTTGGAATATAGAGTTGACTATGTTTTACCTCGCATTAATAATAATAGCATTCTATCAAACCGCATCATATCCACAACTCATCTATTCAACAAATTCTCAACATAAAGCGGACATAAAAGTTTTTGTTGTTGATTATGCAAATCAAGCTGATCTAAAAGTCTATAAAGTTAATCACAAATACGAAGCAGATGGTAATCAGGGGTTATGGTATTTTGTTGACTATGAATTTCAAGCTGATAAGAAAATACATTTTGTTAAGTATATGTATCAAGCAGACTTGAAGATTTATTTCGTTAAATATAAATATCAAGCTGGATGGAATGAGAAATCAAAAATGCATCTACTTTACTAATGTTTTTTAGGTTTTTTAATATTCTTTTTCTAACTTCTAAAATTTAGTGAGGTATCAATGAAATGCAATAATTGTAAAAAAGAAAATCCTGATTTAGCGAAATTTTGTAAACACTGTGGTTCACCACTACAGGAGGTTGGATTCAAAACTTGCATAAATGGTCACAATTACAAAGCTTCATTAAGTAAATGCCCCTTCTGCCCTTCTACTGATTATGAACAGACTGTCAGGGATTTAGATAATGAAAAAACATTGCTTGACAGTTCTGTAAACAAAAATCCTAATAGTGATGATGCCAAAACAATAATAGATACTTCCGCTCCTACTATTAAAAGACCCAATCAACTTGATGATCAAAAAACAATATTAATTGATGTTAACAGACCTCTTGAAGGTATAGCTACCCGAAAACTTGTAGGATGGATTGTAACTTTTGATCTCAATCCTAATGGAACAGACTTTAAATTATTTGAAGGTAGAAATGTTATTGGAAGATCTAAAAATTGCGATATAGTTGTTGACAATAGAAGTATTTCTGATAAACATTGCACAATTCTCTATAGAAATGAAAAATTTATCATATCTGATGAACTATCAACTAATGGCACTTATGTAAACAATGAAATGATAGAAGACAAAACCTATCTAAAAGATAATGATTTGATCAAACTCGGTACTGTTAATTTCAAGATTAAAATTATATGAAAATATTTGACATTGAAAGTTTAATTGACAAATTCAAAAACAAACCCAAAGTATTCATTAAAGAACTTCCGGTTGGAACAATTATTTATTTAGAAACTGAAAATTCCACTTACAAGCTTGAAGTTATTGACCCTAATGAGTGTTGCGTTCTTGCCTCTGGTGGCTATTTTCAAAGAAAAAACATTGAACCTGCCAAAACTTATATCATAGGCTCTACTTTTGGTGGAAGTATGATATTTAAAGATCAACTTATTGAAGGTCTCTTTTGCGAGTTCTACAACAACATTATTACATCAAGAATTAAAAGAATTTTTATTTATTCAAAAAACTAAGAGGGGTTTATGAAGCTTATTTTATCATTTATAATTTTTGTCAATTTAATTACTTATTCTCAAGATTTTAACGTAAGATTAATTAAAACAATACCTGATAATTTTCCAAGGTTAATCACATCCCTTCAAGTATATGACCTTAATGATGAACCAATTAGAGATCTTAAACCTGAAAATTTCAATATATCTGTTGAAGGTAATCAGTGCGATTCTATAAATTCAATTACTTATAAGGAAAGCGGAAAGGGTCTCAATATTATGCTTTGTCTCGATTTGTCAGGAACTATGAGTGGAACTCCTCTTGAAACTATGAAAAATGCAGTTATAAAATTTCTTGATGAGATGCGTAATGTAGATAAACTCGCTATTATTGGATTTGCCGATAGCTATGAGCTTATCTCTGATTTCAGTTCTGATAGAGAGTATCTGAAAAATAAAGTAAGAAATCTTACAACAAGTGGTTCAAGAACTGCTCTATATTATGGCACTTATCAAGGTCTTGTTAAATTACGAGATAATAAAGACGTCGCCGGTAAAATTCTTTTACTGATTGGTGATGGTAAAGATGAATCTGTCTCCTCCTCCTACACTCTCGATGATGTTATTAAACTTGCTAAAGAAGAAGGTATTCCAATTTTTTCAATCGGTTATTCAAAAATTGATAAATCATATCTTCAAACTTTAGAAAAAATGTCAGAACAAACTGGTGGAAAATTCTACAATTCACCTAAAGATGATGACCTCGAAAAACAATATAGAAAACTATATGATCAAATTCTCAATATATACATTTTAACTTATGTAGTTGAAAACCTTGCAGGTAATGGTTCTGAATATACAAACGTCATTACTATTAATTATAAAAATCAGAAGAAAACAGCGAGTAATAAGTTCATATCCCCTGCTGGTATCCCCGCTTATAAAAAAAGTGTTAAAACAGAAGATGATTCCTCGAATTTAATTTACATTTTAATTTCTGCTGGAATAATAATAATCGGTGCTGTGCTTTTCTTCGTACTAAAGTCAAAGAAAAAGAAAAAAATCCCAATTGTAAAAATGCCTGAAGAGCAATCAAAAAAATCCGATGATTATGAAATACCGGACTTCAAATCTCCAGGCAAGGTTACAGAAACGCCCAAGAACTCTTCGCTTGAATCTCCCACTGTTATTCAATCTGATAATGATGAGCTTAAAACTGAAATAGATACAAAGAGAGCTGATTCTTTCGGTGAAAAAACTATGATAGTTAGGCAAGGTTCTTCTTCCACTTTAGTGTTGGAGGTTTTGGCAGGTTCATTTATCGGAAAATCTTTTACTTTGAATTCTAAAGGTGGAATTATCGGCAGACAGGATGGAAATGATATTGTCATTAAGGAAAATAATATCTCACGCCAGCACGCAAAAATTACTTTTATAAATGGTGACTTTTACATTGAGGATCTTAACTCCTCTAATGGAACTTACATCAATGGAATAAGAATAAGTCAACCCATAAAATTAAACAACTACGATACTTTCAAATTTGGAAGTTGCGAAGGTAGATTCATTATCTCATAAGCTCAAACGGGGAAATGCAGAAAAAAATTCTTTCCTATGAAATAATTGAGAGAATTGGTATCGGTGGGATGGGTATTGTCTATAAAGCCCGCCACCAATTCTCTAAGAAAATTGTTGCAATTAAATCTCTCTCTCCTCAATTTGCTGCTGATGATGATATCAGAAGAAGATTTATTAATGAAGCACATATTCTCAATAAACTCGACCATCCAAACATTGTTAAAGTTTTTGATTTAATTGAACTTCCAGATGAATTACATATTGTAATGGAATATGTTGAAGGCAGAAC
>JANWVQ010000170.1 GCA_025056745.1 Ignavibacterium sp.
TCTATCAGATTCAAGATCGAAGATTACTTCCAAAGCTGAGCTCGGAAACCAATCTGTGTAGGCAGTAATGTTTTCCGTTGTGTAAGCATTATTTGAACCTCCGTTTGCTTCCATCACTCTGTCAAATTCTTTTGGACCATACTTCTTAGCTCCATTGAACATCATATGCTCAAAGAAGTGAGAAATACCTGTAGTTCCAATATTTTCATTCCTTGAGCCAACTTTGAAGAATAAATACATATTGGCATTTGGAATTGAGTGATTTTCATAAATCAGAAATTTCATTCCGTTTTTCAAAGTAAATGTTTTAATATCTTCCACTTTTACCTGTGCCTGAATTGTTAATGAAATAATAATTAAGATAAAAAGTTTTTTCATTATCGCCCCAATAAAATTAATTAATTACTTAAAGATAAATTATCAAGAAATGATTTTTTGAGTACTAAAATTTCTTATCTAACTGTTTTTCCACAAGGATAATCATTATGAAAATTATAATTAAAACAATGAATATAGATGCAATAATTTCATACTCTAAATTTATCAAGCTTATATTTTTCAACAGTAAACCAATCAAACATAGTCCCGCACCAAATCTTAACATTAATTTTGAAGAATAAGTTTGTGCGAAATCCCAAGCTTCTGAAGATTTCATTGAACTTTTAGTGCGATAACCATAAAATGAATTAATTTTTTTAGGAGGAAATTTTAATTGTATTATCGCAGCAATTATAAAAATAAATCCAGTAAGAAAGTTTATAACGAAAAGAGGTTTATTTAATAATTCGTTCATATTTATTTACCAAGCTTTAATATTCTTATCGCTCCTGAAATTACTAACACAAAAACTATTGAACCAACAATTAAATCAGGAATTTGAGAATTAAATATTAGAACCAGAATACCTGCAACTATAACGCCGATATTTATTATAACATCGTTTGAAGTAAAAATCATACTTGCTTTTATGTGTGCTTCATTACTTCGGGATTTTTGAAGTAGATAAAGACAAATTCCGTTAGCTATAGCAGCAAAAAATGATACTACAATCATAACCTCAAAATCCGGAATCTTTTCCAATCCTAAAAATCTTCGTATAACTTCAACAAATCCAATTATTGCTAAAGTAAGTTGAAAAAGACCAGCTAAAGTTGCAACTCTCTTTTTCCTTTCTATAGTTGAACCTACAGCATAAAGACTTATTCCATAAACAAAAGCATCCGCAAGCATATCAAGACTATCAGCAACTAATCCCATTGAGTTTGAAATTATACCTGTTATTATTTCAATTAAGAAAAAAGAAAAATTTATTGCAAGAACTATCCAGAGAATTTGTTTTTGATTTGACTCTTCTTCGATTTCTTTTAATTCGATTTCCTCTGATGATATTATTTTACCACCAAGATTAATTTCTAAAATAGATTTTTCAATTAGCTCAAGATTATCAGAATGATAAACGGATAATTTTCTATTTACCAAATCAAATTCTAACTTCAAGATTCCCTCAATACTATTCAGTTTTACTCTGATTAGATTCTCCTCAGATGGACAATCCATTTTCGGAATTTCAAATACTGTTTTGATAATTTTCATTTCCTGATCCTTTAGAACTGAAAAAACTATAATTTTGTTTTATCATAAAACTAAAAAGGAAAAGTAAAATGAAAAAAATATTTCATCCTTCAGATTCAAGAGGTAAATTTGATTTTGGTTGGCTTAAAACTAGTCATTCTTTCAGTTTTGGACATTACTTCAATCCCGAAAGAGTAAATTTTGGAATGTTAAGAGTTCTTAATGATGACTTTGTTGAAGGTGGAATGGGATTCGGAACACATCCTCACAAAGATATGGAAATAATAACTATTCCAATATCAGGAGCTTTAGAACATAAGGATAGTACTGGTGGTAAAGGTGTTCTTTATCCTAATGAAGTTCAGGTAATGTCTGCTGGAACAGGTATTGAACACTCAGAATTTAATCATCTGAAAGATGAAAATTCAAACTTCTTACAGATTTGGATTTTCCCTGATAAAAAAGGTCATCAACCAAGATATGCGCAAAAATATTTCGATGAACAAGAAAGAAAGAATAAGTTTCAGTTTGTTGTGACTCCTGATAAAGAGAATGGAAATCTTTGGATAAATCAAAATGCTTTCATTTCATTATCTGAACTTGAAGAATCAAAAGAACTTATTTATAACTTACATTCAGAAAAAAATGGAATCTATCTCTTTTTAATTTCTGGAGAATTATTAGTTG
>JANWVQ010000052.1 GCA_025056745.1 Ignavibacterium sp.
TAATTTTTGATGAACTTCATTTGACTGATTATATTTGCAGACCAAAATTAAAGTTCTTATCATTTGGGAGAGGTGGCTGAGTGGTTGAAAGCGGCGGTCTTGAAAACCGTTGTAGTCTTAACGGCTACCGGGGGTTCGAATCCCTCCCTCTCCGCAAGAAATCATAAAATAGTTTACCGGAGTTTCTTCGAAGCATTCTTAGAAAAATCCATCACTCTCTGTAATATTTATATTTTTGTATCTCTTTCAATAAATTTTACTAAGTTCTACTATAAGTCTTTTATTCAAGCTTCATAAAAAAACATCAATAAAACGTATTGAAAATCTAATTGAATCCTTCGGTTGTTTGAAGAATCTTATAGTTATTATTTTTTCAGAATAAAAATGTTTTACGCAACAAAAAAGGAAATTTTATAAATAATACTTATGTATTTTTAATTTAACCTGGTCATAAATTGATTTTTTTACGACATTTTTATAGTTTTAATAAGTTAAACAAAGATATTTACCACTATGGAACCCTCTTTAGAAAATTTATCAAAAGTTAATTTTTACGTTGGTGTTGGCGCTTCTGCTGGTGGTCTTGAGGCATTAGAACTCTTATTTTCTAATATGCCTAACGATACTGGTATGGCTTTTATCGTAATCCAACACCTTTCTCCAGAATATAAAAGTTTAATGGTAGAAATTCTTTCTAAAAAAACAGAAATACCGGTTCAGAGAGCTGAAAATGGAATGTTAGTTGAACCAAATAATATTTACATAATACCTCCAAAGAAAAATTTGTCTATTTTCCATGGTAAGTTAATTCTAAGTGAGTATAATCCAGCCAAAGGATTAAATTTACCAATAGATCACTTTTTCAGATCTTTAGCCGAAGATCAAGGTGAAAGATCTATCGGTATTATTTTATCAGGGACAGGTAGCGATGGAGTTAGAGGAATTCGTGAAATTAAAGCCGCGGGTGGTATTGTTATAGTTCAATCTGAAGAAAGCGCAAAATTCAATGGTATGCCTAAAAGCGCAATTTCTACTGGTTTAGTGGATTTCATCTTGCCACCCGAAGAAATTCCTCAAAAACTAATTTCTCTTAATAATTACCCACAAATCAGACATAAAGACACCAAACAAGTTCTCCTAAGCGATGAAGATGGCTTAATGAGAATTTTTGCCTTGCTTCGTGAAAAAATGAAAATTGATTTTACTTTCTACAAACCTTCTACCATCTTAAGACGTATTGAAAAAAGAATGACTGTTAACCAAATCACTGATTTAAGGGATTATGTCAGACTTTTAGAAAATCAAACTGGCGAGCTGGTTATTCTTTTCAAAGAACTTTTAATTGGCGTAACTCACTTCTTTAGAGATAAAGAGGTTTTTGACCAATTAGAACAAGCGTATTTTGATAAAATTTTTCTCGAACGTAATAAAAGAGAATACAGATTTTGGGTTGTGGGTTGCTCCACAGGTGAGGAAGCTTATTCTATTGCAATACTTACTAAAGAATATTTAGATAAAAAAGGATTATTTATTACCGTTAAAATTTTTGCAACTGATGTTGATAAAGATGCTATTTTGAAGGCAAGTAACGGCGTTTTTGGTGAAAGTATTAAAGTCGACGTACCTGTTCATCTATTAAACAAATACTTCCACTTTAAGGATGATCAATACATAATTGACCGTTCAATCAGGGAAATGGTTGTTTTTGCTCAGCATAATATTATTAAAGATCCTCCTTTCACGAACATAGATTTTATCTCTTGCAGAAATTTACTGATTTACTTTCAACCTGTTCTTCAGAAAAAAGTGCTTGAAATGTTCAATTTCTCTCTCAATCAAGGTGGAATCTTACTTCTTGGAAATAGCGAGACTGTTGGTGATATGATTGAATATTTCGAGATTCTTGATAGCAAATTAAAATTTTATACCTCTAAGGGCAAAAAAACAACCGCTGGCATCTCTATGGATATTACAGCAGAAAAATCCTTTAAATACAATTACTATAACAAATACCTAGGTGCCTCAAAATTTATAAGACAATACGAAGAAGAGAAATTTTTAGAGACAGTACTAAATGCAGTAAGTAATGAATATTTCGAATTGGTCGTCATTGTAAATCAACAATTCGAAATTCTTCACATAGTCGGAAATACAACTTCATTCTTCTCCATCCCATCGGGTAAACCTACAAACGATATCACTAAAGTTATTATAAAAGAATTATCCATTCCTATTGCAACTGGCGTTCAAAAAGTCTTTAAAACTGGTGAAGAAATAAGATACACCAACGTCAAGTATGAAAGTGGTAATAAATCAATAAATCTCAGATTAAAATCTCTACCAAACAGACGTGGACAAGAACAATATTGTATAATATTTTTTGAAAATCCTAAATCAATTGATAACTCTTCTAATGTTAAATCTAATACTTATGACATTATCAAAGAAACCGAACAACGAATAAATGACTTAGAGCAAGAGCTTCAATTCACAAGAGAAAACCTTCAAGCAACTATTGAAGAGTTAGAAACTTCAAACGAAGAACTTCAAGCAACAAATGAAGAACTTCTGGCAAGCAATGAAGAATTACAAAGCACTAACGAGGAACTTCAATCAGTCAACGAAGAACTTCACACAGTTAATGCTGAATATCATTCCAAAATAATTGAATTAACAGAAATCAATAATGACTTTGAAAACCTATTAAACAGCAGCAAAATCAACGTTATTTTTCTCGATGAAAATCTTGACATTAGAAAATACTCTCAGGGTATTAAAAAAATATTTAACATCTCACCCAAAAATATTGGCTTACCTTTCTCCTCTCTTGCTCACAACTTGATTGATATTAATCTCAATGAAATAATTCAAAAAGTAAAAACGGATAATATTGAAAGAGACATTGAAGTTGAAACAATTGACAATAATTGGTATTTAATGAAAGTACTCTCATACAAAATTGGAAATGAAAGTTACAGTGGCATACTTATCTCTTTCGTTGAAATTAATGAGCTTAAAAAATATCAAACAGATTTAATTAAAAATCAAAAGAAAATTCAAAGCTTATACAAGACTCTTCCTGTGGGAATAATTTTAGAAGAGAACGATTTTATTTATGAAATTAATGAAAAGTTTTCTCAAATGTTTGGTTACTCCAGAGAAGAATTGCTCGGTAAACCAATTAGAATTCTTTTTGAATCAAATGATCAATTCAGTGATATAAAAAAGAAAATTAATCAACAAATTCAAATTCACGGTTTGTCATCATTTGAAATAGATTTAGTAAAAAAAGACAAATCAAAAATTAACTGCCTGGTAAATGTAACCTATACCAATCCTGAAAATATCTTTGTCGGAAAAACTTTTTCAATAACAGATCTCACTTTAAGAAACATTGCCCTCTCAGAAGCTAAAGAAATTCAGGAGAAATACAAACATCTTTATGACACGATGGCTAATGGTGTTATCTATCAAGATAGTGAAGGTAGAATTATATCCGCCAACAATGCTGCCATTAAAATTCTTGGCTTATCTTCTGAAAAAGAAATCATTGGTTTAAAATCTTCTGATTTCAAAACAATATACACAGACGGTTCAGAATTCAAATCCGAAGACCATCCTATCTCGATCGCTCTTAAAACTGGTAAACCAGTTTATGGTGTTACTATGGGCGTATTTAATAACAAATTAAACAAATATGTTTGGATCTATATCGATGCTATACCTCTTTTCAAAGAAAATCAGGACAAACCATACCAGGTTTATGCTACATTTTCAGATATAACCGAAAAAGTTGAATCTCAAATAGAACTTGAAAAACTCGATAAAAGATTAAAACATGCATTGGAAATTAACAATATTGGTTGGTGGGAATACAACGTCAAAACTAACACTGTTTTTGTCGGGGAACTTAAAGCCAAACTTATAGGTTTTGAACTATTTGAGGTTCCTAACGATTTAGATTTCTGGCTGCAAAGAATTCACCCTGATGATTACGAAATGGCTATGCAGTCAATGAGAGATTGTCTAGAAGGCAAAAAACAACATTATGAAGTCATCTATAGACTAAAAACTAAAGACAATAAATGGAAAAAATTCTATGACGTCGGTAAAATTACAGAATTTGATGAACTTGGAAATCCTATTATTCTTATTGGAACAATAAAAGAATTGAATGAATAATGAGCTCAAAATTTGATGAACTAAGAAAAAAAGCCGAAAGAACAATATTAAATTACAATCAAGATATCTCAAATCTATCGGTTGAAGAGATTAAAAAACTTGCTTACGAATTACAAGTTTATAAAGCAGAACTTGAAATTCAAAATGAAGAACTACGTCGAACCCAATTAGAACTTCAAAGAACATCTGATCTTTTCTTCAACCTTTTCAACAGCGCTCCTGTCGGTTACCTCATTTTAGATGATAAAATCAATATCATCAAAACAAACTACACTTTTCTTGCTATGACAGGATATCCTGCTAGCGAAGTTAATTCCTCTAATTTCCTGAAATTTATTGATGAATCCTCAAAAAACAACTTTCTTTCAAGATATAAAGCTTTTTATAACAACCCTGTCGGAAAAACTCTAGAAATTAAAATTCGCTCAAAAAATGATGAAATAATTGATATTAGAATTGAAGGAATTAAAATTTTAAGCTTTGACGACGAAAATCAAAATGCTAATCTTTTTACTGCTATAATTGATATTTCTGAAAAAGTAAAAAAAGAAGAAGAACTTATTAACTACAAATTGAATCTTGAAAAAATTATCCAAGAAAGAACCAGCCAACTTAATCAACTAAATCTTGAACTCTCCAAAGAAATTGAAAAAAGAAAAGAATATGAATCAAATCTCCAAAATCTGCTCAATAAAGAAATAGAAATAAATCAAATAAAATCAAAATTCATATCCATAACTTCACATGAATTCAGAACACCTTTAGCATCTATTCAATCTTCATTCGAAATATTAGAAAAATACGACTCCAAACTATCGCCCGAAAGAAAAAAAGAACACTTCAATAAAATAAAATTAGCAATAAATACAATCACAGACCTATTGAACGACCTATTAAGAATTGATAAAGAAAGTCCTGAAAAACTTAATTTCAGACCAGAAAAAATTAACCTTAGATTACTTATTTATGATTGTATTGAAAAAATAAAATTCAGCTGCGATAAAAAATACTCTTTCGAATTTAACTACAATTCAAATTCCGAAGAATACATACTTGACTACAGAATGATGACTTACATAATTAACAACCTCTTATCCAATGCTGTAAAATTCTCCCCAAACGGTGGGAAGATTATCACAGAAGTAAATCAAATAAACTCAGAGATTTTTATTTCCATAAAAGATCAAGGAATTGGAATTCCTGAAGACGAAATCGAAAAAATCTTTGACCCATTCTACAGGGCAAACAACGCTGAAACGATCAAGGGGACAGGATTAGGTCTTTCCATTGTCAAATCATCTGTTGACCTTCACAACGGTAGAATAATCGTAAAATCACAATTAACCAAAGGCACAGAATTTCAAATATTTCTTCCAATAAGATAGCTCGACTTAAATCTCAACTTTCACAATACCAAAACATCTTTCTTGCCCACTAAACAATCAATAAAAAACCTTTCTTAATTAAATATTACCTTTTATTCTATTTTTATAAATGTATCAATTTATCAACAGTATTTTAATTTAAATTTTTACTATATGATAAAATTCGACCGAAAAGATATAGAAAGTTTTAAAGAAAAAATGCCAAAAAATGAAGATAAAAAAGATGCGAAAATAGTTCAAAAACGCAGGGTAAAACT
>JANWVQ010000002.1 GCA_025056745.1 Ignavibacterium sp.
AAATTTTTAACAGAGAATTTTTCACCTGTTCCTAATGGTTGTTCAACAGTTCTAACTTTCATTTCACCAGAGTTGAGCATAGTGCCAACTAATGCAAATGTACCTACTTCTTCAACATAAATACCTGCAGCCATATAATTGTATGTTATATCAGCAAGCCATTTATTATGAGTAAATTGCACATCGTTATTTTGCAATCTCCCCAAGCTCGCAGGGTTGTAAAAAATAGCAGAGACCTCACCATAAATAGAAGCGCCAGCATTACCTATTCCTACAATTCTTGAACTTGGTTCAATTTTCAAAAACTGTCCAATTGTTGTACCAGCCTTGTTTTGTGAATGAGCAGGTTGGGAATAAAAAAATACAACAATAAAATTTATAATTAAGAATAAGTATAAATTCTTTTCTATCATTTTATCACCTGCTATTTAATTATTGCAAATTTTCCAATAAAAGTCCCTAACTTACCTCCATCAACGTGATAAATATATAGACCAGGAGCTACTTCAAGTTGATCACTATTTCTTAGATTCCATTCTACATAGCCTTTATTGATATTACCATCGTGTATAAGAGTTTGAACTAATTCTCCGTTGAGTGTATAAATTCTTATTGTAGCAGAGGCAGGAATATTTCTAAATTCAATTTTTCTTTCACCTCTCCCCATAACAGCAAATCTCTGTGGTTCAAAACTAGCAGCAGCAACATAAGGATTTGGTACGACGTAAGGTTCTTCTGAAAATTGTTTTTTAGCTAATTCTGAATTAACCGACTGCCCTTTAGTTATAAAAGTAAATTTATCGTTACTTGAGTAGGGATAAATCAACCTCAATCTATAAACATCACCACTTTTGGGTGGAATAACAGATTGTCCACCAAGCCCTGTAGTATCAGTTTCAAGTCTCCAAGTAGGTCTCAATTGATTTGGATTAGATGAAGGAGCAGTGAGTATTTCTATATAATCTTGATGATTAACAGGCAATCCTAATGTGGTATTAGTACTTCTAAATCTAAATTTTAATTTTTGATCTCCATTCGAAGTTTTCGCTACTATTGTAAATCTTACAGGTCTTGCGGGTAATCCAACTGCCGCAACCGAAGTATCAATGAAGTTATCGTTAAAAATTATATCTATGTCCTCAGGAAAACCTATTCTTCTATAAGTAATAGGATAACTGATTGAATATCGTATCTTATAATTAATGTTTGTGTTACTACTTTTGAAAAATCCAGTTTTAGTGGAATCTATTTCAATTTTTCTCGGTGTAGAGATAACTGGCAAAATCCCTGCACCGGAAAGTCCTGTACCTTTTCCGGCTAAATCATCTCCATTTTCAAATAAAGTATCACCAGCAGTAACATCTATTAAACGATAAAATTGAGCAGCAACACTATCAGGATGTCCATAAAATTCGAGATTAAAAGTGTGATTATCAGGGACGAGTTGTGAGTTTAACACTTTTAATGTAACGTTTCCGCTTCCTCTTCCCTGACTATGAACAAAATTTATAATTTGCGCTGGTTGATATCCAACTACTTGCGGATTTGGAGTAACCTGCACGACATTTCGTGGTAATATTATACCACCTCTTAAAGTTTGAGAGACAGTAATTGCATTTTCAGAGGGGTAGATTTCAATTGAATCAACTCCTCTATCATAGGCACAGACAGCATAAAAATATCTTTGACCATTGATTACAGTGGTATCAGTAAATGTATGTGTTAAACCAGTATCTTCTCCAAGGAAATATGCCACACCTTCAACTGTTGTTCTACTAAAGCCATAAACACCGTTTTTCAAATCAAATTGAGCAATGGGCTTTCCATTACCAATTGGTCTTGTCCCTGTTCCGGTATAAATAACTTGAGGATCTAAAAATGTAGGATCAGTGCTACGATAAATTCTATAACCTTCAAAATCATTTTCATTAGTAATTGGATCAAAAGCTTTTTCAGATGTATTATCCCAAGTTAATGTTACAAAACCATCTCCAGCAAAAGCTTGAACGTTTGGCATTGGTGGTGGTACTGCGAATTGATAATTAGCTTTATAGATCTGTTGAACAACTTTAGTAGTAACGCGTAATTCTCTTAAGTTTTGCCCAAATGCGAGAGCTAAGGAGAAACGTTCTGTTTTCCCAGTTTCGAGAATAAAAGGACCTGAAGCAAATAAAAAGCCTATGTTATAGTTTAAAGCAACTGGGGTTCCAAAAGCACTATCGGGTTTTGTAAAAATATTTTCATATAATCTTCTAGGCCATTGCTTTCCATCATCAAAAAAGACAATATTATCAGTTTCTGTAGTAGGATTACCAACGCCAGCACGTATTCTGTTCATCTTAAATCCTGTTAAACCGATTTGATCTGATTCATCAACATCAGTTTTATCAAAATATGGTTCCCCTAAAGTTGGTTTTCCATCTCTTTCTCCAGTATCATTTGTACCAAAAACTCCATCAGCTCCTGTATCGTGAAACTCAGCTATCCAATCTAAATCCTCATCACCCGTCCACCAAACACCAGCAAGATAGGCAGGTCTTTTTGTAACATCACCTAACAGATTTCTGAATTTGTTCAAGTCATAATTAGATAAAAGATAATTCATAATAGACTGTTGACCTACTATAAGTTGCCCCGCACCACCATCTCGTTTTTCATTTAATATCCCATCATCATCATTATCAATTGCATCAAAAGGATTTCCCGGAGTTTCAAGGTAAGAATATCCCAAATATCCAGTTGGTCCTCTAAATCCATTACCATTCTTATCCCACGTATAGACTAGATTAAGGCCAGCTTCTTTATCAAAGTAAGCATTATCATCGTCTGACTCAGGAATACCATCTCTTCCAATAGCGGAGCCACCAACTCCAGAGTCCATATATAACCCGAAGATTACATTATTGTTATAATTTGTCGTACTTTCATTTGAAATATCATAATGAAAAAATATCACATATCCAGCTTGAGGATTAGCCCATTGAAATCCACGTTGTTCAACTCTTAAACCAAGCCCTCTTCTAGTATTATCTCGAGAATCAGGATAAAAAGCCCACGCATCGTAATAATTATCATCATATACGCAAAAACTTTCTTGATCAGCTCTTGGCGCTTTACCAAAATAACCATTCCAGGAACCCTTCCATCCGGGGTCATCTGGATCATTCCTCTTGTCATACCATTCATCTGGCCAAGTTCTCGGGTCATTACTTATAGCAACTGAACGAGCTTTATTTATATTAGGATTAATTTGAAAATAACCAAATCTCGGTTCGAACCTCATAGTTTTGTTCGTTATTGGACTAGTTCCCTGACGCTCGCGGTAGCCTGTTAGCATTATGTATGCAGGAGCACCATTTGTTTGAATAATTTTGGATAAAACAAAAGGAGTTGTACCATCACTGTAATTCTCACCTGAACCTTTTGGAATTTCAACAGAATGGAAAACGCTCAAATCAACATTCAGAGGATCTGGTGGATAATCTCCAACCATTCCAAAATTATAGAACATTGTTCTTATAAGGTTTGCATCGTGAACTCCTTTTCTTTCAGCATCAATTGTTCCGCGCCATTCTGGTGGCACAACAGGTAATAAATTTTGAGCGAATGATGTTTTTATTAGTAGTATTACTATTATGTTTATTAAGAAGAAAATTTTAGCTATAAAATTCGATGACTTAATTTTATGTTTCATTTTACTTACTCCTGAATGAAATTCCAAATTCTATTCTTCTTGGTTCATAAAATCTTGATGGGTCATATAGAGCAGCTTTATTAGCACTAGGAGTTAATGTGTAATCCGGACTACCAGTAGAGTTGAAAACAAAGCCATTTACGTAATGTGAATTTAGAACGTTTAAAATTCTTATAAATAGACTGAAATTAATTAAATCAATATCAAAATATTTTTCTGCTCTTAA
>JANWVQ010000084.1 GCA_025056745.1 Ignavibacterium sp.
TAGGAATGTTGGCCCGATACATTTCAACTTTCAATTCGACAAACCTTTTGAACCAAATAATTATACAGATAAAATCTCCATTGAAATTATAGATTACTCTTTGAAAATGCTGCTTGAGAAAATAAAAAGTTTAAATAATTATAATGACTATGTTATACCAGTTGATTTCAACATTGATCAAATAAGTTTGATAACAGTTGGTACTGCTAATTTGGAAAAAGAATTGATTGGCTTAGTTGATGAATTTTCATCGATAAATAATATTCCAATATTCGCTGATATAAGTTCAGGCTTGAGGTTTAATAAAAAAAGCTTAAAGAATCTGATTAATAACTTTGATACAATTTTAAGATTTGAAGGATTTCAAAAAATCTTCAAACCAGAGTACACCCTTCATATTGGAAGAAATATCACCTCTACAGTTTTAGAAGATTATCTTATTAAAACAAAATCAAAAAGAATAATTGTTAATAAATTCGGTGATAGGTTCGATACAACTAAAAAAGGTAAAATATTAAAGATTGAACCAACCAAATTTTTTAGTAAAATATCAAACCTTAAAATCAAAAAAAATTCCTTATCCAACTTAGAACAATTACTCCAAATTGATTATGAGATTGAAAAAATTAAATCAAAAGTTTTTGATAACACATTTACAGAAGTTGTATTATTCAGAACTTTAATTGAAAAAGTCCCTGAGAACTCAAATTTATTTATTGGAAATAGCCTACCAATTCGAGATTTTGATTTCTTTATCGGTGCAAAGGCAAAGGAGGTTACTGTGTTTGCAAATCGTGGGGCGAGTGGAATTGATGGAATTATTTCAACAGCAGCGGGAGTGGCTTATGCAAGCAAAAAACCGACTTATTTGATAATTGGAGATTTATCTTTTTACTACGATTCCAATTCTTTACTTTTAATTAAAGAATTTAACATACCATTAAAGATAATATTAATAAATAATCAAGGCGGAAGAATCTTTGATTACCTACCAATTAGCAGTTATAGAAATGTATTCAAAAAATATTTTCAAACACCCATAGAATTAAACTTTGCAAAACTTGCAGATGTTTTTGAATTATTAAATTATAAAGTAGATAACAAAAATGACTTTTTAGAGATTCTTGATATTATTACTAAAACAAAATCATCAGTAATTTTGGAAATAAAAATTAATTCTTTATACACAAAAGCACTTAAGTTAAAATTTAGAAAAGAAGTTGATAGGTATTTATCAAAATTGACGAGAGATTATGTTCATTGATTTTAATGGAATTAAACTTAATGTTGAAATTCCTAAAGAATTTAAATGCGACAAAGACTCAATTATTTTAATTCACGGATTTACTGGTTGTTCAGAAGACTGGCTACCAATCATTGATTTACTTCCTGAACATTTTAACTTCATATTAATGGATATGATTGGTCACGGTAAGAGCGAACATCCACTAACAGTTGATTTTTATAAAACAGATTCGATAGTCGAACAAATAAAAACAATTAAAGAAAAAATCGTAAAAAATTCAAAAGTTATTTTGCTTGGATATTCGATGGGTGGAAGAGCAGCTCTCTCTTATGCAGTCAAATATCCTGATGATATCAAAGGTCTCATTTTGGAAAGTGCTTCTGCAGGTATTAAAAACGATAAGGAAAGAAAAAAACGATACGAAGATGACCTTAAAATAGTTGATTACATTTCTTCTCATACAATTGAGGAATTTATTGAATTTTGGTATGATCAAGAAATGTTCAATACTCAAAGAAGATTTTCTAATGAAAAATTAAAGAGACTAAAAAAGCAGAAATATAACAACAGTAAAATAGGATTAATGAACATTCTTAGAGGTTTTTCTACTGGAATAATGCCACCACTTCACGATAAATTGAAAAATATAAAAGTAAGATCCGTCTTGATTAGTGGCGAATTAGATACTAAGTATACATTCATTAATTCCAAAATTGCAAGAGGTTTTCATAAAGCAAAACATAAAGTAGTAAAAAACTCAGGACACAATACTCATTTAGAAGAACCAACAAGGTTTGTGGAAATAGTTACAAATTATCTAAATCAAATATCACAAGTTAAAGTTTAGAAAAAGAGGAGATATATGAAATACAATTGGATAAAAGTAAAAGACTACCAAGATATTATTTATGAAAAATTAGAAGGTGAAGGCATTGCTAAAGTCACTATAAATCGTCCAGAAGTAAGAAATGCCTTCCGACCAGAGACTGTTAAAGAGATGATTGATGCATTTAATGATGCTCGTGAAGATCAATCCATCGGAGTAATATTATTGACAGGTGCAGGACCTTCAAAAGATGGAAAGTACGCTTTCTGTTCAGGCGGCGATCAAAGAATAAGAGGAGATAAAGGTTATATTGGCAGTGATGATAACGTTCCAAGGCTAAATGTTCTTGACTTACAAAAAATTATTAGAAGCATTCCAAAAGTTGTAATTGCTGTAGTAGCTGGTTATGCGATAGGCGGTGGACACGTTTTACACGTTGTTTGTGATTTAACAATTGCCGCTGATAATGCAATATTTGGACAGACAGGTCCTAAGGTTGGTAGTTTTGATGGTGGTTTCGGTTCAAGTTTTCTTGCAAGAATCGTTGGTCAGAAAAAAGCGCGTGAATTTTGGTATCTATGCAGACAATATAATGCTCAACAAGCTCTTGAAATGGGTCTTGTAAACACAGTAGTCCCAATAGAAAAACTCGAAGATGAAGCTGTGCAATGGGCACGAGAAATTATGCAACATAGTCCGATGGCAATTCGAGTATTGAAGTCTGCATTTAATGCCGAATTAGATGGTCAAGCAGGTATTCAAGAATTAGCTGGCAACGCTACTCTGCTTTATTATATGAGTGAAGAAGCACAAGAAGGAAAAAACGCTTATTTACAAAAGAGAAAACCTGACTTTAAAAAATTCCCAAGACTTCCTTAATATCCTTTAATTACCAAATGAATTCCTTTAATAAGCTAAACTATTGGATACTTGCAAGTCGTCCAAAGACATTGGCTGCAGCTATTGTACCTGTAATGGTTGGTTCTGCGTTAGCTATTAAACAAGGGAAATTCTTTTTTTCGTATTCTTTGATAGCTCTATTATGTTCAATTCTAATTCAGATAGGTACTAATTTTACAAATGATTTATTTGATTACCTAAAAGGTGCAGATACCAAAAAAAGAAAAGGACCACTACGAGTCATCTCTGCAGGTTTAATATCAGTTAAAGAAATGAAATTAGGAATTATAATAGTATACGTTCTCACTTTCATTCTTGGACTTTATCTGGTTTTCTCAACAGATATGGTAATACTCATAATTGGAATATTATCAATCGTGGCTGGTATTTTATACACAGCTGGTCCCTATCCTTTAGCCTACAATGGTCTTGGTGATTTATTTGTGTTCATCTTTTTTGGAATAATAGGAACGATGGGGACCTACTATTTGCATCATCAAGAATTTACAATCCTTTCTTTCTTATCTTCGATACCTGTTGGCGCACTTATTACAAATATTTTAATCGTGAATAACTACAGAGATATTGAGGAAGATAAATTGTCAGGGAAAAAAACATTAGCAGTAAAGTTTGGAAAAAAGTTTTCACGCCTTGAATATATTTTTTTTCTTTCAATATCACTTTTAATTCCAGTTGTATTTTATTTATTATTTGATTTCAACTATGCAATACTTTTACCAATACTTTCCATTCCAATTTCCATAAAATTGATAAATATGATATTCAAATATCAAGGAGAAGAGTTAAATAAAACTTTAGAACTCAGCGCAAAATACTCTGCACTTTATGGTTTATTATTTTCTATTGGCTTAGTCTTATAAATTAAATGAAAGAATTATTTTATAAATATTCAAATCAAAAAGATTTAATCGCTATCAGAACTCCTTCACAAAAAATTTATTATTATGAATTATTTGAATTATCTTATAAAGTTTCGTCAAATATTAAATCATTAAATCTCTCCTCAAAATATATTCCCATTCTAGCTTCCAATTCTATTGAATTTGTCGTGACAATTATTTCATTATGGAATTTGGGATTAGTTCCTGTTCCATTTAATATCAGATGGACTATAAATGAAATAAAATCAATAATTGAGAGATTTCAATTTGAAAAAATATTTTATGAAAAAAGTTTCTATGAAAAAATTACGGATTTAGTTATTGAAAAAATCCCTATTGATGATCTCTTTGATAATAAAAAATTAGAAAAAAATAATTCAAAAGAAGAAGAGGCTGTTGTAATCTTCACTTCTGGAAGCACAGGTTCTCCCAAAGGGGTTGTTCATACTTTTAATTCTCTTTCAAACAATGTATTAAACTCTTCAAACGCTTTAAACCTCAATAAATCAGATAGATGGTTAGCCTTATTACCTTTTTACCATATTGGTGGATTTCAAATAATTTGCAGGACATTAATTAGTGGTAGTGAGATAATTATTCCTGATAGTTTAGATTATAACTCTATGAAAATAGCAATTGAGAAATTAAAACCAACACACTTATCCGTAGTTTCCACACAAATTAAATATTTAATAGACAATAAAATCATTCCAAATAAGGAAATTAAAAGAACTTTTATTGGTGGTGGATTTTTTGATGATGAATTAATTTTCAAGGCATATAATATAGGATGGAAACCTGTAAGAGTTTATGGATCCTCTGAAACAGCATCGATGATTACTTCTGCTTCAATTGATGATATAAAAGTCAAACCAAATACTGTTGGGAAACCATTTAAAAACGTAAACATAATTGTCTCTGATAAAGGTGAAATTTTAATATCATCAAACAGTTTATTTAAGGAATATCTATTAGACGAAAAAACAACCAAAATCAAATTGAAGGATGGATTTTATCATTCTGGAGACATTGGAAAAATAGAAGACGGATATTTATTTATCGAAGCTAGAAGAGATGACTTAATTATAACCGGTGGAGAAAATGTAAATCCTCAAGAAGTTGAACAAGCATTACTTAAAATAAAAGGAATTAAAGAAGCTTACGTCTTTGGAATTGATGATGAAAAATGGGGACATAAAGTTTGTGCTGCAATAATATCAGATTCTAATTTAAGTATTGACTACATAAATAACATTCTGTCAAAAGAAATATCAAGTTTCAAAATTCCTAAGGAAATATTTTTTCTTAAAGAAATACCTAAAACATCTCTTGGTAAGATCGATAGAGAAAAACTTAAAATGATTATAACAAACAAAATTTTAAGATGAAGAAAAATCTCTAAACTTTGATACTAAATGCTCTGGAATATCGATCTTATTAAATTTAGATTTACTTACAAAAACGTGAATAGTCTTTACCTTAGCGAATTTTCTCTCACCTAAAAAAAGTTCGTAAGTAATTTCAAATGAAGACTTTCTTAATTCAGTGATTTTCAAAATTATTTCAATTTCATCACCATATTTAACAGGGTTATAGTATTCACACTCAGCTTTAATTATTGGGACAACATATTGATTATTATTCCAATAGTTTTCTTGAAGTGAAAATTCTTCAATCATTCTTTCATAAGCTGAATGACAATATTCAAATATCTTGGAATAAAAAATTATTCCTGCGGGGTCACAGTCAAAAAAATTAATTCTTTTATTAACTTTCATCATATAATATCGATAATATTAATAAGATTTTCTTATTTGAATATAAATATTATCAATTTGTTTTATAAATATTTCAACAACAATTTTGTCAAAAATTTTTAATTATTTATGTCAGAAAATACTGAAACAAGAAGTCTACAAATACCAAAAGTTCAGAAATATTTTTATCTAATTAGCGGAATATTATTAGTCGCTATTGGAGTCATTGGAATATTCTTACCAGTATTACCAACAACAATTTTTTTGATATTAGCTTCTGCTTGTTTTGTAAAAAGTTCTCCTAAAGCAAATGAATGGTTACGAAACCATAGAATCTTAGGTATTTATATTAAAAACTATCAGGAGAAATCTGGATTAACAATCAAAGCAAAAATTTTCAACATTGTCTTTTTGTGGATTATGATTTTAGCATCTGCGTTCTTATTAACTGATGAATTATACATAAAAATATTACTTCTTGCTATTGCAATTGGAGTTTCGATTCATATAATAATGATTAAAACAAAAAGAAATTAAATTAATCTGATTCATTAACATTCCCATATCAATAAATTCTTTTTCTTATATTAGCCTATCATCATTTTGATAATAAAATCGAATGCATCGTTTGGAAAAGTTTTCAGATGATTTCATATCACACTTTTTTAATTTAACTAAAGATAAAGTCAATTCACAACTTATTGAGAAATTTATAAATAAAACTGAATCTTATTTTAATAAATTTTACTTAACAAAATCATCTGAAGTTAATCTATTAAGAATACTTGAAAATCAATTTCAATTAAATTTATTCATAAGTGATTTAATAAGATTTGATCATTATATCGAAATACTTTTGACAATTGCAAATTACAGCAATTACTTAACAGATATTTTAGTTCAAACACCATCTTTGTTTTATTGGATAACAAATCCACAAACACTTCAACAAAAAATCTCAACCAAATATTTTAATGCTGAAATAAAAAAAATGGATTCAACATTTAATAATTTCAATTCTAAAGTAAATTTCTTGAAATACTTAAAGAAAAGAGAGATTCTGAGAATTGGAATTTTTGATTATTACCTTAATTATTCAATTACAGAAATTACAAAACTTTTATCCTTGTTGGCTCTATCAATTACAAAATATTTGTTTAGGCTCTGTTTGGATGAGATTAAAAAAAAATATTCAATAAAAAAGTTACCTAATTATTGTTTAGTTAGTTTAGGAAAACTCGGGGGATTAGAATTAAATTATAGTTCAGATGTTGACCTGATGCTCTTTACAGAAAAAGACGTAAAACTTAAAAATATGAACATCAACACAAACAAAATATTTGAAGAAGCTGTTAAACTTTTTATAAACACTTCTTCTCAAGTTACAAATCAAGGCATACTATACAGAATTGATTTTCGTCTCAGACCATTTGGGAGAAATTCTGAATTAGTAAATACTATTTCAAATTACCTCTATTATTATGAGAATCAAAGTGAACACTGGGAAAAGCAAATGCTTATAAAGTGTTCTTATCTCTCAGGAAGTAAACATCTATATAATAGATTTCACAACTACATTCAAAATATTATTTATCCTAAAACCTTTCTTATTTCTCCAATTCAAAAACTTAAACAATTAAAATTGAGCATAGAGAACAAAAATAACATAGAAAACAACATAAAATTATCTTCAGGTGGAATTAGAGATATTGAATTTGCAATTCAAGCTTTGGAACTATTAAATGGTGGAAAAAATTCAGAGCTTCGTCAGAAAAACACTTTAACTGCTATTAAAAAACTTTATAAAAACAACTTATTGACAAAAGAAGAGTTTAATAATCTTTATTCAAATTATATATTATTCAGGAAAATAGAACACTTTCTTCAGCTAATGAATAATCTTCAAACACATTTAATTCCTGAAGATGGAGAGATATTGGGAAAAATTTCTTTTATTTTAGATTATGAAAATATTGAAAAGTTTAAAGAAGATTTGCGAAAAAGAAAATTATTTAACGCAAATTTTTTCAACCAAATAACAGATATTGATTCATCTCGGAAAAAATTTGATGAAATAAAATTCAAGGATAAGAAGAAAGCAGATTTGAACTTCAATTACCTTTTAACCGGCTCGATTCAACTTGATCAAAAGAAATTTGATGAATTGACCTCAACTTCATTTAGCCTTATAGTTGAAGACTTGTTAAAATATCTTAATAAATGTAAAAATCCTGATTCTACTTTAGAAAATTTTGTTAAACTGATAAAATCATCTCTTTTCCCAAAATATTGGTATGATATTTTTAGCGATAATATAATATTAGACACAACACTTTCTATTTGTGAAAATTCAAATTTTTTATTGAGAGAATTACTTGTATCAAAAGAAGCAAAAGACTTTCTTATATCCAAACGATGTTTCACTAAATTTGAGTTAGATTACTTATCTAATTTTGGCACTAATCTTTTTAAGTTCATTTCTGTTTTCCAACTGTTTTTTCGAGTTATCGACACCAAACAGTTCTCTGAGGTTAATACAAAATATTTTTTAGAAAGAATTCAAAGAATAATTCGCAGAGAAAAATTAGATATAAAATATGGCGAAGATTTAATTATCATCGGCTGTGGAAGTTTTGCATCTGAAGAGATGACTTTATTCAGTGACATTGATTTAATTTTTTTAGTCAATGATTTAATGAAATATCCATCAGCACAGTATGATTTACAAAAGTTATTAAATAACTTAAAGTCAGAATTACAAATTGAAGTTGATTGCAGACTCAGACCAGAAGGAAAAAGTAGTCAACTAGTATGGAATTTTGAAGATTATATTAAATACATAAAAACAAGAGCAAGATTTTGGGAATTTCATAGTTTAACTAAATCAAGGATAGTTTTTGGCCAAGAAAAATTCTTAGAAAATATTCATCAAGCTATTATTGAAAAGCTAAAATCAGTTGACTTAAAATTTGTAAAAAAAGAACTTTTAGAAATTAGAGATAAATTAGTATCAAACAATCCTTACTGGATAGACATAAAAAAGACAAAGGGCGGAAAAACTGATTTAAATTTTATTATTGGATATCTAGTATTAAAAAATTCGATTCAAAATTCACAAATATTAAAGTTAAAGACTTATGAAAAACTTGAATTTCTCTATAATTTAATTTCCTCAAAAGATGTAATCGATAAGCTTACAAACAATTATTTTTTCATCTCAAAAGTTGAAATTTTTTACCAGATAATTACAGGAAATAAAAGTATAAAAATAAATCTTGATGACGATAGTCTTAATTATCTATCAAAAAAATTAAACTTTAATTCGAAAGAAGAATTTTATAATCAATTGAATAAATCTTTAAAAGAGATAAATAATTTATTTATCGAAACATTTAGTTAGCGTTATGAATTATTTGAAGAAATATTACCCAATTATAGTTTCTTTAATTTCTGCAGTGATTTATTATTTAACCTTAGCACCTTCAGTTGTTCAAATTGATTGTGGTGAATTAGCTGCAGTTCAAATAACATTAGGAATTGCTCATCCAACTGGATATCCTTTATTTACCATAGTTGGTTATTTATTCTCACTGATTCCGCTTTTTAGTTCAAAAATATTTCAGATGAATTTTCTTGCAATGCTTTTTGTAAGTATTGGTGTTGGTATTTTTTCTTATTCAGTAAAGCTTATCCTTAATAACATAGATAAGTTTTCCAAAATTCAGAATTATAATACAAAGAAAAAAAATCAAAAGACTCAATTACAAATTTTTGAGCTAAATGAAATTCAAAAAATTATAATTTCAATTATTGCAGGATTGATTTTAGCATTTTCCAAAACCTTTTGGTTACAAAGCACAAGTGTAGAGGTTTATAGCTTTCAAATACTATTGTTTAGTTTAATAATCTCTTCACTATTAAATGCTTATGTCTCAAATGATAATGATGATAAAAAAAGTTGGATAATTTTTTCAATAGCACTTGGATTTGGATTTTCAAACCATATGACTACCCTTCTTTTAATACCTGCTTCAGCATATTTGTTTTTTATAAAAAATAAGTTTGATAAGAATTCATTCAAGAAAATTCTAATAATGTTTTCAATTTTTTTACTTGTCTTGATAATAAATTATTCTTATTTGCCGATTCGTGCATCACAAAATCCAATATTGAATTGGGGAAATCCGGTTGATTTAGAGAGAATTATCAGACACATCTCTGGTTTTCAGTATCAAGTATGGCTTTTCTCATCAACTGATTCAGCCAAAAAACAATTCACTCACTTTATAACAAATCTTCCTTATGAGTTTTATTTAAGCCTAGTAATAAGTTTAATCGGGATCATATTTTCATTTAGGGTTTATCAAAGATTTTTTGTATTCAATATCATACTTTTTCTTTTTACCATTATTTATTCAATTAATTATGATATAAATGATATAGATTCATACTTTCTATTGTCTTACTTCTCTTTAAGTCTGTTTTCGATATATGGGATGATTTGGTTAGTTAAAAAATTTGCTCAATTAAAGAATTACCAACTTACTTTAGTTTTATCATTATTTCCTATAATTCAAATTCTTGCAAGTTTAAATTCTGTTAATCAAAATAAAAACTTTATTTATGAAGATTATACAAAAGCAATTCTGAATTCATTGCCTAATAATTCAATAGTTTTTGGATATCAATGGGATTATTTTGTTTCACCATCATATTACTTTCAATTTGTTGAAAACTTCAGAAGAGATGTTGCAGTAATAGATAAAGAATTACTTAGAAGATCCTGGTATTACAAACAAATTGATACTAATTATCCTGATATATTAGATGGAATAAATACAGAAATAAAATTATTTCTCGATGCTCTTAAACCATTTGAAAGAAAAGAAAACTACAATCCAAATTTATTGGAATCACTATATCGTCAAATTATGACAAATCTAATTACTACTAATATCAATAAAAGAGACTATCATATTACGCCAGAGATAATAGAAAATGAACTCAGAAGAGGTGAATTTAATCTTCCAGAAGGTTATGATTTAGTGCCTTACCTACTAACTTATAAAGTTGTTAAAAATTCGACAGTTTACGTAGAAGCTCCTCTTCCAAACTTTAGTTTTAGAATAGATAAGATTAAAGACAAATATCAGGATTCAATAATAAAAATTTCGTCTGCTATGCTTATTAATAGGGCTCTTTACGAAAGAATTCATAATAAAGATGAAAGAGCTAAGGTATATTTAAGAAAAGCTTTAGAAATAAATTCTAATGCAGTAATACCAAATCAATTAAAAGATTTAATATTTAACTGATTCATCAATTGATTCAATTAGATCGTCAACTTTTTCCTTTGGTAGTTCATCTTTCGTCATAAAAGATTGCAATAGAACATCAACTTGCTGAATTAAATTTCTTTTATAATACTTTGGAGCATATATAGAACCATCCAACATATAAATTCTATTTGACTTTTCATCATAAAAAGTATAATTAATAAAAGGACCTCCCATCCCTTTAACATTTAAATCCCATAAGCCTTGCGTAAGGATTGCATATCTATTATTAAAATTAACTTCACTTGTCGTTAAAAAATTCTCGGATACAACGACGAAAGCTGAATCATCAGAGGTTCTGTAATATTTCTCTGTTAATCTATTTCTAATATTAAGTATCGAGTCAATATTTAGATATAAAGGAGATGCATTCTCAATCCAATGTACAAAAATCCATCTTTCCATATCACTATTTGGAGAACGTCTTAGCCAAACAAAATTATTTACACTGTCCTTTTTTGCTAACTTAAAGTCTGCTTGGACATAAATAATCCATCCAAAATCACGAAGAAGTATTCCTTCAATTTCTTTTCTTTCATATTTGGCATTATATAAACTTTCCCTCAATCTATCGTTTGACTTTTTTTGGTAAGCATAGAGAAGTTTGTCTTTATTCTTTAATATCTTGAACTCGAGTTCTTGCATATTTTTTGCCGATAAAACAGTAACAAGTTGATTTTTTGCCCATAAATCATTTTTGAATAATAAAAAATCTTCTTGATTGTTGAATAGAGATTTTATCGAATCATCAACAATTTGGTTTATGTAATTCGATACATCTGAATTAGAGGAAATTGGTGCAACAATGATTATATTCTTTCTTGTCTTGAATCTATCAATGTCTTTAAGTCTAACTGGTTTTAATGTAAAAAGTTTTTCTGGTAATGGGGTGTTGATTTCTATCTCAAATGTAGATTCCAAGGACATTTTCAATTCTTCATATTCGGAAGAGTCTGCAATTACGTAAATCTCATCTTCAAGACCGAAAGCGTTTTTCTTTGTTTCACAACTAAAAGATAAAATTATTATGATAAAAATAGATATATAGTAAATTACTTTTTTCATTTTAATTAAAAGCTAAATTCATACTTAATTCAGGAAGAAAAATCAAATACATTCCCCACATTAAAAATCCAATAGTTAAAGGAATTGACAGATTATCATCCACCAAATTATTCGAGATATTTTCCACTATAGCACCAACAAGAGCTGCGACAATTCCAATCAAATATTCGTAGATATTGTTATCCAATTTTGGCGCTATAATAATTACAATTATTGCACTAATAAAAAAAGCTAAAGTTCCCTGAAGACTTTTTCGTAAGAAAGGAATTGTTCCATATCTTCTTCCAATTAAGGCTGCGAAACTATCGCTAATAATTAGAATTGCAAAAGCATTTATGAATATTAATTTTGGAAATATTAGAACACCAAGAAAAGCAGATAACAATACATAGGTAGCACCATTTAGATTTTTTTTCAATTCATCTTTTTCGTGTCTTCTAAGCAAGAATCCGAAGATCATATAAAAAAATTCACCGAATTTAGGGTATCTATATCGACCTAAATCAATAATCAAAGCAAGAAAACTTAAAATACCCAAAATTAATAGAGCATCATCTCTTGATATGAAATAATAGATTGTTGGAATGGATAATGAGGAGAGATGAATTAATTTTCTAACTAATTCATCTCTATATGAAATTGTACTATCATCAATTCGAGTCATTATTTGTTGGGATTTCTTTCTTATTTCTAAGTTCCATCAATTTTTTAACGTGTTCAGGAATTTCCTCTTCAGTTTTATTTTCATTTTTGGTAACAGGAGGTAATTCTTGACCTTTAATAATTGCATCTATTTCTTCTGCATCTAAAATTTCACGCTCTAATAATTCTTTAGATAACTTATGAAGTAGCTCAATGTTCTCTCTTAAAATTTTTTCAGCTCTACTTTCAGCGTTTTTAATGATTGCTTTTACTTCTTCATCAATTTCAATTGCTGTTTTTTCACTGTAATCTCTATGCCTTTGAATTTCACGACCTAAGAAAATTTCTTCTTGTTTAGCGCCATAAGATAAAGGTCCAAGTTTTTCACTCATTCCCCATTCACATACCATTTTTCTAGCAATGTTTGTCGCTTTTTCAATATCATTTCCTGCGCCAGTTGTGTAATGATTAAAAACTATTTTCTCAGCAGCTCTTCCACCGAGAGCGTAAGTAATCATCGCTTCAAGATATTCTTTCGAGTAAGTATGTTTTTCATCCATTGGTAAATAACTTGTAACTCCAAGTGCACGTCCACGCGGAATTATAGTAACTTTATGAACAGGATCAGCTTCAGGAATCATTCTTGCAACGAGAACGTGACCAATTTCGTGATAGGCAGTTGTCTTCTTTTCTTCTTCGGATATAATTAAACTTTTTCTTTCCATACCCATCATAACTTTATCCTTAGCCTCTTCAAAGTCGCTCATTTCAACTTTCTTTTTATTTTTCCTTGCAGCTAAGAGTGCAGCTTCATTAACAAGATTCGCAAGTTCCGCACCGGCTAATCCTGGAGTTCCCTTTGCTAAAATTTCAAGCTTTACATCATCTCCAAGAGGGATATTTCGAGTATGGACTTTCAAAATTCCCTCACGACCTTTGACGTCTGGTCTATCAACAACGACTTGTCTGTCGAATCTTCCAGGTCTTAATAAAGCAGGATCTAAAACATCGGGTCTGTTAGTTGCTGCGATAATAATAACACCACTATTTTGTTCAAATCCATCCATTTCAACAAGAAGTTGATTTAATGTTTGTTCGCGCTCGTCGTGACCTCCACCAAGTCCTGCCCCTCTATGTCTTCCGACCGCATCAATTTCATCGATAAAGATTATGCAAGGAGCGTGTTTCTTACCTTGATCAAATAAATCTCTAACCCTACTTGCACCAACACCTACGAACATCTCAACAAAGTCTGCCCCTGAAATTGAAAAGAATGGAACACCAGCTTCCCCTGCGACTGCTCGAGCTAATAATGTTTTACCAGTTCCTGGAGGTCCAAGAAGAAGAACACCTCTAGGAATTTTCCCACCTAACTTTTGAAATTTTGATGGTTCTTTCAGAAATTCAATTATTTCTTGTAATTCTAACTTAGCTTCATCAGCACCAGCAACATCTTTGAAGGTAACTCTTTTACTTGAAGGAGTTATAAGTTTAGCTTTACTTTTACCAAAAGTAAAAATTCCTCTGGTACCACCAGATTGCCCTTGCATCCTTCTCATTATAATAATCCAAATAGCAATAATCAAAATCCAAGGAAGGAATCCTAAAATAACATTTAACCATTCTGTTGAATCTTTTTCAAAGGTATATTGAATTTTTTTCTCTTTCCATAGAGATTCTTGTTCTTTAATCAGTGGTTCAGGGATATAAACAGAAATAGCTCTTACTTTGATTTCCTGATTTCTAACTTTTACAGAAGTTTCAGATTTCAATTCAGCTTGAAAGAAATAATCATTGATATCTTTCTTTGTAACTTTTGCAGAGACTATGTTCTCAGGCTGCTCTAATAATCTTTCATATTCTAAATAAGAAATTTCTATATAATTCTCTGCTCCTGAGCGAAATAGTTGCATAATTATAACAGCAGCAACAATTACCGCACCCCAACCAAAGACCATCCTAATGATTTTCGACCAGTCAAAGTTATCATTTTGTTTATTTGGATCATTACTATTCTTTGGTTGATTATCGTATTTATCAGGATCTCCGTTGTAAAAATTATATTGTTTTCTATCCATTAATTAACTCCATCATTCGATAAAATATAGATTGAAGGTAAATTTCTATACTTCTGTTGATAATCGAGCCCATAGCCTATTACAAACTGGCTTGGAATCTTAAATCCAATATAATCAATTTTTACTTCATATTTAAGACTTTCAGGTTTTAATAACAGGGTTACAACTTTCATACTTTTTGGATTATAATGTTGAAAAAGTTCTTCAATGTATTTAATTGAAAGACCAGTATCAACTATGTCTTCAACGATGATAATATCTCTACCATTTGGATTACAGTTCAGATCCTTTATCATCTTCACTTGACCTGAGGAAATTTTTGAGTCTCCGTAACTTGATAATTTGAAGAAGTCAACTTCAGCCTCAATAGTAATATTTTTTAATAAATCCGCCATAAAAATAAAAGCTCCATTAAGAACACCTATAAAAATTGGGACAGAATTTTTATAATCTTTAGAAATTTCTAAAGCTAATTCCTTTATTCGATTCTGAATTTTTTCTTTATCTATAAACTCAATGAATCTGTCACCATTTACATAGAGAAAATTATTATGCATTTGTTAACTCAATTTTGTAAATATTTTTTGAGGACTCTGTGATTTTTACTCTATCATCAATTCTTAATCCAACAACATAAAATATCTTTTCAGAATCTTGCATAACTAAAATTTCATCTTTTTTAGACGACGGAACCTTTGAATCAGTTAAAAAATCTGAAATTTTTTTCATACCATTACACCCAAGTGGAACAAATTTATCTCCCTTTTGCCAATTTCTTATTTTTATTTCTCCAGTAATCTTATCAGCATCAACATATTCTATGAATTTATTTTTATCGAATAAAACATTGTTAACTTTTTTTATAGATATTTCAAAATTATTAATTGATAAACTTTTACCAGGTTCAACTTTATATGATAAATATCTTTTATTTTCAAATTTAATTATTACAAGTCTATCGTTTTCTTTAATTACCTTAAAGTTATTTTTTAACCTGATTATTTTACCTTTCTGATTATTCAACAAGTTAAGAACCGAATTAATGTTCTTAAAAGTTGGTTCTAATTTTAACTCATTGATAAAGATTTTTCTAATTATCTCTGACTTTATGAAAAATTCTTCTTTATAAAAATTTATAAGATCAATTTCTATTCTATTTTCAAAAACATTAACGAATTTGTCATAAGTTTCATTTATAATTTTCTCAGTAAAATTTAGATACTCTCTTAAGATCTTTGATGATTGATAAATTGTATAATTAAAATTATTATTTAATTTATTCTCTATTAGAGGAACGATTCTGTTTCTAAGATAGTTTCTTTCATAATCTTCACAATAATTTGATAAATCCTTTATGAATTTGATTTTGTTTACCTTTAAATATGTTTCAATTTCAGTTTTAGATAAGCAAATAATCGGTCTGATTATATTGTTGTACTTAATTGGAATGCCAGAAATAGATGAAATACCTTTTCCTTTAATCAAATTAAGTAAAACGGTTTCACTATTGTCGTTCAAATTATGAGCAGTTGCAATTTTATTGAAGCCGTATTTTAAAGATATATCTTGAAGTGCTTCATACCTCAAAATTCTTCCAGCTTCCTCGATTGATAATTTTTTCTGTTTAGCAAATTGTTTCACATTTTCAACTTTAGTAAAAAAAGGTATTCCAAAATTTTTACAGAGATTTTCACAAAAATCTTGATCTGATTTAGATTCATCTCTAAGAAGATGATTTAGGTGGAATGCGGCTAATTCAATATTATATTTTTTTTTATACTTGAATAAAAAGTTTATTAAAAATACAGAATCAGAGCCCCCACTTAATGCAATGAGTATCTTATCACCATTTTCAATTAGACAGTTATCTTTGATAAACTTGATGACCTTTTGTTCAATGGTTTTATTGATCTTGTTGAGATTCATTTTGAATTTTATTTGACATTATTCTTTCAACATATTTACCAAGAACATCAAACTCAAGATTTACAGTATCACCAATTTTCTTCTCAGAAAAAATTGTCTCCCTCCAAGTATGTGGGATTATTCCTACAGAGAAATTATTTTCCTGAAGTTTTGCTACTGTCATACTAACCCCATCAATAGCAATTGAACCTACGTGAATCAGTAAATGCCTGAAACTTTCAGGATAGGAAATTGTCATCCAGTGACTGTTTGAAAGTTCTTGAATTTCTTCTATTCTTCCAACAGTATCAATGTGCCCAAGGACAAAATGACCACCAAGTCTTGAGTCAGCTTTGAGTGGCCTTTCGAGATTAACCAAATTTCCTTCTTTCAGAATTCCTAAATTTGTTTTATTAAGAGTTTCTTCGATTGTATCAACAGAAAAAGTATTTTCAGTCTTCTTAACAACAGTTAAACAACATCCATTTACTGCTATGCTACTTCCGATAGTAAGGTCTTCCATAACTTTATAAGCTTCAATTTCAAATTGAAACCCTTCTCCTGTAGGTATTTTTTTTATTAACTTCCCTTTTTCTTCAACTAATCCTGTAAACATAATATCTCCGTATTATTTTTTAGATTTTATAAAGATAATTCTTATATCATTTTCATATTTTTCAAATTTAACATCACAAGATGAGATTGAATTAATTAATTTATTTTTACTTACTGATGAAAATGATCTTAATCCATCACCCAAAATCTTCGGAGCAAGAAAAATATTTATCTCATCCCATAAATTTTGTTGTAAAAATGAAGAAAATATCTTAGACCCACCTTCTACTAATAACGAAGCAATCTTTAAACTTCCTAATTTTCTTAGAACCTCTTTTAAAGATAGACCTTTGGTATTTTTTCTAACAGGGATAATTCGTACACCCTTTGATTGTAGATAATTAATATACCTTTTTTTTGAATTAAGAGCATCATAAGAGCAGAAAATAATCGTTTTACAATCTTTATTGTTCTGAACCAAATTGGAATTTTTTCTTATTCTTAAATTTGAATCTAAAACTACTCGATAAGGATCTCTACCTTCAACTAATCTTACATTAAGCGAAGGATTATCAATAATTGCTGTATTTACACCTATTAGAACAGCGTCATATTCTGATCTCAATTTATGAACAACTTTTCGAGATTCTTTAGAAGTAATTATTTCAGATTTGTTTGCATTTGAAGTAATATAACCATCAAGCGATTGAGCTATTTTAAGATTAACATAAGGGATGTTTGTTTTGATGTATTTGAAAAAAAATTTATTTAATTCTAAACATTCTTTTTCAAGAACTCCAAATTTTACTTTGACATTTGATTTTGAAAGTTTTTTTATTCCTTTCCCTGCTACTAAAGGATTGGGATCAATTGTTCCAATAACTACTTTTTTTATTCCGCTTTCAATTATTTTATCAACACAGGGAGGAGTTTTACCAAAATGAACACAAGGTTCTAAATTAACATACAAAACAGCATCAGTTAAAGATTCTTTAGCAGAATAAATTGCATTAACTTCAGCGTGATTATCTCCGTATTTTTTGTGATAACCTTGACCGATTATTCTATCATCTTTAACAATAACACAACCAACAAGAGGATTTGGACTTACAAAACCCGCACCATTTTTAGCTAAATCAATACATAATCTTATGTATTTCTCATCATCCAAAGTATTATTAGGAAATTTCTAAAATTTCAAAATGCATAATCCCAGCAGGAGCTTTGATTTCAACTTTTTGACCTACTTTGCATCCCAATAGACCTTGTCCAACGGGCGATGAAACAGAGATTTTCCCAGCTTGAAAATCAGCTTCCTCTGGTGATACTAAGGTATACTCAAATATTTTGTTTGTTTTTAAGTTTTTAATTTTTACCGTTGAAAGGATATGAACCTCATCCTTTGGCATTTTGGATGTGTCAATAATTGTCGCCCTTGAGAGAATATCCTCTAGTTTACTTATTTTAAGTTCAAACAGACCTTGCTCTTCTTTGGCAGCATCATATTCTGCATTTTCTGATAGATCTCCGTGTGCACGCGCCTCAGCAATTCGGCGGGCAATTTCTTTACGACCGTTTGTTTTCATCTCCTGAAGTTGTTTTTCCAACTCCAGTAATCTTTCTCGAGTTAAATATACAAATCCTTGTCCGTTCATAAGCTCCTTTTTATTTTGTAAGAATTGATTAAAAAAAATTGCCACCGATCGGAAAAAATCTTCACAGTGGCTTTTCAAAAATATATATCATTAATCCATAATGCAAGTGTTTTATTCTTCAAGTCCTTAATAAAGTTTAACTTTTGTCATTAAAGTTAGATTTAAAGAAATCTTAAAAAGTGTAAGAATTTGTAAGTCGAATTTAAAGAGTCGATATTATCAAATTTTCAAGCTGAAAAAGTTTTGGTTTTAATTATTATGCATTACTTAAAAATTATTTTTTATATTTTCAAGTATGCAGAATATCATTTCACTATTTTTTATTCCAACTAAATCTTAAATTTGAGAAAGAAAATTTGTTGAATTGATTTCAAATTCTTTGTCTGAATTATGATTAATCCTTAGAGCTTAAAGATGAAAAGCCTTCAAAAAAATTTATTAATAATTCCATCAATTGATATTAAAGATGGAAAAATTGTTAGAGTTGTCCAAGAGATACCTGAACTTCACTGCTTAGAATATGGTGATGATCCTGTAGAAATGGCAATGCTTTGGAGGGCTGAGAATGCAAAACTGATACACATCGTTGATTTTGACTGTTCACAAACTGATTCGAAAAAAAACTTTTCATTGGTTGAACAAATTTGTAAATCTGTTATAATTCCTATAGAATTTGCCGGTGGAGTTAGAAGTTTAGATGATGCAAAGCAATTATTCGACATCGGTGTTTATAGACTTGCTTTAGGAACTTTGGCTATTGAAGATATTTCAACATTTCTAAAATTGTTAGAACTTTATGGACCCAATAAAATTGTAGCTTCTTTAGACATAATAGATGAAAAAATTTGTATCAGGAGCAGAAGGATCAAAACAAACGAAAATTATATTGAATTTGCAGTAAAATTATCTAAATTAGGTATAGAAAGATTTATTGTAACTGATGTTGCAAAAAATGGTTTATTGCAAGGTATAAACATTGAATATTCAATTAATGTAGCAAAAGCAACAAATAAAAAAGTTACACATTCAGGTGGTGTTTCGAATTATAATGATTTACTAATTATTCAAAATCATATATCAGATGGAATTGATTCAGTAATTATTGGAAGAGCTCTTTATGAGAATAAATTTCCGTGTCAAAAAATTTGGCGAATAGCAGAATCAGGGATTTTTAACTGAGGTTTAAATGAAATCAACAGATAATTCAAATTTAAGAACCAGTTTCTGGACAAATCTATTTAATTCACCAACTGAAAGAGATGATCTTAAAAAATCAATTGAGCATATTCCTATTTTCAATTCACTTACTAAAAAAGAGCTCAACGAATTATTGGAAATCACTCATAACAGAACTTATATCCCTGGTGAAATTATTTTTGCTCAAGGAGATGTTGGAATAGGTTTATATATAATTAGAGATGGAGAAGTTGAAATTATTAAAAAGGTTGATGACAATAAGGAACTAACACTTGCCAGTCTAACTCGAGGAGACTTCTTTGGAGAAATGGCTTTAATTGATAATGAAAAAAGATCTGCTTCAGCAATTGCAAAAACTAATTGTCGAATTTCTGTATTATTCAAACCAGATATTGATGAATTCATAGATAAATACCCTAAAAGTGGAATAAAAATTTTAAGAGGTATTTCCTTAATACTTGCTGAAAGATTAAGAAACATAAATGAAGAATATTTTTCTTTACTAATTAAAACTCAGAAAGGTTTTCAATATGAAATTGAGTATAAAAAAGATTCTGGTTCCAATTGATTTTTCTGATTATTCCAAAAATGCTTTGAAATATGCACTAGAATTCTCAAGATATTTTGGTGCAGAGATCATTCTAATTTACGTTGTTGAGCCGATTGTATATCCACCAGATTTTAGTATGGGTCAAATCGCAATTCCAACTATTGATATTGAACTAGATAAAAGAGCAAAGGAAGAATTAGAAAAACTATCCAAAAATGAATTATATCCAGACATTAAGTCACAAGTAGTTATTAAAACGGGAAAACCTTTTGTAGAGATTATACAAACAGCTTCAGAGCTCGATGTTGACTTGATAATAATTGCTACTCACGGACATTCAGGTGTTGAACATATTTTGTTTGGAAGCACTGCAGAAAAAGTCGTAAGAAAAGCACCCTGTCCTGTTTTAACTTTAAGAGAACCATTAAAAGGTTTTAATTACAAAGAAGAGTTAAAAAAAGGTTAGTTCTTTCTTTCTGTTACGAAATCTACTAATTTCTCTAAAGCAGATTTTACTTCAGAGTCATTGAATATGCTTAAAGAATTTTTTGCCTTTTCAGCAAACATTAAAGAAACTTGATAAGCATATTCAATACCATTATTCCTTCTTACAAATTCAATAATTTCTTTTACTGTGGCTTTGTTATTGTTATTTTTAATTTTACTTCTAATTAAATCGGATTCCTTTTTGTCAACTTTATTTAAGCTATAAATCAATGGTAAAGTAATCTTTTTTTCTTTAATATCCCCACCAATCGGTTTACCTAGTAGAAAACTCTGGCCTTCATAATCAAGAATATCATCTCTTATTTGAAAAGACATCCCTAAATTATGTCCGTAAGCTTTAAGTGCATCTTGATATTCTTTATTTTCTGTTGCACTAAGCGCACCGATAAGGCAACAGGTTTCAATTAATGAAGCAGTTTTATCAGAAATAACCTGGAAATAAGTTTCCTCATTAATATCTAATTTCCTAGTTTTTTGAATCTGTAGTAGCTCACCCTCTGACATTCTTTTTACAGCTTTGGTGATAACTTTTAGAAAATCAAAATCTTCATTTTCAACTGCTAACATAAGTCCACGGGCCAGTAAATAATCCCCCATCAGAACAGATACTTTATTTTTGAAGACTTTGTTTATAGACCAAAAATTCCTTCTTTTATCAGCATTATCAACTACATCATCGTGAATTAAGGTAGCCGTATGCAAAAGTTCGACTAAAACTGCACCTCGATAACTTCTTTCATTAATACCACCAGAAAGTTTTGCTGATAGTAAAACCAATAGCGGCCTTATTTTCTTCCCTTTTTGACGAATGATATATCTGGCTATCAGGTCAATAAGCCCAACTTTACTTTTCATCGATTCCTGAAAGAAATCTTGAAAGTAATTAAGTTCATCTTTAACTGATGCCGATATTTGAGATAATTTATTGTTCAACAACTTTTTTCTGAGATAATTTTGAAACTAAAATACTTATTTCATAAAGTAGAAACAAAGGAACTGCTAAGATTAGTTGCGAAATTGGATCTGTTCCTGGAGTTAATATTGCAGCAGCAATTAAAATTAAAACAATTGAATGTTTTCTGTATTTCTTCATAAACTCAGGAGTTAAGATACCAAGCCTAGATAAAAAAAAAGACAACATAGGTAACTCAAAAACTAATCCGGCTGCTAACATAACACTTATTATTATTGACATATATTCATCGATAGCAAATTCATTTTTTATTGCTGTAGTTCCAAATTGACTTGCAAATGATAATGTAAGTGGAAGCATAACGAAATATGCAAATAAAATTCCAGCAAGAAAACATACTGAAGAAAATATGACGATGGCTAAAATGTATTTTCTTTCATTTCTCCTTAAAGCTGGTGAAATAAATTTCCAAAGTTGATAGAATATATTCGGTAAACTTAAAATTATTCCACCTATGATAGCTATTTGAAAATAAAGAAAAATTTGACCAAAAGGCTTTAAATTTTGGAGAGATATTTTGTTTGAAATCGCAGGTCTTAATAATATGGACTCAACGAGAAAATCTATAAAAATCCAAGCTATAATAGTTCCAATCAAAATTCCAATTACTGAATATATTATTCTCCACCGAAGCTCTTCGAGATGCTCTAAAAATGTCATCTCCGCTTCATCATCTTGATTATTGAGCTGATGATTTGGAAATCTATTATTATCCAACAATACAAATTATCCTGCAAATAATGGGAACTTACTGGTTAATTGATAAACTTCATTTTTTAGTTCTTCGAGCACTTTTTCATTATCATAGTTTTTAATAGCACGATCAATAATGCTTGCAATGATTTCCATTTCACCTTCTTTCATTCCACGAGTTGTCAATGCAGGAGTTCCAATGCGAATTCCACTTGTAACAAACGGACTTTTTTTATCAAAAGGAACCATATTTTTATTAACAGTAATTCCGGCTTTCTCTAAAACTGTTTCAGCTTGCTTTCCAGTTATATTTTTATTGGTTAAATCAATTAACATTAAATGATTATCAGTCCCACCTGAAACAATGTTAAACTCGAATTCTTTTAATTTATTTGCTAAAGCTTTTGCATTTGATACAACTTGTTTTGCATAAGTCATAAATGAATCACTTAATGCCTCTCCAAATGCTACTGCTTTTGCAAGAATTATATGCATTAAAGGACCACCTTGGATACCAGGCATAACCATACTATCTATCAATTCAGAAATCATTTTGTTTCGATCCCCTTTTGGTGTTTTAATGCCCCAAGGATTTTCTTTGTCTTTTCCAATAAGAATAATGCCTCCTCTAGGACCTCGTAAAGTCTTATGTGTAGTTGATGTAACAACATCACAATATTGAATCGGGTTATTAAGAAGGCCTTTAGCAATTAGTCCTGCAGGATGTGCCATATCACACATTAAAAATGCTCCAACAGAATCAGCTATCTCTCTGAATTTCTTATAATCCCAATCTCTTGAATAAGCACTTGCACCTGTTATAATCAATTTCGGTTTTTCCTTTTTAGCTATATCATAAATTTTATCATAATCTAATAAGCCTGTTTTTTCATCAAGCTCGTAACCAATAGCTGTATATAATTTCCCGGAGAAATTTACTGGCGAGCCGTGTGTTAAGTGTCCCCCGTGAGCTAAACTTAAACCCAAGAATTTATCTCCAGGATTTAGAAATGTCATTAAAACAGCCATATTAGCTTGTGAACCACTGTGAGGTTGAACATTTACATATTCGGCACCGAAAAGTTTTTTCAATCTTTCTCGAGCAAGATCTTCAGCTTGATCAACAAATTCACAGCCACCATAGTATCTTTTACCGGGATATCCTTCTGCATATTTATTTGTTAATACTGAACCCGCTGCTTCCAGAACTGCAGGACTAACGAAATTTTCTGATGCAATTAGTTCTAACTTTTTTGTTTGTCTCTCTATTTCTAATTGAACTATTTGATGAGCTTCTAAATCATTCTTTAAATTTTCAATCATAATTGACCTTGTTTTGTTTAAGAGAAAAGGTCTTCTGTTTAAGCAAAAGACCTCTAAGTTTTTACAACTTTAAGGGACTGTTACACTTCTCCCAATCCAACCGAAACAATTACCTGTTATCTGAAGAGTTTGCCCTGATTTTATTCCTCTGAAGAAATAATCTTCTCTTGTTGGAACTGAACTAGCCAGAGCCGATATACGCTCTTGTGCTTCTGTTAAAGTTGGATCCATACTTAATGCACGTCTGTAAGTATTTTGCGCTAAAAGATAAACTAATTTGGTTTCGAAATTAAATTCACAAGCTCTAGCTGATGATTCATAAAGCAAACCTTCATAGTAAACGGCTAAACCCCATCCACCACCTTTCTCGTTAGCTTTTTGAAATTCTGCGCGTGCAGCAGAGTATTTGTTTTGTTCCTTGTATATTAAACCAAGATTTAAATAGTGCTCTTTCTTATCTGGTTCAAGTTCAATAAGCTTTTTATAAGCTTTTTCAGCATCCGAGAGCCTTTCTGTTTTCTGATAAGCATTTGCTAATTGATTCCAGTAGTTTACTGTTTCTGGAGATTTTTTTACTAAAAACTCAAGCGGAATAATTGCTTCTTTAAAGTCACGTGCTCTTATTGCTGTTGAAGCATATTTCCAGGCTCTTGAGAGATCTTCTTTGTTAGCTTCCCAATTTTTTCTGGTAATTACAACTAACTCGTCAACATTATCAACTAGAGTTTCTAATTCCTGACTCCACTGGATGTTTGATGGGTCTCTTTCTGATAGAAAAGTATATAAGTCTAAAGCTTTGAGTTTGTAATCATTATCATCACTCATATTAGATTTATAAAGTTGCCCTAATCTATTATAGTAATAATTTGACAAATCTGGTTTCCATTCAAAAGCAAGCTCATAAAGTTTAATAACTTCTGGAGCTGGTAATTTTAACCAAGTTTCGGCTACAAAGGCTTTCCTTACCTGGAAATATCCTTTATCCTCAGGACGATATTTTATTGCTTGATCATAGAAATAAAGAATTGTATCATTTATTGATTTCAATTCTGCTTGTGAAATATTTGATGAATCGTGAAGATACCACAAACAATCTTCCATTTTATAGAATATCCATTTTGAAAATGCTTCAGGAGCATATTTAATTATGTCCCATCCATAAGGAAGTGCGCTGTGATAATCTTTGTTTTTGTGATATTCTGAGAAAAGACTATAGATTTTTTTAAGTGAATCGGGAATTTGTGCATTTATTTGAGCTTGAAACATCAAGCTAAATAAGATTATTGCTGCTATAGAAAATTTATTTTTTTTCACTTTTAACCCTTTTAATTTTTTGTACTATTTTTCAAATCTTAAAAACCATAGTTCATTAAAAACAAGACTAACATTTAATTTGAAAAAATTTTCTTTAATTAAATTATTATCAGTTGTTCCTCTTAATGCATATTCAAAACTTAGGTCAATTAAATTATCGGGATTTATTGGTAAAGATAAACCAGCTAAAAACGAGTATTGATTTATTCCAACATCATAAAATTTATAAGGTGTTTTTTCATAACTTAAACCAATTCTCCAAAGAACACGTTCCATTAATTTTTGACTTAGTTCATTCACTGCTTGAGCTTCAAATCCTATTCTAAATTTATGTAAACTCTGTAAATTATCGGAAGTTTTAGAAAACACCTTAAATTTTGAAAAATCTTGAGTTGAATAATCAAAAGTAAATAAATATTTTTGCTTCAAAAGAAAGCTTAATCCTATATTAAACTTCGGTGGAAGTTGCATATAGTCACTATATTGTGCAATTGTGTCCACCAAAACAGACGAGACACCAGTTATAACTGAATCCGTTTTAAATTTTGAATAAAAACTTGCTGAAATTCCAAAGTTAATATTTGATAAATCTTCGCTTCTTATTAATTCATTTAATGAAGAACTTATTATTCCTAATGTTGCACCATAACCATAAGGCCTGTAATTAAGAGTATATTCTGATGAAAAATTATTTTGATTTGTAAAAGCTATTGCTGATATGTATCTGAAACTACCAAAATAATAATCAAATGCACCACCTATGGAGAAATTGTTTGATAATTTAACTGATGAACCAATAAATATTTTTGAAAGTCCTCCTTTACCCTCTAATGTGATATCATAATTACTAATCATACTATCTGAGTTGACAAAATTAAATTTAGTTTTGTAGCTTACCCGAGAAACAGGTATTAAACCAAGTGCAACTCCAATTCCTAAATCCTTTTCAACTGGAAAACCAAAATTAATTCCCTCAACTTCTGTTTCAGCAGTGAATGTTTTTTTATTAATGTTGCTAACCATTACTCCGTTGTAAGATAAAGCAAATTCTATTTTAGTACGATCAAAACTTGTCCACGATGCAGGATTAATGGTGGAAATATGATATTTATCGTAAATGGAAACTCCTAAACCTCCCAAAGCCTTGTATCTAGTAGAGAATGAATGTTTAATATCTCCAATTCCATATCTTGAATAAACTGATGAACTTTGAGCAAATGTCAAAGAGCAAATTAATATCAAATAATAAAGCAAAAATGTTTTCATTTATTTTCTCTTCGTATAAATTATTTCGATTTTAGGTCTTTCGTCATAAATTGGGAAAGAACTACTTTTTATTACAAATTTTTCCATACCTACTAATTCTCTTGCTGGTTTTAATAAAATACCAAAGTTTGGATTATTCGCCATCCAATATCTCACCATTCCACTAATATCACCTATATAATTATTACCTTTTCGCTTGAGCGGATAAACATTTGATTCATTAATCTTTAATGAGTCTGAATTAGTAATTATGTATGCGTGAATTTCATCTAAGTAATTACTACCAAACTTTGATTTAAGTGTATCTAAAGTTAAAGTCAACTGCGAGTAGTTTACAATTGATCCTCTTGATATCTTTGAAAGATCAAACTTTAATATGCCATTATAAACTAAACTGCTTTGAATGGTAATGTAATTTGAATCAATTTGGTTATCACCGACAACAATGCTAACATCTGAAAGAACTAAGGCTGTCAATGTATCTGTATATGCTCCTAATTTTCTGTAAATCACTTTGATTTTCGTATCTCTTGCAAAGTTAGGATCAAAAGCTACAAAACCTATGATTTTTTGTGAGTTGGGTTTTGGACTTAATAAAACCCCTCTATTCTGAGCTAAGGAAGTGTCTGCAGAATTTTTTAACCAATTTTTTATAATATTATTGTTGATATTAAAAGTGTATAAAGTATCACTTCCAACTCTATTGCTACTTAAATCAATTGAAGAATAATTTAATGATGCAAAAGAATCAGCAGTAAAACCAGCAGAGGTCCAGTTTGATTGTATTTCGTAAACAGAGAAATCAAAAAAACCATCTTTTTGACCAAAGTAATAATCCAAATTCATTTCAGCCTTTGCTTCAACTACCTCAATACTATCTTTTTTTACTAATTGTTTGATTGAATCCGGTAATGTGAAAAGGAAAGAAATTAAAGTATATGCTGTTTGATTTTGATATTTCCCAAGTAACAGTCTTGATGAGGTTCCAAGAGGAATAACTCTCTTAACCGAACTACTTATCTGATACAATGAATCTCGGTTCGAATCTAATTTAAGAACATCGATCATATCAGTTGTTAAAAGATTTGCACCAAGATCACTTGGTTCATCACTGCAAGAGATAAAAACGATTCCTATTAAAAATAATATGATTAGACTAATTGTTTTTTTATTTAACAAAATTTTCTCCTGAAAAATCATTAATTATAAACTCACTTGCTTCTTTTAAGTTTTCTGCTACAAAGTTTGGTAAATTGTTATCGGATAACAATGCATTAAATGTTTCCTTTCCTAAACCTGTTTTAACTAAAATACTTTTACAACCAGCATTTTTCGCTGCCAATATATCAGATTCTGAATCACCAATCATATAACTTTTAGTTAAATCTATGTTGTATTTTTCAGAGGCATCAAATAACATTTTAGGAGAAGGTTTTCTGCATTGGCAATCTTCTTCATTATTGAAATCTGGGTGAGCGGTGCAAAAAAAGAAATCATCTATTTGAACATTAAATTTTTTTAATAAAGAATTAATTTTCTCATTTACTTTTCGAACGTCATCAATTGAAATTAGTCCTCTTGCAACACCAGATTGGTTTGAAATAACAATAAGCAAGAAATTAAAATCGTTTTTTAATCTTGCTAAAGATTCTCCGACGGTAGGTAATAAAAACACTTTATCTGGATCTCCTAAATAACCCGGATCTTCATTTATTGTTCCATCTCTATCTAAAAAAACAGCTCTTCTCAACCTTATTCTTCAGAAAGAATTTTTCTGTAGAGGTCAATATATTTTTTTGCCGAAACGTTCCAACTAAAATCTTGTTTCATTGCATTTTTCATTAACTTCTGCCAAGAATCCTTATTTGCAAAAACCTTTATAGCTCTTTTGATTTCTGAAATCATATCATCAGCTTCATATTTCTTGAAGACAAAGCCAGTTCCTTCGCCAGTTTTATCGTTGTACTTTTGGACTGTGTCTGCAAGACCACCAGTTTCTCGAACGATTGGAATAGTTCCATAAACCTGACTATACATCTGATTCAATCCACAAGGTTCATATTTTGAAGGCATTAAAAACATATCAGCTCCGGCCTCAATTAAATGAGCTAATTCATCACTAAATCCAAGATAGCAAGAAAATTTATCCGAATACTTAAAGGACATTTTTTCAAAAAAAGTATGATATTTAAAATCACCAGTTCCTAAAAGAATAAATTGAATGTTAAGTTTCATTAAATCATTAAAAGCTTTTTGTATAAGATCAATTCCCTTTGATTCATAAAGTCTGCTTATTACTCCAATAAGAGGAATATTTGGATCGTATTTAAGCCCGAATCGCTCCAACAAATAAATTTTATTTTCAACCTTTTTATCTAAGTTCTTTATTGAATAGTTGAAAGGAATAAGTTTATCTTTTTCAGGATTCCAGGAGTTATAATCTATTCCATTTACAATACCAAATAATTTATCTTTCCTTTTTGCTAAAACATCTTTTAAGCCTTCACCAAATTCATCCTTTGTTCGAATTTCCAGAGCATAAGTCTCACTAACTGTATTAATTGCATCCGAGAACAATAAACCTGATTTAAGAAAATTCAATTTCCCTTGATGTATTATTCCTTTCTTTTCCGAATTAAGAGATTCAGGCAAGCCTGTTTTTTTGAAAGAGCTTTGAGGGAATTTACCTTGATAAGCTAAATTATGAATTGTAAATAGTATCTTTAATTTATCGAAACCGGCACTGTCCTTATAAATTGTTTTAGCATAAGCAGGTACCAAGCCACACTGCCAATCATTAAGATGAATAATATCTGGTGTCCAACCAAGCTTGATCATCATTTCTAAAACAGCACGATTTAATAAAATAAACCTCTCATCATTATCCTGATAATCTTTTCCTGTTTTTGGATCAACATATAAACTGTTTCTGTTTCCAAAGTATTCATAGTTTTCAAGGAAATAAATTTGAACTCTTGTTCTTACACCCGGTAAGAAACAAGATTTCAACGAAAAGATTACATCTTTATCACCAATTTTAATTGAAATATCTTTTAGTCTAATTATGTCGTGAACTTTAAACTTTCTTTCATCAACAGCTCCATATTTTGGAATAATTAAACGAACTTCGTGTCCCATTTCAGTTAAAACCTTTGGAAGTGCTGCTGAAACATCAGCTAAACCTCCTGTCTTCACGAAGGGAACTGCTTCGGAAGTTACAAATAAAATCTTTAGTTTTCTTGTAGACATTTTATAATTTCTTTAAAATTGTTTCGCAAATTTACTAAGAACAAAAAGTAACTCAAAAAATCAATATTAAGGTAGCATTGAAATGTTTAAATCAATTATTAAAGGTTTGTTGATTTTTACTGTGATAATTTGCTTATTATCGTGTGGTGCAGTGCCAACAACCCGTTATGAAAAAAATTCGACCGACTCACAAAAAGAAAATTCAACTAAAGAAACTCCAGGAAAATCATTTTCAAACGACACTGGAATAATAGAAGATTTTGATGTAAGCAGATTTAGAGCCCAGATTGATATTAAAGAAACTAAAAAAAAATCAAATAAACTATCCGATAAAGAAGTTTGGTATTCGTTCTCAACTGACAGCAACAATCAAAGTTCAGAAAAAACAATCAGAACCGTTGAAGGCTACAGAGTATTAGTTTTTTCAACTGACGTTCTAGAAGAATTAAATGATGTTCAACTAAGGTTAGAAGAAGTTAAAAATAATAATAAAATTTACACAGTTTTTGAACCTCCTTTTTATAAACTTTTAATTGGCGATTTGACAATTTTGGAAGATGCTAACGCCTTGAGAAGAAAGCTAATTCAACTTGGCTTCAAAGATTCAAAAGTTATTAGAACAACAGTAAATGTTTACGATAAATGAAACTTTTCACAAACTCTAGCCAAATCATAACTTGTAATACCGAGTTCAAGAATTATAAATCAGGATCGGAATTAAATGATATTGGTTTATTATCCTCTTATTCAATTATCGTTGAAAATGGTATTATAAAAGATTTAATTCCAAATAACTCAATAAAGAATAGATCAGATTTTGAAATAATAGATTTAAGTGGAAAAGTTATTTTACCAGGATTAGTTGAATGTCATACTCACCTTGCCTTCTCTGGAAATAGATCTGATGAATATAAGTTAAAGCTTCAAGGAGTTACTTATGAAGAAATTGCAAAACAAGGAGGCGGAATTTTAAAGACTGTCAATAGTGTTAAAAAGACTTCAATAGTTGAATTGTTCGAATTGATGGAGAAGAGAATCAAAGAATTCATTTCTCAAGGAATTACTACTATTGAAATTAAAAGCGGATATGGATTAGACTTCGATAATGAGATCAAACTTCTTCACGCAATTAAACTTATTGATGAATCTTATCCCATTGATGTAATATCAACCTTTCTTGGTGCTCATACTTTTCCAGTTGAATTTTCAGATAATCACGATGGCTATATTAATCAAATCATTTATGAGATGATACCATACATCTCTAAAAATAATTTGGCAGAGTTTTGTGATGGATTTTGTGAAAAGACAGCATTTAATGCAGAAGAAATTGATAAAATTTTTCAATCAGCAAAATCAAATAAATTAAAATTAAAGCTTCATACTGATCAATTTAATTCAATTGGTGGAATTGATGTTGCTTTGAAAAATCAAGCAATAAGTGTTGACCATTTAGAAGTGGTAACAGAAGAAGAAATTTCCAAGCTTGCAAACAAAGAAATAGTTTGTGTGTTATTACCCGGAGTCTCTTTTTTCTTAAATCATCACTTTGCCCCGGCTCGAAAATTAATTGATGCAAATTGTATTGTTGCATTGTCAACAGATTTCAATCCAGGTTCATCTCACATTTTAAATTTGCATTTGATTATGCAGATTGCCGCACTTAAAATGAAAATGAGCTTTGAAGAAATAATTAATTCAGTTACAATTAATGCAGCTAAAGCAATTGATAGAAGCCATTTAGTAGGATCAATTGAAATAAACAAAAAAGCAGATTTTGCAATTTTCAACACTGAAAATTACTCTGATATTTTTTACAGTATCGGAAGAAATTTAGTTTTTATGACTGTAAAGAATGGAAACATCATATACAAACGAGATTGATATTTATTCAATAACAAATTGTATATCTGAAACACTCCAACGAGGCTTAATTTCTATAATACTTGGGTAATAATAAAACTTTTCTGAAAATTTAAAGGGTATCAAAGAACCAAAATCATATTTTGAATTTTTATTTTGATCTTCAAAAGCTCCTAACAAATATTTTCCTGGTGGAATTCTTTCAAATTCAAATTCATTTTTTTCATTTAAGGACGAATAATATTTAATATTTGATATCGCCTCCGACTCTAAGAAAAGAACTAAATTTTGTTTTTTTGTTATAACTCTACCACTAATTCCACTAAATTCATAATCTCCTTTTGTTAGTAAGTCAATTTTAATTACCGAATCAATTTTATTTCCATTGAAATCCAGTAGATAATTCATATCTATTTCAACTCTGTATCTTGAATCTGGCTTTAATTTTTGGATTGGTAAAATTTGAACTGTTGCATCATTAATGAAAGATATATTCATTGGTATTTTATTATTATTTGAATCCCAAAAACTAAAAGCTTTGGGTAAATTATTTTTTTGAATAGCATCATCGAAAAAAAACTTTAAATCAAAATTTTGATGATCTAACTTTAGTTCGGTTGGTTCTGTTTTAATAAGTTTTATCGATGACGTATCAACTTTATCTGTTGTGATAAAATCAATACTATCAAGTTCCAAGACATTTCCTGATAAATCATATATATCTTTTACAAATAATCTGATCTCTTTTTTATTTGTAAAATTATTTTCAGGCACTAAAATCAACTCATTTAATTTTCCTACTGTATTAAAGTAAGCTGAGACTCCAGAGGATTGAATATCATTAAATGTTAAAAACTTAAAATTATCTAAACTTAATCTTTCTAATTGTAGTTCTTCTGTAAATTTTATTAAAATATGTTTATCATCTAACATTCTCGCTTCTAAAATTTTAGGTGGGATTGTATCAAACCTTGTTAAATAAAAATTAAAGTTTGAAAATGAAGTATCAGTTTCAGAAAAGAAAATATCTTGAGAAGGAATACCTACCAAATCTTGTTCAGATTGAAAAATCAAGTCACGATATTGGTCTTTAATTGCAAAGATTCTAAATTTTCCAGAGGGCAAACCCTCGGTTAAAAAGCTACCATCTTTTCCGCATTGAGATATATAATCTGGTTTCTTCAGTAAATAGTTTGTAGTATCATTTTCAAATTTATAAGTAAAAATCATTACCCCTTCTTTTTCTTTATCAAATATTTTTCCATTTATTGTTCTAAAATCTATTTGATCACCGGTTGAAAACCTCAAATTAAAAGCGCTTGCCATTCTATTTTTGTTATTAAGATCTACAACGTCTGTTCCTATTGTGATAATGTAAGTAGTGTTCTCTTTAAATCCTTTTGTAAAAATTACTTCAGCTGTTTTTCCTGACCAATCAATTTTCATTTCACCATCAACACTTGGAGAGATAAAAATTGATTCTCTGAAACTTCTTTTATCTACGTATTCTGAGAAAGTTACTTTGAAATAATTTTCGGAATAATTAACAGTTCCATTTTCAGGAAAAGATGAAATTATTTTAGGAGGTATCAAATCAATTTCACCACCCTCAGGAGGAAGTTGCAAAGCGCAAGAGTTAAGGATTAAAATAAAAAGTAAAAGAGTTAATCTGATTTTTTTGTTTTTAACCATTTCCTATATTCTTTAACGTTATCCAAATGTTCTTTGTATGTTTTACCAAATTTATGCTTTCCTGAACCATCTGCAACGAAGAATAAATAATCTACATCAGCTGGATAAAGTGCTGCAATTATTGCTTCCTTGCCCGGATTATTAATTGGACCTGGTGGTAATCCGTAATATTTATAAGTGTTATAAGGTGAATCAATTTTCAAATCTGTGTAATATAATCTTTTCCAAGGTCTATTCAGAGCATATTGCACTGTTGGATCAGATTGTAATTTCATCCCTTTTTTAAGTCTATTATGATAAACAGCAGAAATAAGTTTCATTTCATCAGGATAATTAGTCTCACCTTCTATAATTGAAGCAAGGGTTAAAACTTCGTGTTGTGTCAGTTTCAAATTTTTTGCCTGATTATCTAATGAATCATTCCAAAATTCTTTAAGGTTATTTACAAATATTAAAATCACCTCTTTTGATGAAGAGTTCTCATATAATTCATAATCATCGGGGAGCAAATATCCTTCTAATGAATTCGTATTCAAGTTTAATGATCTTAGAAAGTTTAAATCTGAAGTTAATGATAAGAATTCTGAACTATCAATTTTAATTTCTTGACTTAGTGATTGAGCAATATTATTTATTGTTGAACCATCAAATATTCTTACTTTCTTTAAATAATCCGCTGGGCCAAAAACAAATAATTCTACAAGGTCTAAGTAACTTAAATTTTTACCAATTTTATATCGAGCAGCTTTAATGTTTCTCTCAGCTCCGTAAATAAATACAGCTATTTTGAAGAGCAATCTATTTTTTAATATTCCATTTGCGTATAATCTTTCAGTAATTGAATTAATACTTTCTCCTTTTTTTATCTCAAATCTTAATGGCTCTTTAATATTGTATCCAATTGGCAGAAAGAATAAATAATATCCTACTCCTAAAAAAATAAAAAAAGAAGCAACGACTATAAAGAACTGATTTCTGGTTAATAATTTCATTATGGAGTTAATTTCCTAATCTTTTTTTCTGGAAGGAGCGCGATTCGATAATAATTTGCTCAAAAATATTTTTTATAGATGCTGCTACTTCGGATGGCAAATCCTTTATTATCATATTGTAAATATCTATTTCTCTTTTATTATCAAAAAGTTCTGAAGATAGTTCTTTTTTTATTTGGATTATTCTCTCAACAAGTTGAAATCTTTCTAAAAGAAGTTCTCTTATCTTAAAATCAATATCATCAATTTTATTTCTTAAGTCATTTAACTTTTTTTCAAGTTCTGGTGAATGTTGAATCATATAAACTGTTCTAAAGTTAAGAAAGTGTTTTCGTTTAGTGATGGAAAAGGTTTGAAATTAAGTTCGTGCTTTATTCCAGATTTATAAAGAGTTTCTGCACGATAGGCTATCATAGCAGCATTATCTCCACAAAATTCTAATGATGGTATAACAATTTTTTTATTGAAAGAATTTGCAAGTTCAATTGCTCTTTCTTTTAATAAACTATTTGCAGCAACTCCTCCAACAATAGATATAGAATTAACATCAAATTTTTTCAAAGCTAATTCCAACCTGCTTACTAAAGCTTTAACAACAGCATTTTGAAAAGAAGCTGATATATCTGCAATATGATTTTTATTGAGTTTTTCTACTCCCCCTTGTTTTTGAACATATCTCAAAACAGCAGTCTTTAATCCACTAAAAGAAAAATTAAATGGATTTTTCAAATCAGAGATTGGGAAATTTATTTTTTCTGCATCGCCACTTTTTGCTGAATCCTGAATTTTTGGACCACCAGGATATCCTAATCCAAGAAGCTTTGCTACTTTATCGAATGCCTCACCTGCAGCATCATCAACAGTTGTTCCTAATTTAATTATTTCATTATAATTTTTTACTAATACCAATAAAGTATGTCCACCTGAAACAACAAGGCATAAATAAGGAAAATCGGGCTTATCCTGCATCAGAAATCCAGAAAAAATATGTCCTTCAATATGATTGACTGCTATAAAAGTTTTATTCAAACTTAAAGAAAGACCTTTAGCGTAGGATAAGCCGACCAAAAGTGCTCCAATCAATCCGGGTCCGGCAGTGGCTGAAATTACATCTAAATCTTTATATTCAATTCCAGAAATTTTTATTGCTTCTTTTACTAATGGATTTATTAACTGAATATGAGCTCGACTTGAAAGTTCTGGAACAACTCCTCCATATTTATTATGAAAATCCTGAGAGGAAATCAGATTAGCAAGTATATTACTGTCTTTTAATATCGCAACAGAGGTTTCGTCACAAGAAGTTTCTATCCCTAATGTAATCATATCAATCAGGCTTTACCAAAAGTCAAAATACTTTTCACAATGTGACGCGCAATTGAAGGGTTTTCCTTTAATCTTCTAATAGAATAAGCATACCAATCTTTGCCAAAAGGAACATAAATTCTGATTTTATAACCATCATTGTTTATCTTATCCCTTAAATCTTCTCGCACTCCTAATAACATTTGAAATTCAAATTTATCTTTAGGAATGTTAAGTTCTTTTATGAGCTTATATGATTCATCAATTAGATATTTATCGTGTGTTGCAATTCCAACATAATTTCCATCAATAAACATTTGTTTTAGAATTCTCATAAAATTATCTCGAATGGCTTGTCTGTCCTTCAATGCAATTGTCGGTGGTTCGACATAAATTCCTTTACACAGTCGATAATTCGTACCAATTTTATTGAGAATTATGACATCATTCAAAGATCTTTTCAGGTAAGCTTGAATTACAATGCCCACATTCTTAAACTCTTGAAAAACTCTTTTATAAACTTCAATTGTGTTATCTGTTGTTGAAGAGTCCTCCATATCGATTCTTACAAAGCTTTGAATCTCTTTAGCTTTTGCAACAATCTCACGAATTTGTTCGTATGCAAAGTCTAAATTTATATTAAGCCCCATTTGAGTTGGTTTAATAGAAAGATTTGCCTTTAATTTGAATTTATCAATCGCTTCTAAAACTTCAATTGCTTGATTCTTGTAATGAATAGCCTCTTGACGATTTTGAATTGCCTCACCTAAAACATCTAAGGTTGCATAAATACCTTTAGAATTTAGTTGTTGAACAGTCCTAATACCATCCTCTAAGGTATCTCCAGCAATATATCTTTTTGAAAAAAATCCTACTATAGGTTTTGGCATTAAGGTAACAGCTTTGACAATTGCGTTATTTATTATACTCACAATAACTCCAAAAAATTGTGTTTCAAATTTACTGATAGGATATGATCAAAAAAATGAATTGAAATTTGAAAAGGTAATATGATGGAAATAATTCTAGTAATTTATCCTTCGTAGTCCAAAATCAATGATTTAGTGTGTCCGCAACTACAAACGAATTTAATTTCTCTTATATTATTGTTTTCATCTTTGTTAAGTATGATTTTAACATTGTCCATTGAATCTTCTTCAAAAGATACCTGAACTTTTCCGACTACTTTTGTATGCTCACCTTTTATAACTTTTTTCTTACTACTTAAATTATTGGTATTAAAAATTTCAAATCTCATTTCTTCCATAACTCACCTAAAACAGTTTATTGATTTGACTAGAAATTGAATCTAATGGTAATATAGCGTCAGCTAGATTATTATCAACAATTGCTTTTGGCATTCCATAAACAACACTGCTCTCTTCATCCTGAGCGACAGAATAACCACCAAGTTGTTTTAATCTTTTAACAGCTTCTAAACCATCTTTTCCCATACCTGTCATAATTATAGCAAAGACGTGCTTTCCATAATAATCAATTAAAGAATTTAATGTTACATCAACAGATGGTTTATAGAGGGAATCAGCTGGTTGTTCGGTGATTTTGATGTTGTATCCTCCAAAGTTTTTTTCAATAATCATATGTTTACCACCTTGCCCAATATATATTTGTGAAGGTACTATTTTCTCACTATCCTCAGCTTCTTTTACAGCTATTTGACTCATTTTATCCAATCTATCAGCAAGTGATTTTGTAAATATTGGTGGCATATGCTGAACTATAAAAATTGGGACGGGGATATTTTTATTTAATTCTGGAATAACTTTTTGAAGTGAAAGAGGACCACCGGTAGAGATTCCAATCAAAATTGATTTTATTTCGAAAGATGGTTTTACAAAATTGCTTAAAGCTATACTTGTTTTTTTTTCTTGTGGTTCTGATATTTTGCCGTGAATTCGACTTAATCGGAAAGCTAAAGATTTTTGATTGTAAATAGTTTTAATCTTATTTATCAATTCCTTCTGAATATTCAGAAGACCAGAGTTTATATTAACCATATCTTTGGCTAAGAAATCAACTGCACCCAACGATAAGGCCTTGAGAGTAGTTTCCGTTCCTTCAGCAGTCAATGAACTAAGCATTATAACTGGTGTTGGACATTCTGTCATAATTTTTTTAAGAGTATCCAAACCATTCATAACCGGCATTTCAACATCAAGGGTAACAATATCTGGTTTTAATTTCAACAACATCTCAAAACCTTCTTGTCCATTCTTTGCAGTGCCAACAACATCGATAACACCACTGCTTTCGAGAATATAAGAAATCGATTTTCTCATAAAAGCAGAATCGTCGACTACAAGAACTCTAATTTTTTTATTCATCTGATTAAAGATTAATTATTTCTGAAACATCTAAAATTAAAATTACAGAGCCATCACCCATTATTGATGAACCTGCAATACCTGGGATTTTTCCAATTAAATCACTTAAAGATTTAATAACTATTTCTTTCTGTCCAACCAATCCATCGACTTCCAAACCAATTTGTTTTTCAGCCACATTTACAATGACTACATATTGATATTCGCCATTAAAACCATTTAGTTTTTCTTTCAGAATTTTTTCTTTTAGCGATACTATCGGAATTACTTTATCACGTAATTTAATATTCGGCTTTTGATTTACATAATAGATATAATCTTTATGAACTCTAATAACTTCTACTACCAAATTAAGAGGTATTACAAATTGTTCAGTACTAACTTTAACGACAAGTCCACTTATTATTGCAAGAGTCAGAGGTAATCTAATTGAGATTTTTGTTCCCTTCTTAACAACAGAGTCTATTTCAATCGTACCACGGAGTTTTGTAACGTTTGTTTTCACCACATCCATACCAACACCACGCCCAGAAATATTTGTCACAACTTCTGCTGTAGAAAATCCAGGTAGGAAGATCAGATTTAATATTTCTTGCTTTGATAATTCATCTGCTCTTTCTTTTGAGATTAAACCTTTACTAATAGCTTTGTTTTTTATTAGTTCAGGATCTATACCTTTACCGTCATCTTCTATGGTTATGACAACAGTGTTTCCCTCCTGAGCAGCAGAGAGTTTTATTGTTCCAACTGGATCTTTACCATTTGCTATTCTTGTTTCTTCACTTTCTATTCCGTGATCAACACTGTTTCTAATTAAGTGAACTAATGGATCGTTTATTTCTTCAATTAATGTTTTATCTAATTCTGTATCTTCACCTTCAATTATAAGATTGATTTTTTTATTAGCAATTTTAGATAAGTCTCTCACCAAACGTGGATATTTATTAAATACCTTTCCAATCTTAACCATCCTAACTTTCATAACAAGCTGTTGCAATTCGTTTGTCATCATATCAATTAGTTTTGTTGTTTCAGCGAGTTCGCGAGCTAATTTAGTTCCCTCATACTCAGCTGAAACCTCCATATTAATTTGAGCTAATCTGTTTCTACCAAGAACTAATTCGGAAACGTTATT